>CAYLNH010000103.1:0-22622 GCA_964384625.1 uncultured Lentisphaerales bacterium
CGATCCTGAAACTCCGCACCGCAAACTCCTTCGCCAAGGCTTCGGCGCTCAAGAGAGGGCGGGATCTCCAGGCGGACCGCGAAGGGCAGTAAACGAGGGCTTACAATCCGCATTTCTGCGTTGTGTCATCGGCAGAGGGAACGGAGTATGTTTGCCGGCATTTTTACGGGGTCGTTTGCCGGCGCGCTTTCAGCCGCAGTTCCGCGATGGCGCAGTAGAGGACGGGGACGACAAAGACCGAGACGAGGACGACCAGCATGCCGCCGAAACTGGGGATGGCCATAGGCACCATGATATCCGCCCCGCGGCCGGTTGAGGTCAGCACCGGCAGGAGTGCGAGGATAGTGGTGGCCGACGTCATCAGGCACGGTCGGATGCGGCGGTCGGCGCCCTCGACGGTGCTGTTGCGCATGGCCTCGGGCGTCGCCGGCTTATTCGCGGCGAAACTCTGGTCCAGGTAGGTCGCGATGACCACGCCGTTATCCGACGCAATCCCGAAGAGCGCGAGGAAGCCGACCCAGATGGCGACGCTCAAGTTGATATTGCGGATTTGGAAGAGCTCGCGGAAGTCGATACCGAAGACGCTGAAGTTCATAAACCAGCCCTGGCCGTAGAGCCAGATGAGGATGAAGCCGCCGGCCCAGGCAACGACGATGCCGGAGAACACCAGCAGCGTGGTGGGAATGGACTTGAACTGGAAGTAGAGAATCATGAAGATGACAAACAGCGCCAGGGGCAGAACAATGGCAAGCGTCTTCGCGGCGCGCAACTGGTTTTCGTAGTTACCGGCGAAATCGTAGGTGATCCCTTCGGGGCGCTGCAGTTCTCCGGCCGCTTCTTTCTCGTCCAGGTACCGGCTCGCGGCTTCCACCACGTCAACTTCGGCAAACCCGGCCTTCTTATCCAACAGCACGTAACCGATGAGTTTGGTATCTTCGCTCTTGATCACTTGCGGGCCGCGCACGTACTCGATGCGCGCCACCTGCTGCAGCGGGATCTGCTGCTGCCGCCGGCCCGGCACGAGGATCTTGCCGAGCGATTCAATCTGATCGCGCAACTCACGTTTGTAGCGGACGCGTACGGGATAGCGTTCGCGACCTTCCACGGTGGTGGTGATGCGTTTACCGCCAACGGCGATTTCAATGACGTCCTGAATGCGCTTGACCGGTACGCCGTAGCGGGCGGCGGCCGCACGATCAATGCGAATCTCCAGATACGGTTTGCCGACGATACGGTCGGCGATGACGGCACTGGGTTCGACGCCGGGGACTTCACCGGACTTCAGCAGCCGCTCCAGGTCGAGTGAGAACCGCTCGATCGTCTCGAGGTCGGGCCCTTTCACTTTAATGCCCATGGGCGCGCGCATGCCGCTCTGGAGCATGACGATGCGGGCGGCGATCGGCTGCAGTTTCGGGGCGGACGTAGTCCCCGGCACTTTGCCGGCCGCGACGATCCGGTCCCAGATATCGTCCGGCTCCTGAATACCGGGCCAGGCGGTCCGTTTGCGATTCAATTCCGGATCCAACGCCGGCCGCCAGTTGCGGAAGGGCACGCCGGAATTATCGGGGATGAGTTTCCCGTGTTCGTCGCGCATGAACTTGCCGCGCACTTTATAGGGTTCGCCGTCGATTGCCGGGACCTCTTTGCCGTCGACATCGCGATAGAAATCGACGGCGTTCGGATCGAACCGGAATTTGATCGGGTGTCCATCTTTGTCGGTAATGAATTCGCTTTTGTAGTTGATCACGGTTTCGATCATCGACACCGGTGCCGGATCCAGGGGGGTTTCGGCGCGTCCGAGTTTGCCGACGGCGGATTCGACTTCCGGGATAGCGTTGAAGGCCATATCCTGTTTGGCCAGCACGTCGCGGGCTTCGCCGATTGACGCATGCGGCATGGTGGTCGGCATATAGAGATAGGACCCCTCGTCCAACGGCGGCATGAACTCCTTACCGGCGCCCGGGAAAACATTGGCGGCGCCCTGATAGACGAAGGAGGTCTTTATGGGTTGCGGCAGCCAACCGAAGAGCCCGTCAATTCCCAGCCAGGCCAACGCCCCCCAGATGATCACCACCGCAGGGATGCAGAAGAACACCGCTTTATGGTCCAGGAACCACTTCAGCAGCGGCGCGTACCAGCGGATAAAGAACACGAAGAACGCGAGCAACCCGAAGATCGGCCCCATCACCACAATAGCGTTCAGCACGAAACTGCGGCCGGGTCCGAGCGGCAGCCAGTGTGCGGTCAGGATCAATCCCACCACGAATGCAACGGCATAGTTCGCGTACCGCAGAACCGTTTTGCGTCGTTCTTCCGGCAGCCGGTTCTGGATCAGTTGGAAGACGGCAAAGGCAATGATCAACAGGCCGCCGAGTACGGTGAATTTGATTGTGACGACAACTCCCAGCAGCGCGGCGCAGACCAGCAGTGTCCGGCGAAACACTTTCGACTTGACGTTTGAGGTAAACAACACGTGCGCCAGTGCCGGGACAATGGTCAACGCCACAATGACGGACGCGAACAGGGCGAAGGTTTTCGTGAATGCCAACGGCTTGAACAGTTTGCCTTCGGCGCCGGTCATGGTAAACACCGGCAGGAAACTGACGACGGTCGTCATGATCGCTGTGACCACGGCACTGCCCACTTCGCTGCAGGCGTCGAACACCAGCCGCAATTTGTCGGCGCCGGGATCAGCGTCGTCCAGGTGTTTCAGGATATTCTCGCAGACGATGACGCCCATGTCGACAATGGTGCCGATGGCAATGGCGATGCCCGACAGCGCCACGATATTGGCGTCGACGCCGAAGGTCTTCATGGCGATGAAACAGATCAGCACCGCCAGCGGCAGCGTAATGGAGATGACCATCGAACTGCGCAGGTGCATGACCATGATGACGATCACAATGATGGTAACCAGGATCTCCTCGCTGAGCGCGGTGCTCAAGGTGCCCAAGGTCTCATAGATCAGTCCGGTCCGGTCGTAAAACGGTACGACGGTGACTTTGCTGAGTCGCGCCCAGTCCGGACGTTCCGCGGGCGTCGCGTTTTTGAACCAGACGGTCCATTCAGCCTGGTTCAGGGCGGCGCCTTCGAAGGCGTCGAATCCCTGTTTCGCGGCAAACGAGGCGATCTCGTCGACGGAGACCTTGTCGTAGTCGACAACGACCTTTTCCGGCAGTCCCGGGCCTACCTGTTCAATCTGTTTTTTCAGGTTCTTGATGGCGGCCAGCGGATTCTCACCGTAGCGGACCACGGCCACGCCGCCGACGGTCTCCGCACCTTCCTTGTCCAATACTCCCCGGCGCAGCGCCGGCCCCAGCGTGACGTGCGCCACGTTCTTGACGAACACCGGCACGTTGTCCTGTTCCTTAATGACCGTGTTCCGGATGTCATCGACATTGCGGAGGAAACCGATGCCGCGGATGACGTATTCGGCTTTGTTGATCTCGATCGTGCGGGCGCCGACGTCGAGGTTCGACATCTTCACCGCCATAAACACCTGATCCAACGTCACGCCGTAGGCCCGCATGGCGTCGGGGTCGACATCGATCTGGTATTCCTGGACGAAGCCGCCGACGGAGGCGACCTCACTGATGCCGTCGGCCGAGAGCAGCGAGTAGCGCACCGTCCAATCCTGGACCGACCGCAACTCATGCAGGTCCCACCCGCCGACGACATCGCCGTACGGCTTGTCCGGCGTCACGGAATAGGGATCACGCCCTTCGAGGGTGTACCAGTAGATCTGTCCGAGAGCGGTGGCGTCGGGCCCGAGCATGGGCTGCACGCCCTCGGGCAAGCTGCCGGCCGGCAGGCTGTTCAGTTTCTCCAAGACGCGCGACCGCGACCAGTAGAACTCGGCGTCCTCCGTAAAGATGATGTAGATCGTCGAGAACCCGAACATGGAATAGCTGCGCACCGTTTTGACTTGCGGGATGCCAAGCATGGCGACGGTGAGCGGATAGGAGACCTGATCCTCCACGTCTTGCGGCGACCGCCCCATCCAGCGGGTGAAGACGATCTGCTGATTTTCGCCGATATCCGGAATCGCGTCGACGGCCACCGGCTTCCGTTCGAGAATGGCGATGTTCCAGTCGAACGGCGCCACCATAATCCCCCAGAGCACGACGAACAGCACCACCAACCCGACCACCAGTTTGTTCTGCAGGCAGAAGTAAATGACCTTATCGATCCAGGTCAATTCCCGCGGGTTGACGCCGTGTCGGTCCTCAGTGGCCATCGTGGCTTCCTTCTTTCCTGCCGTGGCTGCCTTCCGGTTTCTTCGCCGGCGTTTCCCCGGCGGCGTCGAGCTTCTCGACCAGCTCGCCGCAGGCGGGCATCATCGAACCGAAATACGGATTGAGCAATTCAGGATCGCCCTGCAGCCACTCGGCGCCGGTGTTGTTGAAGGCCATGGGGCATGTATTGACGTAGACCGTGTCCTTGCCCGTGCCGAAGCTCTTGCCAAGGCGTTTCATGGCTTTCGACAGCGTCTTGAAGTGCGCCCGACGCGGTTCGATGCCCGACGCTTGTTTCAGCTCGCGGGCGGCGTCGCGAATCACCCTGCTCAAATCCATCCAGGCCTTGTGCGCGTCGCCGGTCACAAGTTTCATATCCACTTCTGCTAATGCTTTGATGACCGCATCGGCATGCTTGCCGGCTGCCGCCGACTTGTCTTTGCCCAAGTCCTGTTGGACCGCGAAGTAGGCGTCGAACACCGGCGCCAGCTGCTTCAGAAAGTCTGCGGAGACGTCGTAATGTTTGGCCATCGACATGGCTGCCATCGGCTTGGCGCCGGTGCCGCCGTGACCGTGGTGATGGCCGCCGGCAGAGCCGCCGCCGGCGGGATTCATCATGCTGGGTTTGGCGGAAATCTGCAGGGCGCTGTCGATCTTGAAATTGCCGTTAACGACGACCTTTTCGCCCTCTTCCAGGCCGCTCTCGACAACGTAGAAATCATCCGCGCGCGGGCCGAGAACGACCTCGCGACCGGCGTAGCTGCCGGTCTCCGCCTGGACATAGACGACCGCCCGCGTACCGGTCAGCAAAGCGGCGCTGGCGGGAATCACCAGTGGTGGCGGACCATTGACATGATCGCCGATGAACCCCAGCTTGTCAGCGGACACCAGCGGCATACCACAGACATCGCAATTGCCGGGCTGGTCTTTGACGACCTCCGGATGCATGGGACTGATCCACTTGCCGGCCAAATCCGGATCGCGCACTTTGCCGCCGGCGGCCAATTCGGCGTGGATGGCGGCGCGCACAAACATGCCGGGCTTCAGTTTGCCGTTCTCATTGGGGACATTCACCCGCACCTTCACCGTACGCGTGCTTTGCGTCAACACCGGGTCGATGAAGGAGATCCTGCCTTTGAACGCCTCGCCGGGATAGGACTCGGAGGTAAACTCCACTGCCTGGCCGTAGCGCAACCAGGGCAGATCGGATTCATAGGCGTCGAGTTGCACCCAGACCTGCCGCAGATCGGCGATGCGGTAGATCGGCATGCCGGTTTTGACGTACGCCCCTTCCACCGCGTTCTTATGGATGACGATGCCGCCGATCGGCGCATTGATGGTGATGTGGTCGGAGGCTATGCCCTTCTTCTCGATCGCCTTGACCTGATCTTCAGTCAGTCCCCAGAGACGCAGCTTCTCGCGCACCGCCTCCACGGTGGCGGCCGCCGATTTCCGCAACGCCGGCAACTCGCTCGAGCGCATCTGTTTCTCGGCTTCGATGGCCTGCAGGAGCTCCTGCTGCGCGGTAAGCACTGCCGGACTGTACATCCGCACCATGTGATCGCCCGGTTTGACGGCGATGCCGGTATAGTCGACGTAGAGCCGGTCCAGTCGGCCCGGGACCCAGGCGGCAATGGTGGCCATCCGTGTCTCATCGTAATCGATGCGGCCCACCAGCCGGACGGTACGAGAGACGGCCAGCCGTCGTGCCGGCACGACTTCGACCTGGGCCAGTTTACGGGCCGTCGCGGACATCGTCAGCTGCCGGGGGCCATCCTCGGCGCCGCCGTTTTCAAGGGGGATCAAGTCCATACCGCAGATCGGGCACTTGCCCGGTTTCGGCTGCTGGATCTGCGGGTGCATCGAACAGGTCCAGATGGTTTCTTTCTCGGCCATTCCGTTCTGATGCTCGGCATGTGCCGCGCCCGGACCGCGACCGGCCATATAGCCGATGCCGAATACGAGCAGCGCCAGCACCGCGGTTATCGCGATGTACAGCCATCGTTGCTTATGTTTCATAGCCACTTCCTTATCTAGTCCGAATCTTTCCTGATGGTCTTCGGCAACGTCAAGGCCTCCTTGTTGAGCGCCCGGCCGACCAGCCGTTCCAACTCAGCCAGGGCGGCGCGATAGTCGCGCAGGGCCTGCTGTTCGCCCAACTGCACGTTCAACAACGTGCGTTGCGCATCCACGAAACCGACGAAATCCATCTTGTTGTTGGCGTAGGCGGTCTGCGCCGCCTTCACGGCCTGTTTTGCCTGGGGCAGCAGCGACTTTCGATACAACGCTATGCTTCGTTTCGTCGTATCCAGGGCAAGGTATTGTTTCTTGACGGCAAACCGCGTCTGGTCCTTCACGGCTTTCAGCTTCTGCTGCATACCGACCAGATTGTGCTTCATCTCACGGACATATGCATCCCGTTGCCCGACCCAGGCGGTCTGCCGCTCATTCAGCGTACGCTTCGGCATGAACTGCGGGTCGCGCCGCATACCGGTTTCCAGATAGGACGCCCCCAGCGACGCATCCGGATAGGTCATCCGAGAGGCCATGGTGATCATCAGGTCCATGCGGTTGACGGCCAAAGCCTGTCGCCGCACCTCCTGGCGTTGATGCAGTGCCGTCTTGTACAGGTCGGGGAGAGCGGCCTGCACCTGCTGATCGGTGAGCGGCTGCGGCGCGCCCAGCGGCGCTTCCGTGCGACGGTTCAACAGCGCGTTGATCTTGGCGGCAATGGTGCCGCGGCGGTTCTCAATGGTAAGAACCCGGTCGCTGAGTTTCGACAACTCCACTTGCCCCATGATCACATGACCGTACTTGCCCTGATCCACCTGGTACTTCTGCTGCGCGACTTTGACCACCTGCTGCAGCAGCACCTGGTTCTCTTTGGTGATTTCGAGGGCGGCGATGGTGTAGACGTACGCGTAGTAGTTCTTGCGGACCGCGGCGACGAGATCCCGCAAGGCGATCTCATAGTTCTGCTGCGCGATGGCCACCTCTTCGTTGACAATCTTGCCTTTGACCGCGAGCATATCCGGGAACGGAAATTTCATCGCGACCATATCTTTGTGCTGCTTCGGTCCGACTTTCGTATCCAGTTGCTTGGTAAAGGCATTGTACTGATGCAGAATATCGTCCAACGCCGCCGCCTGCGGATATTTCTGCAGGGTGGCTTTCAGCTTGGCGCGGGCGGCTTTCAGTTTGGGGTTGCGGCTGTAGGCCAAGCCAAGGAGCTGCGGCAGGTCAATGCCGTCTTTCAGCGTTGCATCCAGCTTGTCGTCGGCCGCCAACTTGCCGTAACGCTCGATCACCTCGGCCGTCAACGGCAGGATGGTGCCGGCGGTCACCGGCTCGTCTTTGACCTTCTTTTCCCACTCGCGCTGAAACTGCAGGAGGTGTTTCTCGACAGCCGCCGCGAAGGTATCGGTATCCTCACCGACCGTCTTCGATGGCGTTGAGACAATCTCGTGCCGGTAGTAATCCGACAATCGCTGCTCACGATAGGCGCGTCGTTCTGCATGGTAGTCGCGTGACGTCGCACAGCCGGCTAGCAGAACCAGAGCCATTCCGGCACTCCACATGGCCCAGGTCCTCAGGAAAATTGTGCTATTTCTCTTCACTATTGCCCTTCCCGGATTTGGACTTCAGGTGCGTGCCGACCACTCGTTCAATCGCGGCCAACGCCTGCTGATAATCGGTTTGCGCCCGTAGACGTGCCAAGTTGAAATTCAGCCACACACTTTGCGTTTCCAGAAAACTCGAGACGTCTTTACGACCGTCCACATCCCATTTCTCCGCGATGGACATGGCCTTCTTCGCCTGGGGGATCAGGCTCTTCTCATACAGCGTCACCAGCCGCTGCGCGTTCAACAGGCGGAAGTAAAGCTTCCGCAGTCTGGCGGAGGTGGTGTTGGCCAGCGCCCGCCGCGATTCCACCGCCGCCTGATGGTTGAGTCGCGCCTCACGCGTGACAGCCCTGTTCCGGCGGAAATTCCACGGGATGGTCATGCCGGCGCCATACATGATCGCGTCCTTGCCGCTGTCGTCCAGGTTCGGGTTCAGCGCCTCACCGGTCTCGACCTTCATGACGCTGAGACTGAATTTCGGCAGGTTCTTCAACCGCGCCAGCCGCATCTGCTGCCGCGTCAAATCGATCTTGCCCTCGGCAATGCGCAATTCCTGGCGTTTGGCAAGCGCGCGTTTCTCGAGTTGCTCGAAGGACAACTCCAAGGCTTGCGGCACGCGGACGACGGTCTTGCCGAAGGAGGTCCTGACGGGCAGGTTCAGCATCGCCGCCAGCTGCGCCTTTTCGACGTCCTGCAGCTCCTGGAGGAGGACCAGGTCATACTGGAGCTGGGCTGACTGCGCTTGTGCCTTGAGGACGTCGTTCAGGGTCGCTCCGTCTTTCGCGTACAACGCGTTGACCACCTTGCTCGCCTGCAGCATCAGCTTTCGGTTCTGCCCGGTGATCGTGATCGCGCGTTCGAGATACGCCAGTTCATGAAATGCGATCTTCACGTCGACGATGAGATCACGAAGGACCAGTTCGTGTTTGAGGCGCGCAATCCTGGCCTTTTCGAGGGCGACTTTGCCGGCGGTGTTCAGGGTGCCGGGAAAAGGCAGGTTCTGGGTGATGCCCCATCGATGCTCTTGCGGGCCGACACGGGTTTCGACGTTCTCGCCGTAGTGCAGGTAGCTGATCATCGGGTCCGGCCAGGCCTTGGCCTGCGGCACTTTTGCCAATGCAGCCCCCCACGACAAACGCGCCGCCTTCAGTTTTGGGTTCCGGCGGACCGCCAGTTTGATCAGCGCCGGCAGCGTCACTTCAGCAGCCAGCTTTTCAGCAGCGGTGTCGGCAGTTGATTTCGGTTCCGCGGCGGCGGCGATGTTCAGCAGCAGTATAGCCGGCAGGAGCGCCAGCACTGCGGCGCGCAGTCTTCTCAGTTTTACGGGTACCCTCATGGTCCTCCCGGGGTGTCTGGTTACCGTTCCGCCGCCGTCGTCGCACCGGTTTTGGGCCGCTGCGACTTCGGCGGCAATCGTTGTTTACCGGTGATGCGAACCTTCTTTCCGATGGGATCCCTCTTTCTTATGGGACCCCTCTTTCATGTGGCCCTTGTGCTCACCTCCGGCGGCGGCGACTTTCGCGGGCACCTCGCCTTTGGCGGCCAGCTTCTTGATGTACTTCTCGGGTTCGGCCTTGACCTTACCTATACAACCTTCGCAGCAGACGTAGATGCGCTTGCCCTCGTGATCGACATAGAGGTCCTTGTTGATCTTGCCGCCCATCACCGGGCAGCTGGTCTGCAGGCTGGCGACCGTCTTGCCCTCGGCCTCGATCTTCTTGATGTACTTCTCAGGATCAGCCTTGACCTTGCCGATACAGCCTTTGCAGCAGACGTAGACGCGTTTGCCGTCGTGGTCGACAAAGAGGTCCTTGTTGATCTTGCCGCCCATCACCGGACAGGTTGCCTGCAGTTTCACGGCTTTGTCCGTTTTCTGCCGGGTGTTGTTGTCTTCGCCGGCAACCGCCGACGGCAGCAACACACAAGCGGCCAAAACCACCAGACTTGTCAGCAATTTCTTCATCTTCCGCTTCCTCCTTGTGTCGATATCGGTTTCGTAATAAAGAGTTTCACACTCTGCCTGTACCTACATTCATGACAGACCGTGTTCTATGTTGCCGCCTTCCGGATACCCGGACGCCGGGGTCGGATTCCGGGGACGATTTCCGGTTGGTGCCGGGTTCTCCCGGCGTCAACCGGAAGTCGCCCGCCGCGAAACGGGTGCCGGCGATCTCACGCCTCAGAATGCCCGCGGACTTGTGAGCCCCTGTAATCAGCCTGCCATGCGCCCCGCATCTCGGCGCCGGGCGTTGCGGCTTGCACTCCCCCGGGTACTGTCGCATATTCTGCAAACTGGAGGGCGGTGGGATGCTACCGGAACTGAACATGCCAGGGGTCAGCAACTTGATCAGAATCAGCTCATTGCCGGCTTTGGTGCTGGGCGGCGTTACCACCTACGTCGGTCTGCACTATCTGCTGATCTACCTGCGCCGGCGACAAGTCCGCCACCATCTGACATTTTCGCTCACCTGCCTGGCCGTGGCGCTTTACGATTTTCACTGTTTCGGGCTGTACAACGCCGCCTCCCCCGCGGAAGGCGTCCGGTGGCTCTACGGCCAGGTGTTGATGCTCGGGTTCATCTCGGTTACCTGGGTGTGGTTTGTCTCCGACTACCTTCAACTGGGGCGTCGACGCGTTGTGATCGGGCTCGGGGTCTACGTCTTGCTTTTGGCGCCGTTGCTGGTTCTCGACCGCCATTTCGGGTTGGGCTGGTGCTGGCAGGCCGATGTCCCGGCAGTGAAGACCGTCGAACTGTTCGGCAGTGAATGGATCACGTACCAGGAAGTCGCTCCCGGGCCGATCCTGATCCTTCACGGCGGGCTCGGCTTTGTCGTGCATATCTATGTCCTGTGGCAGACGATTCGATGCTATCGCAGTCCGCGACGCCCGCTCGTCCGGCCGCTGTTGATCGGTATGGCGATTTTCTTCCCGGGGCTGACCAACGACATCGTTGTCGGCATCGGGCTGTACACCTTTCCGTATCTGATCGAGTACGCCTATATGCCGCTGGTCGCGGTCATGGCGTTTCGCCTGTCGACCGAGCTGGCTCAGGCAGGCGACGTCCGCGACGCGCTGCGCACCACCCAGGCCCAGTTCCGCGCCCTGGCGGAAGCCGCCCCTTTGCCGCTGGTCATCATCGCTGCAGACGGCGGCATCCAGTTCGCCAACCGGGAATTCGCGGCAACCTTCGGCCGACACGATTTTGGCCGGGTCCGCGACTGGCTGGATCAGTGCTGCCCGAATGCCGCCATGCGACGCCGGACGGAAGCACTGCTTCAGTCGCGCGATGCAGCCCCCACGATGCAGAAGCTCGAACTGCAGGACGCCGCCGACCGCACCCGCGTCCTCTTGACTTGGGCCGTGCCGCTGGGGCACGACCGGTTCGCCGTCCTCGCCAACGACATCACCGAACGCGAGGACGCGGCTGAGCGCATTCGCCAGGCAAATGCCGCCCTGGAAGATCGAGTTGCCGATCGAACCCGGCAACACGAACACGCAAATCGCGAACTCGAGGCCTTCTGTTATTCGGTGTCACATGATCTGCGGGCGCCGCTGCGCAGCATCAATGGCTTCAGTCAGGCCCTCCTGGAGGATTGCCGCGAGCAGCTGGACGACGAAGGCAAGCGCCACATTGAACCGCTGCGCGCCGCCTCTCTCCGCATGAGCAAACTCATCGACCATCTGTTGACCCTCTCCCGACTGAACCGGAAACCATTGAACCGATGCCGCGTCGACCTGAGCGCCATGGTCACGGAGATTGCCCGCAGCCTGCAGGAGGAAAATCCGGACCGCACCGTGCAAATCCGGATCGAGCCCCACGTCAGCGCTCCGGCCGCCGATCCGGAACTCATCCGCAACGCCCTGCAGAACCTGCTGGACAACGCCTGGAAGTTCACCCGAGGCGGCGAACCGGCGGTGATCGAGTTCGGCACGGAAAACGACGAAAACAACGACACCGTCTATTATGTTCGTGATAACGGCGCCGGCTTCGACATGCGCTATGCCGACCAACTGTTCACCCCGTTTCAGCGCCTGCACCGGGAAGACGAGTTCGCGGGCACCGGCATCGGTCTGGCATCCACCCGCCGCATCATCCTCCGTCACGGCGGCGATATTTGGGCTGCAGCCGCCGTCGGCAAAGGCGCCTGTTTCCGATTCACCCTGCCCCCGGCCCAAACCGCCGACGGCCCCGATCCCGGCGCTGCGGTTCCCGCCGGCGATCCGTGACCATACCGGGGCGCCGCCGGTCCCGGAGAACTTTTTTGGTTTTCCAACATCAAAAGCAACAGAAGTAACGCAAATCAGCCGGCATCAGGTCCGGCAGTGACGAAAGGTCGAGCATGAAGCATCGGTGTGTCGCCGTTTTCGGGGCGGTGTTGCTGCTCCTTACGATCAACCTCCAGGCCGGCCTGGCGCCGGAGAACGTGCTGGTCGTGATCAACAAGCACAGTTGGGCGTCGATGACCGTCGCCAACGCCTTTATCGAGCTCCGCCGGATTCCGGCGGGCAACGTGGTCTACCTCGATCTGAGCAAGCTTTACAGCTATGAAGACTGCGACGTCAACGCCTTCCGCGAGCACATTCTCCAGCCCGTGTTGCAGGAGATCACCGACCGCAATCTGGAAGAGCAGATTTTCTGCATTGCCTATTCCACGGACGTGCCGTACAAGATTAACGTCAAGCCGGACATGAAGACCAAATTCCGGAAGACAACAACGCCGCAAGCGGCGATCACCGGTTTGACGATCACCTATGAAGCGGTTCTCGGCAAGAACGGTCTCACGCCCGAAAAACGTGCCGCGGCCTATCTTTCGATGCGCGCCAACCCGTACTCCCAAGGCCGGCCGCGCATTCAGTATCCGCGCTTCACCTGGAAAGGCAAGACCAGCAAGATCTACAGCGAGGCGATGCGCGAGCTGCGGCAGAAGAAGTGGAAGGAAGCCGAAAAGCTGTTCAAGAAAGGCATCCGCGAACAGAAAGACCACCCGTATCTCCATTACTACCTGGCCCAGGCGGAGGTCCAGCAGAAGGACCTCACCGGCGCTCTGCGAAGTCTCAACAACGCCGTGAAGTACGGCTGGTTCAACAAGGCGCAAATGGAACGCGAGGCCAATCTGCAGCCGCTGAAAGACAACGACGAATTCAAAAAACTGCTGAGCCGGGTCAAGTTGCCGAAGGCCGAGGTGCCGCCGGGCAAATCCTTCCCGAAGTGGATCCGCGAGGACCCGCGCTTCAAAGACCGCAAGACGAAGCTGCCGCCCCACTATCTGTCCATCCTGCTGGCCTGGACCGGCGGTCGCGGCATGTCCGTGGAGCAAGCCGTGGCCCACATTGAACGCGCCGTTAAGGCCGACGAGAGCAAGCCCCAAGGCACCGTCTACTTCATGATCAACGGCGACATCCGCTCGAAAACGCGCCAGTGGGGCTTCGACGGCACGGTCAGCGCCCTGGCCGGCCTCGGGATCAAGGGCGAAGCGATCAACGGGGTCCTGCCGAAAAACAAGGAAAGCGTCGCCGGCTGCACCATCGGCTCCGCCGGTTTCAACTGGCCGAAGAGCGGCAGCAAACTGCTGCCGGGTGCGATCGCCGAACACCTGACCAGTTTCGGCGGCAACCTGCACGCCCGCGCCGGGCAGACCTGCTGCCTGCACCTGATCCAGAACGGCGCCGCCGGCACCAGCGGCACCGTCACCGAGCCCTATGCCATCCAGGCGAAGTTCCCGACCCCGTATATCCACTACTACTACGGCACCGGCAGCACCTTGATCGAGTCCTTCTACCAGAGCATCTCCGGCCCGTACCAGCTGATTGTCGTCGGCGAGCCGTTGTGCCGGATCTGGGGGGAAAGCGCCAGGTGGCAGATGCGCGGCATCAAGGACGGCGAAACTGTCGGCCGCGATCCGCAACTCCAGTTTCGTGTCCGCAATAACGTCAAACTCGAGCGCTATGACCTGTACCTCGACGGCAAGCACTACAAGTCCGTGCGCCCGGACAAATCCGGCACTCTTGCCACTTCGCGAATGACGCCGGGCTGGCACACACTCGGTGTCGCCGCAGTCTGCGACGGCGGCCCGGAGATCACGACCCAAGACCAGTACCTCTTCGAAGTGCCCAGCCGCATCAAGGTCGAGACCAGCGGCAAACCCGGCAGCAAGGACCTCCTGCCGTTCGGCAGCACCGAGCGGGTGACGGTAACCTGCCGCGGCGCCAACGGGGTCTTTCTCGAATGCAACGGCCGCGTCATCGCCGAATCCGACAAGTCCAGTTCCCGGCTGAAACTCGAGACCGGCAAGCTGGGGTGCGGCGCCGTCACGGTCTGGCCCGGCGCGGTCGGCCGGAAAGGCGGCGAGAAACTGAAGATCTACGGCAAGCCGTTTACCGTCAAAGTCGGCCCGCCGAAGCCGGCCCGAGCCGGAATCCCGGACTGGAACAGCATGAAACAGGGGTTTGCCTGCACCGTCGGCGGCAAGACCAGCGTGCGCGCCGGCAAGGCCATGACCCAGGTGCTCAACGGCGTCAAGGACGGCCAGGACTACGAAGTCGACGGCTACCTGCAGGTCCCCGGCGGCCTGAACCAGGTCCAGATCCTCTGTCCGGGAGTCGAGGAACTGAAGGTGAACGGCGAGCCATTCTCCATCCCGACCGGCGGCAGTTGGCACTTCCTCCCGCTGGAGCAGGGGACATACCGTCTCACGATCAAAGGCAAACTCACCGGTCCGGCGAAGTTCAAGATGCGCCTGGGCACTAAAGGTGTACGCGACATCGACCCCAAACACTGCCGGACGGACAAGTAGGTCGTAGTGGGTAGTTCATAGCGGGTAGTGCGTAGGAAGATCCACCGGATTTGACGGGTTGATCGGATTGGTTGGGCGTGACTTGGTAACCTCGTGACAGCAGCCCCCCATCCTATACATACTAAGAAAAACCGCAGCCGGGATTTCTTCAACCCACTATCGCTGCCACTTCGTTGCTGCCCTTTGGGCAGCCTTTGGCGCAAGCGCCGGCTGTCTTGATCGTTGACGCTTCGCTGCTGCCTTGGGCAGCCATAGGCCAGAGGCCGTCTGTCCAAAATCGATCGCGGTCAGCTTCGGATTGTCGCTTCGCTCCGAAAGGCGACAACGATCAAGACAACGAATCTGAACGGGACAGTTTGCGGAACAGACTTCGGCAACACGTAGCGGCTACAGAAAAAGTGGAAACGCCATAACCACCGATTACCGATCACCGATCACCGATCACCGATCACCGCCCGCGCCACTGCGACGGCGTCTGTCCCACGACTTTCTTGAACAGCCGGCTGAAGTAGTACGGGTTGTCGATGCCCACGCGCCGCGCCACTGCGTTGATGGGCAAGTCTGTTGTGCACAGGAGGTCCTGCGCCACCTGGATGCGACGCCGAATCAAGTACTGCATCGGAGAATCGTCAAAGGCGCTCTTAAACAACTGCCGCAGGTAGTCCGGGCTGATGAACAGCGCCGAAGCCAGACCGCCGACCGACAGCTCCCGGTCGAACTGGGCGTCAATGAGTTCCTTCGCTTCCAATGCCTTGGCCGGCACCACCGGGATTGTTTGCGTCTCGTCGAGTTCACGGCGCAACGCCACCACCAGCAGCCCGGAGAGCAGGTCCATCTGCTGGTCGTGCAAGCCGTCGCGATGTTCGGCGCAACCGATGATCTCCATCACCAGCGAGATCACTGTATCACTCGCGCCCCACGCACCCGGCGGCAAGGTCTCTGCACCGCAGCCGTTGACGCCAACGCAGTAGTGCGTTCCGGCAACCTGATTGCGAATGCCGTGCACGTCGCCGGGCTGATAGATGAACAGCGTGCCGTCGCCGTAGATCCACTCGTCCGCGCCGCAGTAGATCGCGCCGATGGCGTTGCGACTGAGGACAAGCTCGGTGCACGGATGGCCGTGCGGCCGGCAGGCGTAGGCGGCCGACACGGGCAGCTCCATGGCGAACATGCAGTGGACAGTTGTCATCGGACATTCCCGGATTTGGACAAGGCCCTTCTCGGTTTTGTGTATTTACAGTGAACCGGTCAGACGCCCTATTGTACACGCGAACCAAGAGGATGTCTTCTCATGAACCAGGTCCATGCGACAAGACGTCAGCGCGTGCTGACCGCCCTCGCCCGGCGCCAGCCGGAGCGCGTGCCGTTCTCCTGGCAGTTCTGTGCCACGGCGGAAATGCAGCAGCAGCTCGAATCCGATCTCAGCCGGCGAGGGCTCTCGTGGCCGCGCCTGCGACAGTGGACGGAGGACATTGCGTTCGTCAACCCGGCGTATTGCGGTCCCCCGGAGTTTGCCGGCGGTGTCTGGGACATCTGGGGCATCCGCTGGGAGAGCGTCGACTACGGCGGCGGCAGTTACCGGGAAGTGGCCCAATATCCGCTGGCAACGATTGCGACGATCGACCAACTCGATGCCTATCCGTGGCCGGATCCGGACTGGTACGATTATGACGCATTCGCCGCCGTCACGATCACCGGCGAACGGGCCGTGCGGATGAACGGCTGGAACCCGTTCGAAACGCTCTGCTGGATGACCGGGCTGGAGGAGGTCCTTTGTCGCTGTGCAATCGATCGGGAATGGGTCGTTCGCGCGCTGGAACACATCACCGGGTTTTACGAGCAACGCGTACGCCGGGCCTTGACCGCCGCCGGCGACGGCATCGACATCGTCTTCTTCGCTGACGATCTCGGCGGACAGAACGGACCGATCATCTCGCCGGCGATGTACCGTGATATCCTGCAGCCATTCCATCGTCAGCTGTTCCAGGCCGCAAAAGAACTGGCGCCGCACACGAAGATCATGATGCACAGTGACGGATCTGTGGTCGACGTTCTGGACGACGTCATCGATGCCGGCCTGGACATTCTGGAGGCGGTCCAGACCGACTGCGCCGGCATGGATCCCGCCGCGCTGAAGCAGCGCTTCGGTAACCGCATCGCGTTCCACGGCGGCATCAGTGTGCAGCAGCTGCTGCCGCATGCCGATGCCGATACGGTCGAAGCCGAATGCCGCCGTCTGGTCGAAGTCTTCGGCGCCGGCGGCGGCTACATCGCCGCGCCGGCCCACGCGATCCAGGTCGGCACGCCCACTGCGAATGTGCTGGCCGTGCTGCGCGGCGTCCTCGGAAAAGACGACTACGCCGCGGCCCTGCATCGAAGCGCGGTATAGGCAGCCCTGCCGCGACGGCGGCTCCGGCCGCCCCCACCCCCCACCTGCCTTGCACGCCAGCCCACACTGCGGCGAACCCGCGACGACAGGCCCTGGCGTCCATTCGCCGGAAGCCCTTTCAGGGTAGTTCACCGCACTGAGGTGATGACTTCGCTCCCGCGAAGTCCATCATCGCGACGCGTCGCGACGCCTGCCAGGCATGCCCTTGGGTCGAGCTATGCACTGTTTCTCCGAAATGCTATAGACGCCGGCGGCAACCGGCTTAGTGTTCCGGCTATAACACCGGAGGCAGCATGGACACGCGAGACACACTGAACCAGGGAATCGAACGGCGGCGCCGGGGAACGTTGCGTATCCAAACCGCACCGAACGTAACCGTCAAGGTTGAACAACTCACCCACGCATTTGAATTCGGCACCCCCTTGTCCGGCACGCTCTGCCGGCAGGAGCCGGAACTCGGCGCCTTCACGGCGAGATGGTTCAACGCCGGCGTCGTACCGATCAAGTGGGCCGGGATCGAACGCCGGCGCGGCCAACGCAACTACACCGGCTGCGATGGCACCCTCGACTGGTGTGAAGAGAACGGGTTCAACGTGCGCGGCCACTGCGTGTTCTACGCCCATCGCATCCACGTTCAACAATGGGTGCGGGAGATTGCCGACGACAGGGAGGTCCTGGCCTGCATGGAACAGCAGGCCCGCGAAACCGTGTCGCGGTACCGCGGGCGCATCCCGGAATACGATCTCAACAATGAACTCCTCGACGGCTCCTGGTACCGCGATCGCTTCGGCAAGGATATCCTGCGGCGCATGGCCGACTGGGTCCTCGAAGAAGACCCGAACGTCACGATCTACGTCAACGAACACGACATTATCACCGGCGGCGACATCGATCGCTACGTCGCGTTGATCGAGGACCTCCTGGACATCGGCGTCCCGATCGGCGGCATCGGCTGTCAGGGCCACCTGGATCCGCCGTTCGATTTGTCGCACGTCAAGGAGGTCCTTGACCGCCTGGCGCAATTCAACGTCCCGATCAAGATCACCGAGTCCGACTGCGGCATCAAACTCAAGGAAGAGCGCTACCGCGGCGTCAAGTGGATCGAGGGTAGTGAGAAGTACAAGGACCTGGAGAAGTTTCGGCAGATCGTCGACAGCTATACCGCTGATTTCGAGGAACAGAAGGCGGCGGCACTGGACCGGTTCTATCGGATTGTGTTCGCCCATCCCGCCGTCGACGGGCTGTACATGTGGGGCTTCCAGGAAGGACGGCACTGGCGCACAAAGGGTGAAGCCTTCCGCGCCGATCTGTCGCCGCTGCCCGCGGGTGAAGCCTACTGCAACCTGGTCGGCAAGGAATGGCTCACCGACGAAACCGTACGGGCCGGGGACGACGGCTTTGCCGCGCTACGCGCCTTCTACGGCAAGCACCGCCTGACCGTCAACGGCAAGTCGGTGGAGGTGGAGCTGTCACCAGCGACAGAGAAACTGCCGGTGGTTTTGGACTAAGTAATCCAAGCCGCCGGAACGCCGGCATCCTGCCGGCCCCGGATCCGGGCTTGGGCCCTGTCGGAACTGCCGTATCACGGCGGTGCTCCGGCCGGAACAGGAAACGCCTGCGGCAGCCAAACCTGCCTCACCGCCTTCAGCCGGCTTGCCGCATATTTCCGGGACAGGTTTCGCTGTCGGCAAGACTCGTCATCCACGCATAGCGGTTGGCGGCTGGCCGTAATACTTCGAGAATTCGCGGGAGAACTCATGCATGCGCGGATAGCCGAGACGAGCGGCGACCTCGCTGACATTCAGGTCGGAATAGAGCAGCAGCCCGCGGGCCTCGTCGAGACGCAAAGCCGCGACGCGCCGCAGCGGCGACTGGCCGGTGGCGTGACGGCAGCTGCGGGCGATGGTGGATTCACTGCAGCCGCTGAGCGCCACCAGTTCCGCCATTTGCGGCCGCAGCATCTTGTCTCGCCGCAAATGAGACTCGATGTCCCACCAGACGGCAGCGGCGGGATCAATGCTCCCCGGGCTGCCTTGATCCCAGGGCAGATGCCCCAGGATGTCGAGCACCGCAGCATACAACCGGAAGTTGCGTCTGCGGCCGTGCGGCCTGACGGCCGCCGCGATCGCCGCCCGGAATGCCCGACGGACCTCGCGCGTGGACGGAAAACAACGTTGACCGACTGGCGGCGCCGGCAGCGACGGCGCGAAAAAGCCGACCGCCAGAAAGACCACCGCCGGGGACGGCTGCCAGATCACGTCTTCGCCATCGTGGTAGTAGATCACATCGCCGGCCTTCAGATCATAATGCCGGCCATTGGTAATCAGATGGTATTCGCCCTTTTCCATCAGGTGCAGCAGATGCCCCGGGCGCGACTTGCACTGCGACCCCTTGTTGGCCGGATGATACCGCCGCGCCGCCACCGTGATGGACTCAACCGGCAGGCGCCCGGCCACCTCCCCGCCGCCGGACCAACGTTTGGAATGGGGTCTTGGCATAGAATTACATGACGGGATTTGCGAAATAACAAATAGTCTTTGCTAAAGCAATGTACAGGCAGTTGCCACACATTTTCAAGCAGTATTTACTTTTATCAGACGGATTCAGCGAAACAGCTATGGAGTGTCACCATGAATTCTCGCGAACGAATGAGAGCAGCCATTCTGGGGGAACCGGTAGACCGCGCGCCGATCTGGCTGCGCGAGGGGTTCCCGATTGTCACCGGCCCGGCGGCCGCCGATGATTTCAGTCGCGGCTGGCAGGCCGACCCGATCTATCGTGAGTTGTTCGAGTATGTCCGCCCCCATGTGGACGAATTTGCCGGCTGGAGCGTGTTCGGCCAGAACCGCTTCCTCATGATCCCGCCGACGGCGATCTCCGGTGAACTGGTGGTGGACGAGCCGGATCGGAAGCAGACCAAAGTGACGTTGAAAACACCCCGGAGGGAGCTGGTCGGATACCGGGAAAGCCGTCGGGGCGAAGCCACAAGCTGGTGGGCGAAACATCCGGTCGAGACCGAAGATGATCTGCGCCTGCTGGCGGAGGTCCCGTTCGAAGTCAGCGACGAGTCCATCCGCAAGTCGAAGGAAAGCTACCGCAAAGCGCTGGCCGGCTACGGCCGGGACTACCTGCTGCAGAGCGGCGTATCCTCCCCGATTGTCTGCATCAGCGGCGTGATGAAGTTTGAGTTGTTTCTCGAATTATCGCTGACGCAGTCGGCGCTTTTCCACGAGCTCTGTCAGGAGATCACGCGCCGCATTCTGGCGATTCTGGAGCGGGTGTTCGATGAACCCATGGATACGGTAATGAACTTCGGCGGCTCGGAGCAATGCACCCCGCCGATGATGGCGCCGCAGGCGTATCAGGAGTACGTCGTGCCCTACGACGGCCAGATCGTGGAGTTCTTCAAGCAACACGGCGTGCTGGTCAAGTTCCATTGCCACGGCAAAGTGCGGCAGGCGCTGCAGGACATGGTGGCCATGGGCGTTGACACCACCGACCCGGTGGAGCCGCCGCCGGCCGGCGACGTGACCTACGCCGAAGCCCGTGAGATCGCCGGCGACCGGTTGACGCTGATGGGCAACCTCGAATGGGACCGGCTCGAGGCCGCTGAACCGGAGGAAATCCGCGCTCACGTCAAGGAGATCCTGGGCCACGGCAACCGCCGCCTGATTCTCGGCGCCAGCGCCGGTCCGATCAGTTGGATCTCCCGGCGTCTCGCCGACAACTACCGCACCTGGGTCGATACCGCCCTGGAATGCGCTTAGCTCGGAATGGCGCTTGCGCAAGCAGAATTGGGATGATGCACATTCTCATGTCCGGCAACCACGGAGATAAGGTCCCAGCCTGGAATGGCGGGCAATGACCGCTCGCAGAAGAAGACTTCTGAGTTATTCAAGCTGGATGTTCCCGACAGAAGTCGGGGATGCGCGGTCGGGACGACCGCGGCCACGCACGGAAGCGGACCGTCTGAGACGGTCCGCAGGACTTCTGTCGGAAACATCAAGCTGGACCAAACAGCTCGGAAGACTCGCCGGGAGCGACACGTCCCTGCTCCCCGGGATTGCCAGGGCAGCCTCGGATGAAGTCCGCGCCGCAGACCGCGTTGTGCCGACCGGATTCGGGTATGGCTACGGCATGCGCCGGGCGAGTTCGCGGAAGCTCTTGGCATAGCGATGACCGAACTCACGCAATGCCGCCGCGCTGAAATGCAGTTCGTCGCCTTTGTGCTCCAGCCCTTCCGAGGAGACGCAACGGCAATGCGGCAGTTGCTGCGGCAGGGCGTTGAGCGCGGCATTGACTTCCTTGACGTATCGTGATTTGCTCTCTCGCATCTCCAGGAACCGGCCGAGTTCGCCGACAACAACCGGCACGTCGGGCGCCGGGATGTCCTGACGCAACTGCACCATCATGGCGGCCAGGCGTTCGCCGTACGTGGTCGCCAACGCTTCATCGTCGGCATCACCCTCCCCCTGGTGCCAGAGGATTCCGGTCAGAGTCTGATGGTCCAAGGCTGCCTGCGCCGTAGTCACCGCGCGCTGGTACAGATCGGCTCCCGGCAGCCAGCGCGACAGCGGCGTGCCGCCGACGGCACACGGGATCAACCCGATGTCCTCCTCCGGAAACAGACCCAGCATATCAAGGGCAAAGCTCATCCCCAGGCCAACGCCGGCAATGTCCGGCTTGTCGTCGTGCAGCGGTTCTTCGGCCGACAGCCACTGGTCACCGCGGAACATGCGAATGCGCGCGTTACGGATTGGCTGGACATCGGCAAGCAAACCGCGCCCGGCCATATTGGATTGCCCAACAAGCAGGAAGATCTTCATAACATTCCTTCGGTTGCACGATCCAGTATAACCGCCCCGCAACGCCCCGCAATCCCGCCGGCGGCGATTGCGGGGCGTCACGGCTCCCCATCAGCCGGCGGCGACAAGGTCCTCCTTGATGCCGGGAATCGGCCGCAGCTTCTGCCCGAGATTGACGCCGTGGCGCAGCAGTGTGGTCTGCAATTCGACCCGATCGACCTCACGCGGGGTGATCCGGTGCTGCAACGAGATGGCCGCCGCCGTACCGGCAGCTTCGCCCATGGTCAGACACGCCATGATCAAGCGGCACCCCGATTGCGCCGCGAAATCGGCGGAGAGACACCGGCCGGCCACCAGGAGATTGTCGATCTTCAGCGGCACCAGACAGCGGTACGGGATGTCGTAGGCGGCCGGACTCGGGAAGTCCATCGCCGGGCCACTGCGACCTTTGCCGTCACACAGCACCTCCTTGCCGCCCGGCGGATCCAGACTGGTGCCGTGACCGCTGCGGTTGCAGATCACGTACCGGCTTTCGCCGTCGATCTCAGCATTGATCCATTTGATGTTGCCGACGCCGGCCGGATTGTGGATGTCGTAGCCGTGGCCACTCATGCAGATGACATCGTCAAACTTGCGCCAGCTGGCGATATCCATGCCGGTGATGACGTATTCCCCAATGATCCGGCGCGTCTCCCGCACCCCGAGCAGCGGCGCCGTGTCAATCGGATCTTCCATCGTTTTTGCCCTGAATTCCGCTGATTTGAGCTTAATGGGGT
>CAYLNH010000104.1:0-22231 GCA_964384625.1 uncultured Lentisphaerales bacterium
CCATTAAGCTCAAATCAGCGGAATTCAGGGCAAAAACGATGGAAGATCCGTTGAAATCATAGACTGTGTCCTGGGCGAGCACCCCGGCACCGACGGAGATGATGGTGTTCGCCCGGGCGGCAACAACCAGCTTGGCGTCCATCTTGGCGACCTTCGGCTTCCACGCGATCTGAATCTTGCGATCGGGGCCGAGGAGGCCGGTGACCGTCAGGCCGCCCTTTTCGTCGGGCGTCCGGGTCACACGCAGAGCGCCGGGCAACCGGATATCCATGTCGGCCCGGTCCGAGACCAGCTCGACGTGGCGCACCGCGCGGGTTAATGCGCGGAAATCGCTTTCGAGCCAGCCGCGGATACCGTGCCTGGCGCGGGCTGCGAAGGCCAGGCTGACTTTCGCCCGGCTCTCTTCCGGCATCTCCAGGTAGTAGCTGTGGCTGGCAACGCTGTAGGACAGCTTCCACCCTTTGGGCAATTTGGGCTTCTCGGTCAGCACAACATCGCCGGAAAGCACCCGGATGCGCCGATCACGGTCGTGGTTGACGGCGTCCACATCGAGGACAAACCGCAGGTTACGGCCGTTGATCGTGCCGCGTAGTTTTGCGTTGACCAGATCCAATCCCGTGGGTCTGGCACAGGCTGTTCCGATCACCATCAGGAACAGCGTCAGCATGATGTTTTTACATGGGACCTTCATGGTGCACCTCACCTTGTTGGTTGCTGAGTTGCACTCGGGTCCCGCCGGTAACAAGCGCCGCTGGTTTGGCTATTGTTACAGTTCCGTCGTCGCGCGAAGCGCAAACTTTGCCGGGTCCAGGGGGCGGCTCGCCTCCTGGCGGGGTGTGGGGCAGAGCCCCACGTTTCTACCCCAACACCTTACTCGCTTCGCGTTTCTGATTACTGAATACCCTTCGACGGAGCTCAGGGACTTCGTCTGATGACTGATCACCGGATACCTCCGCTTACTTCGCTCGAGGCAGGCCTTTGGCCTTATGCACGAGCTGTTGAAATTCCTGCACTTGGCGGTCGAGCGGCAACTGCTTCGCCACCTGGCTCAACACGCGTTCGACGTCCGCCAGCGAACTGCCGGCAGCGTGTTCGCTGCCACGCATGATCTCGGCGAACTCCGCTACACTTGCGGCCAGGAAGAACCGCGGGCAACGCTCCGGCGACCGGTTCATGATCAGGGAGTTGACCAGCCGGCTTGAGATCTCTTCGACCTGGTTGGTCTCAACATTCTGGTACCGCACGTAGACCGTACCGAGATCCGGCGCCTGCAAGGGACGATCGGTTTCCTGCAATTCGATCTCGTACAGCGCCGTGGCCGATTGGCCGCTGCCGACTTCGCCGGCGTCGACGCTGTCGTTGCGGAAATCCCTGTCGGCAATGTCACGATTCTCGTAACCAATCAGACGGTAGCGGCGCACGCGTTTGGGATTGAACTCCACCTGGATCTTGGCGTCCTTGGCAATGATGTTCAGGCGCTTGCCCATCTCCTCAGTGAAGACCCGCTTGGCCTCTTTCGCAGTGTCGACGTAGACATAGCTGCCGTCGCCTTTGTTGGCCATCTGCTCGAGGACATTGTCGTTGTAGTTGCCCATGCCGAAGCCAACGCTGTTAAAGGAAATGCCCTGACGGCGGAAGGTGTCGACTTCCTTGAGGATGTCCTTGGCGTCCTGCGGGCCGAGATTGGCCATACCGTCGGAGCAGAGAATGACACTGTTGGTCTGGCCGGTGCGGAAGTGGCGCTTGCCGATCTCGTAGGCGAGCCGGACGCCCTTAGCCAGGTAGGTGGACTCGCCACACTGCAGCGAGTTGATCGCGTTCTTGATCTTGTCCCTGTTTTTCACCGGCGCGTTCTCGAGAACCAGGCGCGCTTCGCGGCCATAGGTGATCAGCGAAACACGGTCGCGCTCGTCGAGTTGTTCGAGGAGCGCGAGCAGCCCGGACTTCACCAGCGGCATGCGGTCCTTGCGCGCCATGGAGCCGGAGGTGTCGACAGCGAAGACCAGGTGACTGGCCTTGCGGCCGTCGCGACCGACAACCTTGCCGCGTACGCCGATCTTCAGGAGGACCAGGCCCTTGCCGAAGGGCGACGGTGCAGCCTTAGCGTGGATCGCGAAGACTCGCTCGCTGTTGCCGGAGTAGTTATAGTCGAAGGCGTTGATGTATTCCTCCATGCGCACGGAATCCATGGGCGGCAGCTTGCCGCTGAGGATGTAGCGCCGCATGACGGTGTACGACGCGGTATCGGTGTCGAGCGCGAAAGTGGAGAACCGGTCGTCGGCGGCCATGACGTAGGGGTTGACGCGCTGCGCGTGGAAGACCGATGCCTCAACATAGTCATCGTCGTTGTCCCGTTCACCAGCCGCAGTCTGTCCTGCCTGCGGATCATCCAACTTCTCCAGCTTAGTCCGCCTCGTGTCCTGCACTCGCGGCCCGGGCTTCGGCAGTTCCGCCGGCTCCTTCTCTCTGCCGGCGGGATACTTGTTCCATTTCTTCTGGACATCCGGCTTGGCGCCCTCAACGTGGCCATCAACGAACAGGCGGTTCATCCACGTATTGTCCGGATGGTTACCGGCATTGTCCCTGGCAACATGTGGGGCATTGTCCTCCACTGCTGCGTCTGCCGAAGGAGTGCTCTCGCCGGGGATATCTTTCAGAATTTCTTCCCTAACCTTGCCTGAGTGGTCGTAGTTCGTGCCTGCGGCTGTTTTCTTCAACTCGGTTTCACTGGGAGCGCCATAGACCTTGCCGTCATTGAGCAAGTCCTCCGTCTCGAGTTCCTTTATGGTCTCTCTGGGCTTGGCTGCCGGGGCTTTGCGTGAAGCTTCTGCTCGCCTCCTGCCCATGGCGAACATCCCGGTATCCGCGGGTGCGTGGTGAGTATTGAGGACGGTGAGTCCCCAGAACCCCAGCAGGCCGACCACGAGCATCACAGCGGCGACCTGCAGGAAGACGCGGAACATCTTCGGCGGCATGCCGGTGCGTTTCGTCTCTTTGTCTTCGCCAAGGAGGTCCTTGCGGCGTTCGTCTCCGAGCTCAAGCTCGGGCAACCGATCGAAAGCGCCCTGAAGGACGGCGGCGGTGCTGCGGAGTTCCTCGAACTGTTGGCGGCACTCGTCGCATGCGTCGATATGCGCCTGGAGCTCGTCCTCGTTCTCAATATCCGGATCGTCGTAGACGAGGCCGGCGAGGTGTTGCTGAGCATCTTCGCATTTCATATGTCACATTCCTTCCGCGGCCCGGCCGCGGTGTGGTTGTTGAAAACAACGGCTAACTCGCCCCTTCAGGGCTCCGCACGGTGGTTCCATGTGCCCCAGGGCTGGGCCCTGGGCTGTATCAATTCGCCCCTTTGGGGCTGAGGAACCGGAACACAAGCAGGGATGCTTGTGATACAAACGGATTTCGCTCAGTCGCTCACGGAGTGAGCAAATCATGGGAGCGATTCCTGAATGCCGGTTGCTCTTCATTGTTCTCCGATCCGGCCGGCGAGGGCTTTGAGGCCCTGCGTCAGGCGGTAGTTGACGGTTCCGATATTGAGCCCGGTAATCTCACTGATTTCGCGGAGGGTCAGGCCCTGGATGTGCTTGAGCAGGAGGACCTGCTTCTGTTCGTCCGGGAGCTGGTTCAGTTCCTGGAGTGCCAGGTCATACAGCTCCCGTGTTTCGAGCTGCTGGACTTCGCTTTGCGTATTGGTCTTGGTGACCGCTGGGTCGTGTTTGATCTGTTCCCGGATCTCCCGGTGGCGTTGGCGCCGGCGCAGGACGTCCATACTGGCGTTGTGCGCCACCCGGAAAAGCCAGGCCTTGGGGTTATCCAACGTCTTCCCGTTCGCATTCTGCAGATGTTTGTGGTAGCGCAGGAAGGTATTCTGCACGACATCCTGGCTGCCGGCTTCGTCCGGCCAGAGGAGCTGGACGACATAGCGCAGAAGCGGACCTTGGAGTTCGGTCATCATGGCAGACAGATCCCCGGTTTTGGGTTTCGACCGTTTGGTTTGCTTGCCTGCAGCAGCACTCATAATCTGAAGAATCCAGCGGCGGCTTGTCTCGGCGGGACCCGAGTTGCCCTTTCGGGCTTGCCTTTCATATACCAGGACGAACGGGGCCGGGGGTTTTTAAAGGATTTGCTGAAAAAGTTGGTTGGTTCGTCATCCTGCCACGTGAAACTCCGCAGTGCAAGCCTGCGGCATCTCCGCTCGAAAGGCCAATTGCTCTGCAGGTGACTGATCCTGAGACTCCGCAGGACAAGCCTGCGGGATCCTCACCGGAAGAGGCGCGAGGCCTACGCATACTCGGTTGATTCCGAGGGGATCGATTGGGGTCCCGATTAGGCAGGCACGAGGCCTGCCCGTACTCGGTTGATATTCTGAGCTCACGGACTACTATCTTTCACCGGTTCTTTCCACTGAACACTGAATACTGGACACTGAACACTTCCGGCCTGATGACCTGGATCTATCTCTATATCGCGGCGGCAGTTGTTGCAACTGTTGTTGGGGCGCTGAGCACGCTGGTCTTCCGCAAGCTGTCCTGGAAGCTGAACTTCCTGGATGTGCCGATGGACCACGGGCACAAACTCCACGACCAGGCGACCCCGCTGCTGGGGGGCGCGGCAATGATCGTGGCCTGGTCCGCCCTCACCCTCGGCGGCGCGGCGGCGGCAATTCTACTGAAGGATCAGATCCCCGCGTTCCTGGCGGAACATGTCGGCGGCATGAAGCAGATGCTGCCGCAACTCGGCGTCGTCGTCGGCGGCGGGATCGCCCTGGGCGTCATGGGGCTGGTGGACGACAAGCACCCGATGGGCTGGAAGCTGAAGCTGCTGCTGCAGGCGGTCATTGTGGGCATCGTGACCTACAGCCCGAAGGTCCAGATTACTCTGTTCCAGATGGACCCCCGGGTCACGTGGTTCATCTCCTTCTGCTGGTTCCTGTTCATCATCAACGCCTTTAATTTCTTCGACAACATGGACGGTCTGGCGGCGGGCGTGGCGATGATCGCGTCGGCGATTTTCGCCGGCGTGGCGGCATATCGCGGACAGCACTTCGTCGCCGGCCTGGGCGCGGTAACAGCGGGCGTGACACTGGGGTATTACTTCTTCAACCGGTTTCCGGCCAGCATTTTCATGGGCGACTCCGGCAGTCACTTTCTCGGCTACATGCTGGCGGTCCAGGGGTCGCTGACCACGTTCTACCGCGATGCCGAAAGCCCGACGCTGGCGCCGTTGCTGATTCCGTTGATCGTGCTGTCGCTGGTGATCTACGACACATTCGCCGTGACGGTGGTGCGGCTGCGGCAGGGCCGCTCGGTGTTCCAGGGGGACCACAACCACATCTCACACCGCTTCGTGCGCATGGGCTTTTCCAGACCGGTAGCAGTGCTGCTGGTGCACGTACTGACCCTGGCGCTCGGCCTGGGCGCCCTGTCGCTGATGTTCCTGCCGAGCTCCGGGGCGCTGATCATCTTTATGCAGACCGGCGCCATTCTCGGTCTGGTCAGTGTACTGCACGGATTCAACAACACCGAGAAACCCGAAGCCCGGGACGTACAGACTGAAGATCCCGACAACGAAGGCTGACGACCCATGCATCACCACCGACACCTGCCGAAAACGACACTGAAGAATCTGGTTCGCGAAGCCCTGGCGGAAGACATCGGCAGCGGCGACGCCACAACGTTGGCGGTGGTTCCGCCGGAACACCTGGTCACCGGCGAGATCAAGGCGCGGCAGGACTGCGTCATCGCCGGTATCCCGCTGGCGGCGACCGTCTTTGCCGAGCTCGACGCCGACCTCGCCGTGGAAGTTCGAAAAGCCGACGGCGACAAGTGCGCGGCGGGCGAGGTGATCGCAGTCGTGTCCGGCAGGGCCCAGCCCATTCTGACCGGGGAGCGGACGGCGTTGAACTTCCTGCAGCGACTCAGCGGTATCGCCACGCTGACGCGACGCTTTGCGTCGGGTTTGGGCGACGGCGGCACAAGGCTGCTGGACACGCGCAAAACGACGCCGAGCCTGCGGCTGTTGGAGAAGTACGCCGTCACCTGCGGCGGCGGCGAGAACCATCGCTTCGGCCTCTACGACCGGGTGCTGATCAAAGACAACCACCTGATGGTGGCGGCCATGCAGGGCCCGGGCGGCATTGCCCGGGCGGTGAAGGCCAGCCGGGAGAAATATCCCTTCCTCGAAGTAGAGGTGGAGGCCGATACCCTCGAACAGGTCGAAGAGGCGTTAAACGCCCAGGCCGATTACATCCTGCTGGACAACATGAGCAACGACGAACTCGGCGAAGCCGTGCGGCTGCGCGACAGCCAGGGATCGACGTCCCTGCTGGAAGCCAGCGGCAACATGACGGTGGAACGCATGCCGGCCATCGCCGGGACCGGGGTAGACTTCGTCTCGGTCGGCGCTCTGACGCACTCGGCGACAGCGGTGGACATCGGCCTGGACCTCAGTGCCGAGGCACCCGGCTATCCCTACACGCAGTGATCGTCGGTGTCCCGCGTCCCGACATGCTCCGTCACGCAGCGCGGGCCCTGCCTGCCCGGCGAAGCCTTGCGCGAAGACGGGTCCCTCGTTTCGAGACGGGTTGAGAGAAACGATCAGAGCGGCGGGAAAACAGGGACGGAAGGTGGCCGTCTGTTGCAGGTGACCGATCCTGAAACGCCGCGCCGCAAAGGTGCGGGATCTCGACGCCGAGTGCAGAGCGCAGCAGACGAGGGCTTGCGCACCGCGCCGGGCGGCGTTGATTTTCGGGGGGCGACAGACTATACTTGGGGTCTAACATCTAGGAGAATCAGTATGTCCAAAGCTGCCGTTTGCCTCGCTCTGGTGTTGTGCTTCCCCACCCTCGCCCAGCAGAAGAAGAAGAACTTCGACCAGCAACTCGCGCAGTTTGCCGCGGAACTCGGCACCAACCGCATCGCCCGGTACGCCAAGGACCACAAAGGCAAACTGCTGCTGCGGCTGTCACTGGCGGTCGATCCGGACAACACCCAGGCGCACCTGACGCTCGGCCTGCTCGAAAGCGGCAAGAAGGTCACACCCGTGAAGACCAGGATCGACGAAGCACGATTTCTCAAAGGCACGTTCCGCCGCGCCGAGAATATCCGGAAACGAGCCGCCGCCACGGACAAGGAGCTCGGCAAACGCGCCCTGCTCTATTACCTCGTGGTCCACAAATTCCAGCCGAACAACGAAAAGGCCGCGCTCGGCCCGGTGCAACTCGGCAAACTCGGGATCAAGGGGGAGCTGGACGAGCTGCTCGCCGGAGCCAAAGCTGTCGATGCAGAGACCGCCGCCGAACCGGAAGAACAGCCCGCGGCACAACTGGAACCGGAGGCCGCCGGCACGATCGACCCGAAACAGAAATACGCCGACGCCCAAGCCCCGAAAGAGTGGATCCAGTTCGCCATGGAGCGCGACAAGCACGGCCTGAAAAAGCAGACCGAGATTATCTTCAAGAAATACTCGCAGATCTGCCCGCGAGAGAAGTACAAGACCAAGACCGGCCTCGAAGTCCAGGGCGGCGTTCCCGAGGTCGCGTCGGCCAACGGTTCGGAGACGGAAATCTTCCGGCTGCAGATCGACGGCAACGGCACGTTCAACACGTTCTGGCCGCTGTTCGGCATTCCGCTGACACACCTGACCGTGACGAACGTGCGCGGGGCGGAACTGGATTTCGCGCCGCTGTCGATGGCCAAACTCGAGGTGCTCACGCTCCACCGCGCCGAAGAACTCGAACATCTGAAAAACCTGGACAAGACCCCGATCAAAGGCCTGGAGCTGCGGACGTTCGAACGGTTCCACGACCTGCGCGAACTGAAGGGCACGAAGATCGAGGCACTCCTGCTGGAGGACTGCCACAAGCTCACCAAACTGACGGGCCTGGAGAAGCTCCCCCTCAAGCGGCTGGAGATCATCAACTCCCGCAAGATCCGCGACCTCGACCCACTCCGTAAACTGCAGCTGACCGCGGTGCGCCTGGAGAACCTGGAGTCCTTGCGCAGCATCAAGGCGCTCGAAGGCCAGCCCATCGAAGGCATCGCGATCGAAGGCTGCGACAAGCTCAGCGAACGCGATATGATCGCGTCCCTGCGCAAGATGCCGAAGCTCAAGCGAATCCATGGGGTTGACGACGACGTGGTCAAGAAGGTCCTGCAGGAGTAACAGCGCTTCCCCGGAAACGGGTTGACGCTGCTGTCGGGCCGCAGATCTGCCATCGAAGCCGAAGCGCGGATCCCGGCGACACGTTGCTGCCAACCCGAACCCGACCGCAGGCTTCTCGCGAACCGACAACCGCAAACGTGAGAGACGACTGCCGTGCTGACCGTTGAAAAGCAACGCTGTCTGGAGGCGTTGCGCCGCTACGTCACGACCCGGGATTACCCGCTCGGCTGCCGGCTCCCCGGCGAACGGCGGCTGACGGACCTGCTGGACGCCAGCCGACACGTGGTCCGCGAAACGCTGGCCTACCTCGAAGCCGAGGGCTACGTGGAACGCCGCCGCAAGTCCGGCAGTTATCTGGTTCGGGCCCTCGACACGATTGCCCCGATGCTCGACGCGACCGCCGGCGACGTCATCTCGTTGATGCTGGTGTCCCCCGAGAATGTTGATCTGATTCGAGACCTCCAGCGCTATACCATGAACCACGACTTCATCCTGAACCCCTACTACTCGCTGCAGCACGGGCATGCGCCGCGGGCCGAAAGGGAGTACCTGGCGTGGGCCGTCGGCGCCGGCGTTCACGGCATCATCACGCATCCCCTGCCGTCGTGGCCGGGACAGGAAGAGCTGCTGCAGCGGGCCGCGGGCCGCTCGCGTCTGGCGCATATCGGGCATCATGCGGTGACACTGCCGCAGCAGAGCTTCTTCCTGCCGGATTACGCCGAGGCCGGACTGCGCGCCCTGACCTGGCTGCTCGCCCGCAACGTCACACAGGTCGTCCTCCTGTCCGTTCTGCCGACGGACCATCATGTCACCTGTCTGCTGGCCCGCAGCGCCGCCCTGGCGGCGGCGGAGCTGCATCTGCCGTTTCACCTTCGGCATCGGCCGGTGGCGGACATGCCGGCGGCAGTTCAGGCCTTGACCGCCGCCGACGGCGTCATCGTCTATGGCAGCGACGCAACCCTGAGAGCAGTCCACGCAAGCACCCGTCAATCCGGCGGCGAGCCGCCGCAGATTATCGGCATTCTGGATGAGCTGTCACCCGCCTGCGCCACACTGCCGCACCTGGCGTTTTCCTCACTGTTCCGGATCAAGGAAGCGATCGACTACGTCCGGGCCAACACGCGGGAGGAAGTACACCGCTTCTACAGCGCGAAGTTGATTGCCCGGTAGCTGCGCCGCGACGAGAGGATCCCCCCCCCAGCTGTGCCGGGGGAGTGTCAGTTTCCCTTCAGGCCTGGGTTAAAGGGCAAAATTACCAACCCAAGCCGATGGCCTGGGCTTCATCAATGTCGACCCGTTGGGCCTCTGAAGGAGGTCTTGAGGCCAATCTTATCGGTTTCGCAGCACACAACCATTCCACCGCCTGCCGCAAGCCGCGAACCCCGGGCAATCCGTGGCGGAAAGACTTCCGCCGAGACCGTCTAGTCGTCGAAGAGCTTTTTGATCTTGTCGAGGAAGGCGTCGAGATGGGGATGAGCGCCTTTATCCAGGCTTTCGGCGAAGTCCTTAAGCTTTTGCGTCTGCTCTTTGGAGAGTTTCTTCGGAACCTCGACGAGGACGCGCACGTGTTGATCGCCCCGGCCGTGGCCGCGGACACTGGGGATGCCTTTGCCGCGCATGCGGAAGACAGCGCCGTGCTGGGTGCCGCCGGGGATCTTCAGCTTGGCCACGCCGCCGATGGTCGGGACGCGGACCTCGCCGCCGAGTGCGGCAGTCGGGAAGTCAATCGGGACTTCCACCAGGATGTCTTCGCCTTCGCGGTGGAAGATCTCATGGGGTTCGACCTGCAGGATAACGAACAGATCCCCCGGCGGACCGCCGCGATGGCCCGGTTCGCCTTCGTTGGCGACGCGCAGGCGGTTGCCGGTATCGACGCCGGGCGGGATATGAATCTTGATCGTGCGCCGTTCCTGGATGTGACCGCGGCCCTGACACTTGTTGCAGGGGTTGCTGATCACCTCGCCGGTGCCGCTGCAGTTCGGACACGCCTGGCGCACGCTGAAGATGCCCTGACTCATGGTCATGAACCCGCTGCCGCGACAGTGCGGACACGTCTGTTTGCTCGACCCGGGTTCGGCGCCTTCGCCTTTGCAGCGTTCACAGCCGACGGCTTTCTTGATCTTGAACTGCTTGTCGGCGCCGAAAACGGCTTCCTCAAAGGTGATCTGCAGGTTGTAGCGCAGGTCGGCGCCGCGACTGGGACCGGTGCGGGAACGGCGGCCGCCGCCGCCGAAGAAGTCATCGAAAATACTGCCGAAGCCTTCGCCGAAGACACTGGCGAAAATATCGAACGGGTCCGCGGCATAGGCGCCGCCCATACCGGACCGGCCGCGATTGACGAAGCCGTCATGCCCGAGTTGGTCATACATCGCCCGTTTCTGCGAGTCACTGAGGACGGCGTAGGCTTCGGAGACCTTCTTGAACTTGGCCTCGGCATCGGGGTCGTCGGGGTTGCGGTCGGGGTGTGACTCGAGCGCCAGCTTGCGGTAGGCCTTCTTGATCTCACTTTCGCCGGCGCTGCGATCGACGCCCAGAATTTCGTAGTAGTCCTTCGCCATCGGTCACGGCGGCCGCAGCCGCTACTCCTTGTCCTCGTCCTCACCGGCGACATTCGAGTCGGAAGCGTCGTCGTCCGTTTCGCCCTCAGCAGCGAGGTTATCGGCGTCGGCGGAATCGCGGTCCGGCTCGGCGTCATTATCGGCGTCGGCGGAATCGCGGTCCGGCTCGGCGACGGGCTCATCAGCATCGGCATCAGCGGCTTTGGCGCCGCTGCTGACCACAACCACAGCGGGGCGCAGGAGATAGTCGCCCAGCCGGTAGCCGGCCTTCCACTCGCTGATCACGTGGTCCGGCTCGACGTCGGCGGACGGCTCAGTGGCAATCGCTTCGTGGAGGTTGTGGTCGAACTCCTCGCCCTGTGTCTTGATCTTCTCGACACCGAGGTTCTCGAAGCAGCGATTGAAGCTGTTCAGGATCAGTTCCATCCCGTGTTTTACGGTTTCGACGTCGTCGGTGGTTCGCATTGCATCGACGGCCATCTGGAACTGGTCCATGACGGGCAGGACTTCCTCGAGCGTGGCGATCTTGGTGTTCCGCCGCAGGTCATCCATTTCCTTAATCTTGCGCTTGCGGAAGTTGTCCATGTCGGCCCGCAGCCGCAGATGCTTGTCGGCGGCGGCCTCGAGCTGCTCCGTCAGCATCTGCACCTTGGCGTCGTCCGGCAACTCCTCCGCATCGGCGGTATCATCGACAGCGGCGGCTTCTGTATCACCGCCGTCGGCGGCGGCCGCGTCGGTGTCGGTGTCCGCGGCGGCGGACGCCGCCGTCTCGTCCTCTTGCCCGGGAGTTTCGCCGTCGGCATCCCGCTCTGCAGCGGGAGCCTCGTCAGCCGCGGCAGCCGCCGGCTCATCAATAGTATTGTTTTTTTTCTCTTTGTTCGTCATCGCATCGTTTCAGTTCGTTTCTGGCCATCGACGGGGCCGCACCGCCCCGCAAGTCTGGAAACCGGAAGTATAGGGCAACTTCAGGGCAGCGTCAACGGGCGATCCGCCGATTCAACGGTGAACCTGACCGTTCTCCATGACATAGGTCAGGTCGGCGACGGCCGCCAGGGACTTGCTGTGGGTGACCATGATGATGGTGCGCGCCTCGTCTTCCTGCAGGCGGCGCAGCAGTTCCATGATGCCGTCGCTGTTCTTGGGATCGAGGTTGCCGGTGGGTTCGTCAGCGAGGATAATCCGCGGGTTGTTCACCAGCGCCCGGGCGATCGCCACCCGCTGCTGTTCGCCGCCGGAGAGTTCGGGCGGCCGATGCCTGGCGCGATCGGCCATGCCGACGCGGTCCAGGAGCTCCTGTGCCCGCTGCCGGCCCTCGGCTCCGCCCAGCTTACCGAGGCGGGCGGCAATCTGGATATTCTCGAGGGCGCTGAACTCCGGCAGCAACTGATATGACTGGAACACGAACCCGATCTCCTCGCGTCGCAGCCGCGCCTGGCGGAACGCGCCCATATCGCTCAGCGACTTGCCGAAACAGACGACATCGCCGGAGGTCGGCGAGTCCAGCGCCCCGAGCAGCTGCAGCAAGGTCGTCTTGCCGCAGCCGGACTGGCCCGCCAACGCCACGAAGGTGCTGACCGGGAACTTGATGCTGATCCCCTTCAGTACCTCGATTGTGCGCTCGGGGCGTTTGTAGGATTTGCAGAGATCCGTGGTCTCCAGAGCGATATCGGCCATGCTGCCACCAGGTTTAGGCTTGCTGTGTCCGTGACCGGTTACCATAATGCGCCTGCCGACGACGTGCGCGCCCTTCCGGCCAATTTCGTCATTGCCGGAGCTTTGCCGTCTTGCAATGACCGGGCCAGTCCCTATTGTGACGGTCACGGGAAAGCACAGGAAATGCATATGACGGAAATTTTACAGCTCGCCAACTCCAACATTCTCAACCAGGAATACGACGGCGAAGTGGTAATCGTCAGTCTGGAAAACGGCTGCTACTACAGCGTCACGGGCTGCGGGCAGAACATCTGGCACGCAATCAGAAACGGCGTTGTCGAAGCCGACCTGATTGCCGCCCTGACCGATCGGTTTCCGGCGGCCGCAACACTGCCGGAAGAGACCGCAGCCTTTATCGCCGACCTGCTGGCCGAACAGCTTGTGGTCCGCGCGCCGGGGCCGGTCGCGGGTGCGGATCTCGGCGAGTGCGGCGAGCCCTACGAACCGCCGACACTGGCGAAGTTCGACGACATGCAGGATCTCTTCCTGCTCGATCCCATCCACGATGTCGACGAAACCGGCTGGCCCGCGGTGCCCAATGCCGAAACCGACTGAACTTGAATAGCACGAAACGGAGAAACGGCGATACCGGGGCTTGCCGACCACTGGGGAACCCCGCAACGACGTGTGGCGTAAGGACGCGAGTCAGCCGCGGTCGAACTGCTGACTGGAGCGCGCTTTGCCGCGCCGTGAGGACTGCTGACCTTCAGACCGGATCTGAACTGTATGAATACGTCTGCTGAACAAACAGTCGGCCGCCGGGCCGCACCGTATATCGCCGCAATGGAAGACCTCTTCTCGGAGGCCGCCGACGGCAAGCCGCAGACTGTCTCCCTGTCCCTGGCAAACGGACGGCGCGTCGACCTTGAATTTGCCCACGAGGCCATGCTGCCCATGGCCCGCGCCTGCCGGCACCGGGAGATCCCGCCGGCCGACGCGCGGCCCGCCGATCTGCGGATTCTGTTTTTCGACTCTGTGCTGTGCGGCGTCGACATGCCGCCGCCGCCCTGGCCGCCGAATGTCTACGGCCGCAACGGCGAGATCATGGGATGGAACGATGATCACTACTCGGTCAACTACTATCCGCACATCAACATCCTCCGCCTGTTTGATCGCCACCGCGGCGTCGCCGTCTTCTGGTTCCGCGACTGGCGGGAGTTGTACTGGTGGATCTTCACGTTTCCCGTTCGCGACCTGCTGCATTGGTGGCTGGCGTTCGACCCGTTCCAGCCGGCCCACGCCGGCGCCGTCGGCAATGCCGACAGCGCAGTGCTCATCACCGGCAAAAGCGGCAGCGGCAAAACAACCTCGACCCTGGCCTGTCTGGAGGCCGGCATGGGTTATCTCAACGACGATTACATCCTGCTGCAGACGGCGCCGGAACCGTTTGTCGAAAGCCTCTATAACACCGCCAAGATCGAGAACGACAACCTGCACCGCTTCCCCGGTCTGCAGCCGCTGATCAGCAATCCCGACCGGCGCGGCAGCGAGAAAGCCGTCATCCACGTCAATGAACACCGACCGCAACAGATGCTGACGCGGTGTCCGTTGCAGGCCGTCATTGTCCCCCGTGTCACCGGCGAAAAGGACTCCAGCCTGACGCCGGCCCGCACGGTCGACGCCTACCAAGCACTGGCGCCGACGACCATCTGCCAGTTGCCCGGGTTCGGCGCGGCAGCCGCGGCGAAGCTCGATCGTCTGGTCCGGACGCTGCCGGTGTATTGGCTGAATGCCGGGACCGAGCTCGAACAGATTCCCCCGCAGATCAAGGAGGTCCTGTGACGGCGTGCGGCCTCAGTGTGATCATGCCGTGTTTCAACGGCGCCCGTTTTCTGGCCGGCGCCGTCGACACCGTGCGCCGGCAGACCGCCTTGCCCGAAAGCTATCGGATCATCGTAATCGATGACAGTTCCACCGATGACTCGGTCTCCGTGGCGCAGAACCTGGGTGAGGACGTCGTCGTTCTGCAACGTCCGAACGGCGGCCCGGCGGCGGCGCGGAACACCGGCCTGGAACACGCTGACAGCGAGTTCATCGCGTTCCTCGATGTCGACGATCTGTGGCCGGCGAACAAGCTTGAACTGCAGTTCCGCGCTTTCGAAGACGATCCCGACCTCGATATCTGTTTGGGCTTGATCGGCTATCAGACGCTTGACGACCGTGAGCTGCCCGACATCCATTTTGGTCCGCAAAACAGTCTCATGCATGTGCATCTGGGCAGCGGGCTGTACCGGCGACGGGCGTTCGAACGGGTCGGGCATTTCAACCCGGACCTGCGCTTCCACGAGGATCACGAATGGCTGCTGCGCGCCAGAGAGCTTTCTCTCAACATCCGCATCATCCGGCAGGTCACGCTCCAATACCAACTGCACGACAGCAACATGACCCTCGACCTCCCCAACAACATGCAGAGCCTGGTCGACGTCATGAAGCACTCGCTGGACCGCCGGCGCGCGGCGCAGGGACAAGCCGGGTCCATGGCGAAGCTGTCGGACCATGCCGATCCGGAGACCAGACCGCATGGATGATTCCGTCAGCGTTGTCATTCCAGTCTACAACGGCGAACGCCATCTGGCCGACTGCCTGAAGTCCGTCCTGGCCCAGACCCGGGCGCCGGCCGAAGTGATCGTGGTCGATGACGGCTCAACTGACGGCAGCGCCGCCGTGGTCGAGGTATTCCCGGATGTGCTGTACGTCCGGCAGGACAACGCCGGTCCGGGAGCGGCGCGCAACGCCGGTAGCGACCGAACGAACGGCGACTACCTGGCATTCATCGATCAGGACGACACCTGGACGGAAGACAAGCTGGCGGTGCAGCTCCCCGTCCTGCGGGAGTCGCCGCGGGATCAGGTTCTCTTCGCCCACTCAATCTGGTATCTCGAGGACGACACCGAGCGGCCCGCATGGCTGAAACCGGAACTGCTCGAACGCCCCCTGCCGTCCATCCTGCCGAGCACCATGCTGATCCACCGAGACCTGCTGCGCCGCGTCGGCAACTTCAATTGTGAATTCCAGACAAGCAGTGATGTTGACTTCGCCCTCCGCTGCCGGGACGCGGGTATCCGCCTGAACGTCTTGCCGGAAGTACTCCTGCATCGCCGCATTCACCGGGAGAACCAGTCGAAGCTGGTACAGCGAATCCACCGGGAGATGCTGGACACAGTCGCCCTGTCGCTGAAACGCCGGAGGGCGGCCAATGGCGTCTGAACCGACGATCTCCGTCATCATCCCCGCGTGGAACCGCAAACATCTGATCGGTGAAACGCTGCAGAGCATCTGCCGCCAGACCCGCGTCCCCGACGAGATCATCGTGATCGACGACGGCTCCACCGACGGCACCGCCGCGGCGGCGCGCGCGGCCTGTCCGACAGCGAAGATCCTCTCGCAGGAAAACCGCGGCCTGCCGTTCACCCGGAATCGGGGCATCGCGACCGCGACGGGCGATCTCCTCTGTTTCCTCGACAGTGACGATCTCTGGCTCCCGACCAAAACGGAACGCCAGTTACAGACCCTCCGCGAGGATTGCGAACTGGAGATGGTCTTCTGCCACACACAGCAGTTCCACGACGATGACGCGGCCAGGGCCGGCGCGCCGCAACCGGGCTTCTGCGCCGGCACCATGATGGCCCGGCGGTCGGCGGTGGACCGCGTCGGACCGTTCGACGCCGACATCGAAGTCGGCGAGTTTATCGAGTGGTTCAGCCGGGCCAAGGCGCGCGGGGTCCGTTATGCCTGTCTGCCGGACTGTCTGCACCGGCGCCGCATTCACGCGCAAAACCTGGGCGTCACCCATCTCGACCAGCGCCTGGACTATGTTGCCGCCGCCCGGGCCATGCTGGAACGCCGCCGCCGGGCCAGGGACAAACCCGATACATGATCCTCAAACCGTCCATGTCCATGCATTCCTTCGAATGCGTTGCCGCCGGCCCGCTCGAAGAGCGCGATCTGCTCCTGCTCAAGGCGTGCCTGGCGCCGACGGCTGCGGCGCGAAACGCCTACCTCGCCTGGCGGCAGGTCGCCGACCCGGATCAGCCGCGACAGGGGGAATTCCGACTGCTGGCCCTGCTCTACCACCGCCTGAAAGAATTCGAGGTGGACGAGCCCTACGCCGGCCGCTTCAAGGGCATCGCCCGACTCAACTGGTGCCGGAACCAACTGATCAATAGAACGGTGGTCGACGCCGTGGACATCCTGCAAGACGCCGGCTTTGTGCCGCTGGTGCTGAAAGGCGCGGCGTTGGCCCAGCAGTTCTACCCGCATCCCGGTATGCGGCCCATGAGCGACGGCGACATTCTGGTGCGCCCGGGACACGGCGTGGCTGCCATGCAGGAGCTGGAACGCCGGGGCTGGAAGCCGAAACACAGCGGCCCCCGACTCTACTTCGTCGCCCGCACCCTGCACGGCCTCGATGTTGCCGCACCAAGCGGACAGACCATCGATGTGCATTGGCTGCTCCACCGCACCTACCCCGTCAAAGAGGCACATGCCCGCTTGTGGGAGACAGCCGAACCCCTGCGATTGCTCAATCGCGATCTGCCGACGCTGTCCGCGACGGCACATCTGTTCCACACCTGCATCCACGGCAATCGCTGGAACAACGTCAACCCCAGCCGCTGGATTGCCGACGCCATGATGATTATCCGCCGCGCGGAACATCTGGATTGGGACGCTCTGCTCTCGCTGGCCCATGACCTGCGCGCCGATCTGGCGCTGGCCGACGCCCTGCGTTACCTCTTGAGCCACTTTCAGCCGACGCTCCCGGACCACGTACTGCCGACACTTGACGAACACGGCCGGGACTGGCTGCAGCAATTGGATCAACGCCGGCCGAAAGGCGTTACCGCCGATCGCACACTGACCGCCAAGTTCTGCCGCGAATGGCGCCGCATCTCATCCCCCACCCTTCCCTGGTGGCGACGCCTGACCGGTCTCCCGGGCTTTCTGCGGAACATGCTCTCGCCGCGGCTATACCGCTACCAGCCGGCCCAGATCGCCCGCCGCATGCCGGCCTCTGTCGGCAGGCGCTTCCGCAACCCCAAAACCCCCGGACCGGAAACCCAGGAGCATGAAGCGTAGACGGCGTATCGGTCTGGCTGCAGCATTTCCCATCGCCCCGGCCGCAATTGTCGCGATCTTCGATCACTGGCTGCCATACATGCTGCTCAGTCATCATAACGCACGCATGAGAACATCGATGCTTTGATCACTATCGGCGTCTTCGCCGCTGAACCCGCAACGCCTACTGCAACGCCTTCAGCGTTGATCCGTGTCGGCGCCTCTCCCTGGGGTAGGCTATGGCCAACCCCAGGCTCACAACTGTCACGCCTTCAGCGTGAGGAGTCGCCGCTGCAAGCCACAAACGTTTTGCCATTTGCGGAGCAAAGGGCGGGGGTTCTGGTGTGCCGGCTGAACTGAAGGGGGTGTAGATACTCCCCAAGCTGAGCTTGGGGCTTCTTCTCGGAACGCAGAAACACGATCCCGCACCCTTTTCGCGCCAGGTGTAGCTAATCCCCGCGGCGGTCGAGCAGGCCGGCGGTGATCAAACCCCAGATGGAATTGTAGAACAGGATGAAGACCGGCGTCATCCAGCCGAGGCCATATCCCAACGCGCCCTGCCGGGGAATACGCTGCGGAAAGAAGAACGCAAAGACCAGCAGGGACGGAATCAGACCGAAGAGCAGACCCCGCGAAAACACCTGCTTCGGCCCCCAGTCGATGAGCAGCAGCAGGCCGTAGAAGCCGCCGAGAAGCACCGTGTGATACGGCCAGTCCGGCAGATGCCCCGGCCGCAGCTCGCAACCGACCGATACCATGATGTGCGCCTGCCAGAATAACCAGAAAACGAAGTTGCTGATCATCGCCGCAAAACAACCGGCGCCGAACGCCTGCAGCCAGCGCTTCACTGATTCGTTCATGTGGACATCTCGCCTTCTTCCATGGGGTCCTCCAGGCCCGGGATGGCCCGCACCACAGCGACCGGTTCGGAGAACTCCTCGTCCTGCGCCACCCGGGCAATGCTGCCGAGCAGCCCGATGCCGAGCCAGGTCAATAACATACTCGACCCGCCGTAACTGATCAACGGCGCCGTCACGCCGGTGGTCGGCAACGCCCCGCTGACCACGGCCAGATTGATCAAGGCATGAATGCCGACGGAGACGCCGATGCCGACCCCCAGCAGCATCCCCTGGCGGTCGGCGGCCATGGCGCTGATCCAGAACGCCGAGCCGACGAGCAGGAGATATACCAGCATCACCCCGACCATCGAAGCAAAGCCAAGCTCTTCACCGACGATCGCCATGATAAAGTCGGTGTGCGCTTCCGGCAGATAGGCCTCTTTCATCCGGCTGCGGTTCGGCCCCAACCCCCACATGCCGCCGGAACCAAGCGCCAGTTGCGAGTGATACAACTGGTATCCTGTCGTCTTCCGGTAGGCCTCCGGGTTGAACCAGGACTCCGTCACCCGTTTCAGCCGGGAGGTGCTCAACGCCAGAACCCCCGTAATCATCAGCACCGACGCCAGGCCGAGGATACAGAAGTAGCGAAGGCGCACGCCGGCAACGAAGAGCATGGTCAACAACACGGCGCCGGTGATCACCGTGATGCTCAGACTGCCGCCCAGCAGAACCAGCAACAGCACCGGTCCCACCAGCAGCAGCGGGTAGACCACGCCGCGTTTCAGTTTCGGCGCCCAGCGCGGATGGCTGCCGTAATAGCCGGCAACGAAAATGATGATCGCCAGTTTCGCCAGTTCCCCGGGCTGTACCGAATAGGAACCGAAGAACAGCCAGCGGTAGGCGCCGTTGACGCCGTGGAGGAAGGGGAGTTTGTCCACTTGCGCAGCCGGCACACCGCGCATCACCGCAATATGCGCCCCGGCCAGATACGCCAGCGGCAACGCCGCCGCCAGGAGGACCTTGCCGCGATGCCGGCAGATCCAGCGATAGTCGAAGAAATAAAGAATCGCCGCGCCGATAATGCCGACGCCAATCCACTTCGCCTGCTTGATCAGCAGGGCTTCCCCGTGGGTGGCGGACGACGTGGAATACAGCATGAACACGCCGAAGATGCTCAACCCCAGGATACTGAGGACGAGCAACACTGTGGCCACGCGCCGCATCTGGTCACGATACAAGCGCAAGGCCGACAGAATACCGGATTCTGCCTCCTGACTCATGGGCGGGATTCGCCTCCTACGCGAAATTTGCCTCCTGTCCGATAACTTGGATAAATTGAGGTCGAATTGCAAACTTCTGTTGAATAAAAGCGGAAATCCCCTTGCACGCCGGCGTTCCCGGCGCAATATTGTCAACGTTGCCAAATTGACAGCGAGGACAAAATTATGATCCAGCGGGAACTGCTCCGGGAAGTCGCCGAGGAGCTCGGCATCTCCGAGCGCACCGTGCGCCGCTTCGTCAACGGCGACAACAAAGAAACCTGGAAGCACACCGCCGCCCGCGGCGAGAAGATCCGACGCACCCTCGCCCGCAAGGGCTACATGCCCAACGCCGCCGCCCGCGCCATGTCGACGCAGAAGTTCAACACGGTCTCCATGATTCTCAGCACCGAGCCGCACCGCAGCAACGTGCCGCAGCCGTTCCTGAAGAGCCTGTCGCGCCATCTGGCCGCCAACAATATGCATCTGCTGGTGGACACCTTCACGGATAAACGACTGACCACCGAGATGGACCCGACGCTGTTGCGGGATCTCTGCTGCGACGGGATTTTCATGCACTACCAGCTCCATCTTCCCGACGGCCTCGAGGAACTGGCCGAAAACAGCGGGCTGCCGGTAATCTGGACCAACATCAAACGCCGCACGAACGCGGTATATCCGGATGACTTCGCTGCCGGCCGCCGCGCGGTTGAGGACCTGCTGCAGCGCGGCCATCGCCGGATCGCCTACGTCGACATCGGCTATCGCAGCATCGAGTCGCACGGTTTTCTGCACTACAGCAAGGCCGATCGTCTCAACGGCTGCCGCGCCGCGATGCAGGGGGCGGGTCTGAAACCGCAGGAGGTCCTGCCGCCGCCCGAATCGCGCGCCGGCGAAGCCGACCTGACCGCGCAGGCGGCGCTGGCGGAAATCCTGTGCCGCGACGATCGCCCGACGGCCCTCATGGGATATGCCGGCACCGATCTTCTTGCCGCGCATCTGGCCGCCACAGCCGCCGGCCTGGAGATCCCCGCCGATCTGTCGTTGGTCACCTTCGCCGACGGCCCGCAACTGATCGCCGGCCACCCCGTCGCCGTCATGCAGGTGCCGCAGGACGAACTCGGCCGCGTCGCGGTCGAGAGCATTCTCGCCCGCATCGCCCATCCCGAACAGGACCTCCCGGCAGTGAGCGTACCGTTTCGCCGGCTGCCGGCCAATCACCTCGAAGGTTGAGGAACCACGACATGCAGAGCGTTCTGAAAAGCCGAGCCCGCCCGACGCGAACCGACGCTCCGCGCTTCACACTGATTGAACTGCTTGTCGTGATTGCGATCATCGCGATTCTCGCGTCCATGCTGTTGCCGGCCATCAGCCGCTCCAAACAGACAGCGCAGACCATCGTCTGCATGGGCAATATGCGGCAGGCGACCCAGGCGATGATGCTGTATACCGACGACTACGACGACTGGCTGCCGCCGGCAACGGAGAACTGGCGCGACGGCAAATGGTTTACCAGTTGGGTACATCGCATGGTCGACGCCGGCTTTCTGGTTCCCGAGGGCAACCCGAACACGTACTGGGGCAAGGCGCGGGTCGACATCCTGCGCTGCCCGAGCCGCCCCGGGTCCATTCCCGCCGCCGACAAGGTCGGCGGCAACTGCTGGAACTACAATGTGCCCTATGAGATCTTCGGCATCACACCGGTTGATCCGTGGGGCAACTCCAACGCCGCCGAACCGCGCGCCACGAAGCTCGGCGAACTCCAGCGCACGGACATCACCTGCATGCTGGGCGAGTCCAAGGACGGCAATCCCAACTGGTGGCCCTGGTTCTGGGACCCCGCCGCCCACGGCTGGAACTCCTCCTGCGGCTGGTATATCCCGCATATGGCGCGCAACCGCTGCAACATCTCTTTCGCCGACGGCCATGTCGACACCTGGGGCTATGACACCGCCTGGGTGCCGACCTGGCCCGCGCCCTACCTGCAACTGCAATTCTTCAATCCGAGTTTCAATAATCGAGTCGTCTGGAGCCGGACGGCCCTGGGACTCCAAAAGAACTGGTGAGACGCATGCAGACAAGAACTCGATTCACCTTGCTCGAACTGCTGACCGTGATGGCGATCATTGCCGTGTTGGCCGCCCTGCTGCTGCCGGCGCTGGTCACCGCCCGGGAGACCGCGCAGGCCGCCGTCTGCACCAACAGCATGCGCCAACTCGGACTGGGCATCTGCTTGTACGGCAGCGATTTTGACGGCCACATTCTGGCCTCCGACTACCGCGACGGCACCTACAGCGGCGGGTACGTCCATCCGCGGCACTGATGCTCCTACCTCGTCGACAAGAACTTCGGCTACATGGGCGGCCGGGATACCTACCATTACGGCAAGACGATCTACCGGCCGGACATGGATCATCTGACCTGTCCGTCGTCCGACTACGCCTCACGCCGGGACAATATCTCCCGCTACAAGAAAGGACTGTGCTACATCGCCAACAACCGGCCCATGGTCCGGTTCTGGGGCACCGACGCCAAGAAACTGAACAAGATCCCGAAATTCATCCGGTTCGAATGCCCCGAAGGCCGGCTGCTGCTTAGGGTCCGCGCGGAAATAACTTCACATTTTGAGAGACTTTCAAGAGTC
>CAYLNH010000105.1:0-22096 GCA_964384625.1 uncultured Lentisphaerales bacterium
CAATCGTTTCCCCTGCTTCCCCGCACCAGCGGGGCAGACGGGGGGCACTGGCGGAGATATCCAATACTCAACAGAGGATGCACCCGACAGAATTCCTGCAGACTGTCAGAGACGGACTGCTTCCGAGCGTGGCCGCGGGCGTCTCGACCGCGCATCCCCGACTTCTGTCGGGGACATCAATAGAGGAACGCCCAATGTCCAAGGGCGGAAACCAGACGCACATTCGTCGGTTGGACATTCAGCCGCGTTGGAGCCCTGCATCACCGGCAGACGGGCGCGGTCGAGTACTTACAGGCATTGCCTTATCTTCGGGAAAAGGGGTTGCTCTTTGGGTGGCCGGAACGTATTGTTTGAGGATTGACAAATAACAGGATCTCCTGTTCAGCAGAAACCCCGTTGTCTTCGGGGCAAGGTGAAATTCCTGACCGGCGGTGAAAGTCCGCGAGCCCGGCGCAAGCCCGGCAGAGCTGGTGAAACTCCGGCACCGACAGTGACAGTCTGGATGAGAGAAGACAACGCCGCGGATCGACCGAGTGGACCCGTTGGTATTGATGTGCAGCTCCCGAAGACAGTGGTTTTCGAGGAGCTTTTTTCATGCCTGATACGATCAAAGACGCCATCGCCGCGATTGCCCGCGGCGAGATGATCGTGGTGACCGACAGCGAAGACCGGGAAAATGAGGGGGACATTGTCTGTGCCGCCGAGGCCGTGACTCCGGCGATCGTGAACTTCATGGCGAAATTCGGCCGCGGCCTGGTGTGCGCTCCGATTACCGCGGCGCGCGCCCGCCACCTGCAGTTGCCGGAGATGCCCGGCAACAAAGACCGTCACGGCACCGCGTTCACGCTGTCGATCGACGCTCGCGAAGGCACCACCACCGGCATCTCCGCCGGCGACCGGGCCAGGACCATTGAGCTGCTGGTTGATCCGGACGCGACGCACGAGGACTTCTTCATCCCCGGCCACGTCTTTCCGCTGGTCGCGCGCGAGGGCGGCGTGCTGGCGCGTGCCGGTCATACCGAGGCCATCGTTGATCTGGCGCGCCTCGCCGGCAAACAACCCGCCGGCGTCATCTGTGAAATCATGAACGACGACGGGACCATGGCGCGCGTGCCGGAGATCAGGGAATTCGCCGCGGAACACAAGCTTCTCTGGGTCACCATCGCCGATCTGATTGCGTACCGCGAGGAGGTACGGGACATCCCGGAACATCTGGATACGCTCGAGCACTTCCTGGCGGAAAGCGGTTCCGTCCGGATGCCGTGCCGTTACACCGCCGAAGACTTTGTCCTGCACGGCTACTTCTCCGAATCCGACGGCAAAGAACATGTCGCCCTGGTGCTGGGAGATATTGAGGGCGCCGAGGACCTCCTGGTCCGCGTGCACAGCGAGTGTCTGACCGGCGACGCCTTCGGCTCCGCCCGATGCGACTGCGGCCAGCAGTTGGAGACCGCGATGAAGGCCGTTGCCGCGGAAGGCAAGGGCGTTATCGTCTATCTGCGCCAGGAAGGTCGCGGGATCGGGTTGATCAATAAGATCCGGGCCTACAGCCTGCAGGACCAGGGCCTCGATACCGTCGACGCCAATGTCGAACTCGGTTTCCCGGCCGACCTCCGCGACTACAGTGTGGCCGCCGAGATCATCCAGGACCTGAAGATCAAGAGCCTGCGGTTGCTGACCAACAACCCCGCCAAAGTCGATGGTCTGCGGCGAAACGGCATTGTGGTCAACGAACGCGTTCCCCTGGTCATCCCGCCGGAAGCCGACAATGCCTTCTACCTTCAGACCAAGAAAGAGCGCTTGGGCCATATTCTGTAGGGCGCCTGGCAACTACAGCCTGTGCCGCCGAGATCAACTGCCGGCAGGGGGGTCCACGGAAATGCCATAGCGTTTGGTTTGTCCTCCGTTTTCTCAGGGCCGACGGCCCGCCACATACCAGCCTTGGGCATCGCCCAAGATACTCGGTCTCAAAAAGAAGAGAGAGTGCTGAAGGTGCGAGATATAGGCCCTGCCGTGGCCGTTCGCGCAACATGGGCGGTCGGGATGACTTCAGTCGGATCGGAGCCGACCCGCAAGGCGGAGTGAATCTGCCAACTTGTCCCGCCATGGCGGGATACGGCGCACCCAGATGTCCGGGCAGCTATACTCAATTGAGCAGGTCTTGGTAGCCGATATACTCGTTCTTCCAATCCCCGCAGCATCCAATGAGTCTACATTTCGCGCAGAACAACCTGAGGTAGAGCCAGCGCCTGTCATCGCTGTCAGCGTCAAGAGACACTCCTGCGTTGATCTTGAACGTACTGTTTCCGCACACGCATTCCCGCGACCAAACAGAGTCCGCGCTATGGATGTAGTCGTCACTGTCTCCGATTCCACGCTCGGCATTGCGCTGCGTGCAGACACGGGCTGCGACTCCTTCCTCGTCGTTGAGGGATTAGGCAAGCAGGGAAGGGGAGTCTATCGCAGTTTCCGGTGGGCGGCATGGAGGTCCTGGAGGACGGCGGCGGCGCTCTGGTAGCGCTTGCCTGGTTCTTTGCGGAGCGTCCGGCGAATGATCTTGTCCAGGGATTTCGGGAAGTCCGGATTGAGCTGCCGCGGCCAGACCGGGTCTTCGTAGGCGACCTTGTTGGCGATGGCCGGGATGTTCTCGGCGGCGAAAGCCGCCTGGCCGGTGAACAACTTGTAAGCCAGACTGCCGAAGGAGAAGATGTCGGAGCGATGGTCGACTTTGGCGGAGTTAAAGCCTTCGGGCGACAGATACGCGGGTGTGCCGAAGACGTCCGTCGTTTCCGTCAGCGAAGAATCCCGCAGACGGGCGATGCCGAAGTCCATGAGCTTGGCATAGAGTCCGTCGTTCACCAGTACATTGGCCGGCTTGAGATCGCGATGACAGATACCGACCTGATGGATTGCCGCGAGGGCTTCGGCAAGTTGTTCGAGGATCCGGCACTTCTGCCCCAGCGACAGTGTTCGCGCCGTCGTCAGGTCCTCGAGCGTGTCGCCCACGAAGTACTCCATGAGGATGAACGGCATGTTGTTTTCGCGGGTGCCGTAATCGTAGATCCGGATGACGTTGGGGTGTTTGACCGCGAGTGTGGCCCGGGCTTCGCTGAAGAAGCGCTTCTTCCGGTTGAGCAGGGCATGCGGATCTCCGGCAGTCAGGCGTTTGAGGACCTTCATGGCGAAATGGCGGTTGCGTCCGTCCGGCCCGGGTCCCTGAGCCAGGTAGACGACGCCCATACTGCCTTCGCCGATGACCCGTTCAATGGCGTAACCGGCAATACTGGAGGGATGGCCGTTCCGCTTGGTGCCGTGCTGGGTTTCGTGTCGGCGGTCTGCCAGGTCGAGTGCTTCCCTGACGCAGTCGCGCAGTCGCCGGGGATCGATGGGCTTGTTGATATAGTCGGCGGCACCGAGCTTGAAGCACTCGATGGCTTTGCTGATCTGGTTCAGGCCGGTCACCATAATCAACGGCGTCTCAGGTGCAATCTGCTGCCAGTGCTGGAGCAGTTCCACGCCCGAACCGTCCGGGAGCATGATGTCGATCAACGCCAGGTCGACCTGATCGCGTTTGAACAGGCGGTGTGCTTCGCGGCAGTTCTGTGCCGGGATCGTGTCGTAGCCGGAGTGCTGCAGCAGGCAACACGCCGCTTCCAACTGTACGGGGTCGTCGTCGACCACAAGAATCGTGGATTCGGAAGTCTGCACAACAATTCCTTCCAAAAACCCTGGCTTCCGCCTCTTCTCTCCAGTACGCCCGCCAACATGTCAGAATATAGTCAATCTTCTCAACTTGGCAAGCAGCAAGTGTTAAGAGAGCGCGAAAATGATTGGGAGTTGGGCGCGGCAAGACGGCAGTGCGCTTCGTCGCTACAGCAGGTCCAGGAAGTTTTTCATCACCTGCATGCCGTCCGGCGTCAGGACGGACTCCGGGTGGAACTGCACGCCGTAGGTCGGGTGTTCCCGATGCTGGATCCCCATGATCTCGCGGTCGTCGTCTTCGGTTTCCGCCGTGATCATGAGACAATCCGGCAGGCTGTCGCGCTCGCCGACCAGCGAGTGGTAGCGGCCGCCGGCAAACGGATTGGGAACGCCGGCAAAGATGCCTTGCTCGTTGTGCCTCACCGGCGACGTCTTGCCGTGCATGATGCGTGTGGCATGGACGACCTTGCCGCCGAAGGCCTGGACGATGCTCTGGTGGCCGAGGCAGACCCCCAGCAGCGGCACGCGCCCGGAAAACCGCCGGACGACTTCAACACTGATGCCCGCTTCGGTGGGCGTACAGGGGCCGGGCGAGATAATCAGGGCGTTCGGCGCCTTCGCCTCCAGTTCGTCGACGGTGATCACGTCATTGCGATGGACTTCCATCACGGCGCCGATCTTGCCCATTTCCTGGACCAGGTTGTAGGTGAAGGAATCGTAGTTGTCGATCATGATCATCATTGGTCGGCATCCTCCAGTCGCAGTCCGTTCTCGGCCAACTGCAGGGCACGGCGCATGCCGCGGGACTTGTGGCGGGTCTCGTGGTATTCGGTGTCCGGCACGCTGTCGAAGACAATACCGGCGCCGGCGGTCACGGTGGCGGTCTCGCCGTTGATCACGACCGTGCGGATGGTGATGGCCAGATCCATGATGCCGCCGCCGTAAGCGATATAGCCGAGAGCGCCGCCGTAGGGCCCGCGGGGGTCAGGCTCCAATTCGTTGATAATTTCCATGGCTCGGACCTTGGGTGCGCCCGACAGCGTGCCGGCCGGAAAACTCGCCTTGAATACGTCGATCGCGTCGAACTCGTCGCGCACCTTTGCCTCGACCTGGCTGACAATGTGCATGACATGACTGTAGCGTTCGATCACCATGTATTCTTTGACGTTGACAGTACCGGTCACGGCGATCCGGCCGAGGTCATTGCGGGCGAGATCCACGAGCATCACGTGTTCGGCCAGTTCCTTGGGATCGGCCAGGAGGTCCTCCGCCAGCTCGGCGTCCTCTTCGCTGGTCCTGCCGCGCGGCCGAGTGCCGGCGATGGGCCGCAGCTCGGCGCGGTCGCCGGTAACGCGGACCATGACTTCCGGAGATGACCCGGCGATCGCCCGGCCGTCGGCGAAGTCGAGATAGTAGAGGTACGGCGAGGGGTTGATGTAGCGCAAGGCCCGGTAGATGTCCAGGGGCGGCGCGCTGATGTCTGCGGCAAAATGCTGCGCGACCACAACCTGGATGACGTCGCCGTCGATGATGTATTGCCGGGTACGCTCGACCATGTCTTCATAGGCGGTCTTGGACATATTCAGGCGCAGTTCGATGTCGCGGCCGTCGGCATCAGGCTGTCGGGGCGGTGACTCGTGCAGGAGGCCCTCCATCCGGTCGAGGGCGGCCCGGCCCGAGCGGTAGGCGGTTTCGAGGTCGTCATGCTCCTGCGGATGGATACAGCAGATCAACTGTACCGTGTGGCTGAGATTGTCGAACACCGCCAGGTGATCGGTGATGAAGAAGTGGGCTTCGGCAAAGGCCGTTGTGTTCGGCTTGACTTCCCCGCAGCGCTCGAAGAAACGGACCGACTCGAAACTGAAATAGCCGACCGCGCCGCCGAAGAAACGCGGCAGCCCCGGAATGGTCCACGGCCGGAATTGCGCCAGATACGTCTGCAAGGCGTCCACCGGATTGCCGTCGAAGCGGTCCTCTCCGTCGGCGCCGCGCAGGACTGCAACGCCGTTTTCGATCAGGAACTGTTTGTCGATATCGAAGCCGAGGATGGAATAGCGGCCCCAGTTCTCGCCGCCTTCGACGCTTTCAAGGAGATAGTACGGCCCCCGGCCGCGCAGTCGCTGGGCCAGTCCGATCGGCGTGTCAACGTCGGCCAGCGTCTCGCGGACCAGCGGGATGACATTGTAATCCGCCGCCAGCTTGGCAAATTCCTCAAAGCTCAAAGACATGAAGGTTCCCTTCGTTGCGAGCTCTGAAAATAGCACGCGCCGTGTTCTTTTACAGCGCCGCAGCCCAGCAAACTCAGGATTCGACCGCATGACGCAGACCATTCCCGCCGCCGCCGTGCCGCTCTGGCCGGAGGTACCGCCGCAGTTCAACGCCGACGACGGTTTCGTGCCGTATATCGACGTCTTCACCGTCGCCACGCTGAAACCGAAGGGCGCCGTGCTGATCTTTCCCGGCGGCGGCTACAATCACCGGGCGGACCACGAGGGCGCGCCGGTGGCAGAGGCGTTCAACAATGCCGGCTGTCACGCATTCGTTGTCCAGTATCGGGTCGCGCCCAATCGGCATCCAGTGCCGCTGTTGGACGCCGCCCGCGCCGTCCGCCTGGTACGCTGCCGCGCAGACGAATGGAAGATTCGTACCGACCGGATTGCCGTCCTCGGTTTCTCCGCCGGCGGCCATCTGGCCGGCAGTATCAGTGTACTGCACCGGGAGGTCCCCGCCGCGGTCGACGACGTTGTCGAGGCGTTGTCGTGCCGGCCGGATGCATCCATTCTCTGCTATCCGGTGACCAGTTGTGGTGAACACGGGCACCGGGGTTCATTCGACAGCTTGCTGGGGCCGACTGCAACACCCGAGCAGCGCCGGGCGCTGTCGCTGGAAATTCGGGTGGATCCGAACACGCCCCCGGCGTTCCTCTGGCATACGGCGGCGGACGCGGGGGTGCCGGTGGAGAACAGCCTGCTGTATGCGAGCGCTTTGCGCCGGTGCGGGATCCCTTTTGAGCTGCATGTTTACCCGGAAGGCCATCACGGTCTCGGGCTGGCGCCGGAACAGCCGCATGTGGCTACGTGGTCCGGTCTCGCCGCTGAGTGGCTGCAGGAGATGGGATGGTAGCCGGCGACGGCCGCCAGTCCAGCCGCGCAGATGGTCTCGGAGCCGGCGGGGGCTGCCTGTGTTCAGGTTTTGATTACATTCATCGTCCGCGGCTTTCGTATCCTCGGATAAACACGTGAAAGGAGCCGACATGGCTTATCGCCACACGCAGCACGGCAAGCTTCATCTGGTTTTGCTGAGCAGCGCGCTGCTCTGTCTGACCATCGGCATCCTGACCACCGAGGCCCCCGCGGCCGTTGGGATTACTCTTGCGGTGGCGATACTGCTGGTTGGTCTGTCGTTCTGTTTCAAGACGCTGACGGTCCAGGACGACGGCGACGCCCTGCTGGCGCGCTTCGGCCCGGTCGGCCTCTTTCGTAAGCGATTTGCCTATGATCAGATCCGCGACCCGGAGCCCGGCAGGACAAACCTCCTGCACGGCTGGGGGATTCACGGTTTTCCCGGGCGTTGGCAGGCCTGCAACCTGTGGGGTTTCGATTGCGTCCGATTCCGCTATCGCGGCGTCCGGATCTATCTGGGAACCGACGATCCGGAAGGTCTGGCGGCGTTCTTGCAGGACCGCCCGGCGGCCGGCGAACCGAATTCCGGGAAACAGCGTAGCAGTTCCTCCCGAGTCGGCCCGGGTCAACAGAAATGACAGGCACACGATCGTCGGTCTTCGGCTTGGCCGCCGCCCGTTTATACGGTACGTTTCGCTATCGGAAACTACAGAGGAGACGAAAAATGCGGACGTTCATGGTTGCGGCAATGTTGTTCGTTGCGGGGACGGCCTCGTGGGCTCAGGGCAAGAAGACGGACGATGAAACGGCAGCGATCAAGGCCAAGCTGGCCGAGATCAAGGCTGAACAGGAGCGGCTGAACAAAGTCGTGCACTGCCGGGAGACGGGGCTGAAACTCAAGAAACTGAGTCAGCGGAATGCAGCCCAGGCGGAAGATGCGCCGGCCTTCCTCAAGCCCCGTCTGCAGGCGGTGGCCGCTGCTGCCGGCAAACTCGCGGGCATCTATGAAGTGCTCGCGGCCAAGTATGAGAACAAGGCTGACCGGACGGAGATCAATAAGCTTTGGACCGACCTGAAGGCGGTCGATGCTGAGTATCATCTGGCCGAACGGCAACTGCGGTTCATGCGGGATCTGCGGCGGGTAAGCGATCAACTGAAACGCTACAACGCCGAGATTGATGCCGAGTCGGTCAAGCAGGTCAATGAGTTGGTTGGCGGTATCGCGGCCAATGAACGGAAACTGCGCGAACTGAAACAGACCTATGAGAAACAGTCGAAAGCGTTGAAAGCCGACAGTGCAGTCCGGGAAGAAAACCTGAAGAAACTTGTTGGAACGATCTGGAAACAGGTGCCGGCGGCGAAGAAAGCGCACGAGGAAGCACAGGCAAAAGCCCGCGCCGAAGCCGCTTCCCGGAAGAAGGCGGAGGCGGCGGCCAGGAAGAAGGCCATGGAGGCGGAACGGGAAAAGCGCAAGGCGGAAGCCGAGAAGCAGCGGGCGGCGGCCCGCAAGAAGGCGGAGGAGGCCAAACGCAAAGCTGAAGAAGCGAAGCGTCAGGCTGAAGCTGCGCGTCAGGCGGCGGAAGAAGCCGAACGCAAGGCAAAGGAGGCGGCGAAGGACGTGCCGCCGGTGCCGAAGGAGTAGCTACACCTGCCGCGAAAATGGTGCGAGATCGGGCTCCTTCTTTCCGGGGAGAAGCCCCAGGCTCAGCCTGGGGAGTGTCTACACCCCCTTCACCTCAGCCGGTCAAGCCACCCCGCCGCGAAGAAGCCCCAGGCTCAGCCTGGGGAGTGTCTACACCCCCTTCAGTTCAGCCGGCCCACCACAAACCCCGCCTTTGGTTCCGGACACGGCAAAGATATTTGCCGTGTCCGGAACCAACGGCGGGGGAGTCGGGGCGAAGGCAAAACTGGAGGGAAACTGACACTCCCCCGGCACAGCCAGGGGGATCTTTTCGCGGAACGTTTGGAGCATTTCCACAAAAACTGTGGCCGCTAATCAAGCAAAGCCGACTGCAACGCCTTCAGCGTTGATGCGTACTGCCATGTATCCTGGGGCAGGCTTCGCCAACCCCAGGCTCAGGACTATCACGCCTTCAGCGTGAGGAGTGGCGGCTACAGAAGAACCTGAAGTGCTTCAGCTGCTCGCTGAGCTTGTGGCCTCTTCTCGGAGTGCACGAACGCGACCCCCAGTTCTCACGGCCGATGTCGCTATTCCTTCGGGATCACGACGCATTGATTGAATTGCAGACGGCCCTGGAAACGGCAACGCAGCCGTAGCTGAAGGGATCTCATTGATTTCGGCAATCGCCGGGTTGTCCGTTGGATTCGAATGGTGCCGTCGCGGAGGATAACGGCGGGCTTGCTGGCGGCGTTCTCTTTGGTCTGGCCGTCCTCGTAGACTTCGTCGAAGTAGAGCACGGGCAGTTCGCCGTCGAGTTTTTCCGCGGTTGGTCCGGTGATCAGGATCTGCGCTTTGCGGCGACCGGCCAGCCGGATCGGGGGCAGGGCGATTTCGATGTCGGCCTCGGCGTTTTCGCTTTCGAGTACGAGGCCCTGTTCCGGTGCGATCTCCACGGTTTGGGCGTTGGCGTCGTGGAGGCGGTAGCTCCAGCCCCGCGGCGGCTGGTTACGGGTGTAAACTGCATTGGGCAAGAGCGAGAGCGAAGTGTTCGGGGCTCGGCCGGCAAGGGAAATCTCTCCGCCCGGCGCCCCGATTTCCTCAAGCAACTGCGGCCGGTTCCGGAGCCGGGTCCAGGCTACGGCGGTGACGGCGAGGCAGATCAGCAGCAGGGCGGCGGCGCTGAGACGCCAGCGTGAGGCCCTGGTCTTCAGAACGTCGATCTGCTGTTCCTGTACCGCCGGCATTCGCAGACGTGTCGAGCCCGGGGCAAAATCCAGTTGTTCCCGCACCGGCGTGCGCCGCTGCTCATCAAACGCTGCCAGGACGCAGTCCGCCTGACGGCTCTCGCCGATGCGGGCGCGCACATCACGACGGAAGGACTCCACATCGTACGGCAACCGCCGGAATGATACGGAGGGTTCGTCGCTGTCGTAGATGACATAGCTGGATCGGAAGTCCTCGTCGCGCGGCATGCCGACGGAGCCGACATTGACGATGTAGCGCTTGCCGGTTTCGATCTCGAAGTCCACCGGTTCGACGCAGCGATACTTGCCTTCCAGGTTCAGGTAGTGCAGCCTGGCGTCGTGCGTATGGCCGACGAACAGGACCTCCTCACTGAAGCAGGCCCAGGCCTGCCGGGCATCGGCTTCGTCCATGATATAGCCGAATTCGTCCGGTTTGTCGGGGGAGCCGTGGACGCCGCGGAAGCCGGCGCCGGTGATCGCCAGCGGCACGTCTTGAAAGAACTTGACGGCCTTGCGGTCCAGTTTGCTGCGGGTCCAGGCGATCATCCGTTGGGCGTCTTCGTTGAAGCAGTCGGCCGGCATGAAGTCGCCGATCACGGCGTCGTGATTGCCCAGGACGAAGTGATCGACATTCGCGTAAGCCGAGGCCAGCACTTCGGCGGGACGCGGGCCATAGCCGACGACATCGCCGAGACAGATGATCTTGTCGACGTCCATGGCCGTGATATCGGCCAGCACTGTCTGCCACGCCTGCAGGTTGGCGTGCAGATCCGAAACAAAAACGTAGCGCATGAGTGATTCATCTCCCAAGGGCGAAGTGTGCTCTCCGTCCCTGCAGTCTGTGTTCCCACCATCGCCGCTCCGAACCCATCGCGGCTGTTTGCGGTTTGAAAACCCAAGGTAACGGCCTGCTGAACGGGTGCAACAGGCGCCGGACAAAAAAGGCGGAATTACCAGGCGTCTTCACCGACCAGCGGAACGAACACACAACTGAAGTCCGTGGTCTCGGTCCATTCGCCGTGGTGCAGTTCGCCGATCGTCAGGGCCTGGTGTGTACGGCTGCGGCCGACGGGAATAACCAGCCGCCCGGGGTCGGCCAGTTGCCGGCGGACAGCCCCGGGGATATGCGGGGCTGCCGCGGTGACCAGGATGCGATCGAAGCAATCGAGTTCCGCCAATCCCAGCGAACCGTCGCCGACATGGCAGGTGACGTGTTGGCCGAACCCGGTGCGCTCGAGGTTGCCGCGGGCGTAGTCACTGAGTTCGGGATCGCGCTCGATCGTGTGTACTGCCGCGCCCAAAGCGGCCAGAACCGCCGCCTGATAGCCGCTGCCGGTGCCCAGTTCCAGGACGGACTGCCCCGGAGCAACCTGCAGCAACTGAGTCATGACCGCGACCATATACGGCTGACTGATGGTCTGCCCGTTCATTGTCGGCAAGGCGCAATCCATATACGCCCGGGACCGGACGGACTCCGGCACGAACTCATGCCGCGGCACCTCGCGCATTGCCTGAAGAACGGCGTTGTCGACGATATCCCGCCGCTGCAATTGGTCGCGAACCATGCGTTCGCGGTCGGCGGCGTAGTTGTCGTTCGTCTGGATCATCAGCGGCAAGATAACATCGGGACCGGCGGGACGCGAGGGCGGCCCGCAGTCTTGACGGTTCTGGATGGGCTCGGCATATGTTTTTCAGCCAGGGACGGCGGCCGGACGCCGGTCCGGCAAGGCGCCGTCGAACAAGCGATGCGAGCATCGTGTCCCGCCTTGGCGGGATACATTTCGTGCTTGCCCCGCTTTGCGGGGGCACCGCCGCCGGCCGGATGCTTTGACCCGCTCTCCGAGTTGCCCGTTTTCGGGCTCGGGGGCGTTGGCCAAAATGGGTATGTGCTGCAGCACACAACCCTTCCGCCGCCGGCCGCGAGCCGCAAAGCCCGGGCAATCCGTGGCGGAAAGACTTCCGCCGAGACCATCTACTCGGCCGGGAGGAACGCCGGGCGGCCGAGACGGACGGTGGTGCCGGCCGTGTTGCCGCCGTTGCCGGCCAGCAGGTAGTCGGCGTTGCTTGTGTTGCCGAGAGTGACGGTGACGGTCTGCGGTCCGTCCGGCACGGCGTCCAGCCGTTTCAGGGCGGCGAGCACATCAAAACGAAGGCGGTCCTTGACGGCTGCCGATCCCAGGAGGAAGTGCCGGACCTGCTCGTCCGGCCACGGTTGCCGCTGGAACTGTTCGCCGGTTTCGAACTCGCGGGTCAAGAGTGATTTCATCGCGGTCGTCGGCGCATTCAACCGGATCAGATAGGAGGTGTCGCCGATCTGGAGATGGAGGTTTCGCCTGGCCTCCGGCGGCAGTTGGAGGGGCAGTGCCAGGATGGGGGTCCGCTGTAGATCAACCGGGTTGTCGAAATGCCAGCGGACCGCGTGAAAACCGGCGCCGGCGTTGCTGGTGACGACGGTGTCCAGCGGCGCCTTGCCGCGGCTCAAGGTGACGGTGTCCCGCCACAGCGGCTGCCAGCCGCTGGGGATGTCGTTGTCGACGTAGAGCACGTGAGGACGGGTTGTGAAGCCGGCGGCCATGCTGATGGCGCGGGAGACGATGAAGCCGTTGCGGACGGACCAGTAGGCGACGTGGCCGCCGTCCAGCGGATCGTCGTCAGTGTAGTCGAAGAGCAGTTGGTCATTGAGCTGCACGCGAATGCGTCGGCCGTATTTGCGGACGTGAAACTTCCACCAGCGCCAGTGGACGACACCGTGGTTCCTGGCCGTCGGGATCAGTTGTTCGGTGGTTCTGGCGACGATCCTGCCGCGGCGCATCAGCCAGGTTTCGCGGTTGTCAGCCGCGGCGTAGACAACGCTGTAGCCGCTGAGCGGATCGCGGCCGTTCATGCAGAAGGAGAAATTGAGATCGTGGCGGTTATACCAGCCGTTGTGTTTGCGGAAGAACTTGAAACCGCGGTCTTGCCGGGGGTCGTATTCGAAGGTGTCGTCCCCGGCGTCCCAGGGATAGACCGGGCGGATGGTCATGAAGTACTCATGCTCCTGGTGGCCTTTATAGCGTCGTTTACTGACCATCATGGGAACGCCGACGGAGCCGCAGGCGAGGAAGTTCCACTGGTCCTGGCAGGCCCAGCGCGAGTCCATCCGGAAGGCGCCTTCCACCCAGCTCCAGTCGGTTGGAGCCTGTTCAAAGAACTCGTTGGTCAGGTTGGGGCAGTAGATCATATGGTGGCGCGGGCTGGGGTAGCGCGGGCGGGCAGCGGCAGGCAGGAGCCGGGCGACGGCGAAGTGGACGGGGCCGTCGACAGGTTTGCTCACCGGTATGTAGCGGTTGCCGACCTGGACTGCGATCCGATTGTTGTCGGCGGCCCGGCGGCGGAAGCGGAGCGTGAATGCCGGGTTTTCTTCGTCGAGTCCGTCGAGTTCCGGGCAACTCCAGCCGTGTTCATCGCGGAGAAATTCCAGCGTCACCGCCGGTTGCAGCCGATCAAGATCAAAGGGGTCCTCCGGGTTTTTAGTCAGGAACCGGATCTGATAGATCCCGGTGGGCAGGTTGCCGGCATCCTTGTGGTAAGGAACGCTTTCATAGTCGAAATCTCCCATCAGCGGCATCTGCGAGAGGATCACGGCATGGCGCCAGTGTTCATCAACGGCTTCCGTACGCTGAACAAAGGTGTCCGTCGACCGGGTCCAGGCAAGGTACTCCTTCGGGTCGGCGTGGCCCTTGCGTTTCTTGCCGGCGAACTGTCGGCTCTGGACGAACAGCGCGGCGCCGCGGCCGGCGGGCGCCGGCAAGGTCCAGGCGCGGACATCGTCAAACTCCATCTCATCCGGTCCGGCGATCACGTGGAGCGGGCCTTCGATGCGGTGCTTCAGGGTGATGTCCGCCAGACACTTGCCGTCAAGCCAGGCCCGGGCCCGGCAGCCGGCCGCCACACTCAGGCCGATGCGGACCCAGTTCGTCACGGGCGGGCGCTTACCCGGCGCGGTCCACAGCGTTTCCCATTTGCCGTTGCCGGACCGCTGTTTGAGCAGGAACCGCTTGTCGCTGCCGGACCAGCCGAAGGCCACGTGCCGGCCGTCGAGGCGGCCCTGGGCCAACATCATGTCGGTTCCGACCGGGAGACTGTTCCAGTCGACGACGTTTCCGGTTTTCGGCCGGCCGAAATAGAAGCGGGCCTCGACGTGAGCGTGAAACCAGGGGCGGTTGCCGAGGCTGAGCACGCCGGACTGGGAACCGATGACCGAGAACGGATTTACTGCGCGCTGGACGCTGTAGTTCTCAATCTCCGCTTCGGTTTCCGCCAGGCCGCCGCCGTGTTGCCGCATGGTCCACTTGCCGGCGACTACTTTCCAGTCGCTGTCTGCCGTCAACGAGGTGCGCATGAAGCTGTCGGCCAGTTGCCGGCGCGGGTAGGAGATCTTGCGGACCCTGGGGTGTTCGGCCTTGGCGGCAGCCCAGTAGAGCTGCCACTCGCCCGGCAATTGGAAGGGGCGGTCATCGATAAACAGGACCACCTGATTGTCGCGGCTGAAGACCAGCTCGCCGGCCTGCTGCAGACGGCCGGCGGCGGCGGCGACGCCGCTGATTGCGCCGGTCGGGCTGATGTACACGAACTGCTTCTGCTTGATCTGTTTCAGATACAGCGCGTGAGTCTTCAGCGTGTCCGGGCCGAAGCGGATGCCAAGTGCCGCCTGGTCTGCCGCGACGCGGTAGTTCGGCTGCAGCAGCAGGCGCTGTTGTTTTTTGAGTGCGAGTTCCACGTCGCGGCGCGCGGCAAATTCCGTACCGCCGGCGGTGAAGGCGCAGAAACAGGCGGCAAAAAACAACAGGTATCGCATTCAGGGCCTCCTCAGGGGCAGGCGCAGCAGGTTGATCCGGCGGTTGCGGCCGGCTAATGCCAGCGCCTTGCCTTCGACGCTGACGGCCGCCGTCAGTATACCAACGTCATCGGCCTCGCGCACAATCAGTCGCCGTTGATCGCGCCGGTCCCACATGATCACCGAGCCGTCGAGTGAGCAGGAGATCAGATGCTTGCCGTCCGGCGTGAAACACAGAGCCGTAACCGGACTGCAATGGCCGCGCAGCACCGCGCCGGGTTTGCCGGCAGCGGCATCCCAGACCCGGACGGTTAAGTCGTTGGAACCGGAGGCGAGGGCCTTGCCGTCCGGCGAAAACGCGAGGCAGCGAACGCCAAAACGATGTCCCGAGAGCGTGCCTGCGGCTTGCAGTCGGGGGCGACGCCAGAGACGGATGCGGCGGTCCAGGCCCGCGGCGGCAAGCAGATCGCCGGTTGGACTGTAGGCCAACGCGCGGCCGGTGCCGCCGAGTTCCAACACCTGCAGTTGCCTGCCGGTCTTGACCTGCCAGAGTCGGACTTTACCGTCGGAACCGGTGGATGCGAGTTCCCGGCCGTCGGGAGCGAAAGCCAGGTCCCAGACGGTTCCGTCGCGTTCGCCGAGGGGGCGCGGCGTGCCGCTGTTCTCGGGCTGCAGCAACCGGATTCTCCGGTCGGCGCCGCCGATGGCGATCCAGCCTCCCCGGGGCGCGACGGCCATGGTTTTGTGGCGGCCGGCCGTCTTAATTTGCTTCAGGGGCCGGCCGTTGCGATCCCAAAGCCGGATAACGGCGTCTTCACCAAGGGAGAGAAGCTGCTTGCCGCCGCGTCGGAAGGCGACTTCTGCAATCGTATCGGTATGTCCGCGGAATGCCTTCTGCCGCGCGAGTCGATGCTGTCGTTTGGCCTTCCAGCGGGGCTCAAGCAGTTTAAGCTTGCCCTTGGGGCTCAGCGTAACGACGCCGTATTGGCGCGGTCGTTTCCACAGGTGGGCGGTGTTCTTCGTCGGTTTGCGGGGGTTGACATCGATTTGTTTTCGGTGTTGCGTGGTTCCCCAGAACAGCTGCAGAAAGGCATGGATTTCATCGCCGGCTGTCGGCGTTTCATCGGCCATCGTCTCCCACGGCAGTCGGATTTCCTGGACATAGCCCTTCGCCTCCGGGTCGACGCGGAAGGCCATGGCAAAGCCGTCGCCGAGATCCCCCGGCTTGCCCGTCCGCAGGTGGTCTTCACCGCCGCTGCCTCGGGGCGTGAAGTTCTGCTGTTCCATGATCGCCGCGGTTCCGGTCGGCTTGTGATACCAGCAGTCGTAGTTGGTCACGCGCGGGCCGACGCGGATGCGGATCTGGGCGCAGTCGCCGAGCCAGGCGTGGGTCGATTTTTTCGGGTCGATGGCGCTGGACAGGGGAGTATGATCACGGAAGTGGAGTGCGACATACAGGTACTCGTCGTCATACATCATGGCGATCGCGGCCCGGTACCGGTCGTATTCGTGGATCACGTCGTCGCAGGCGATGACTTGCGCGGAGAGGTCCCAGTCTTTGAGGGAGCCGTCGATGGTCGTCCGGGATTTGGGCGCCGGCGTTGCCCACATACCGACAACGCGGGCCGCAATCGGTTCGTTCTGCTTCTGTTTGAGCGCTGCGATCAGTCGCTTCGTTTCTGCCTTGATGTCCGATTCCTGCGACATCTGCGCGACCATCCGGAGCAAGACAATGGCGGAGTCATAGTCGCCGCGTTCGCCGAGGGCCTCGGCGAGCATGATCTCGGCCTGTTGGCGCCGGCGTTCAAAGCGAATCAGCGGCATCGCCGTTTCGAGCATCTGGATCGTGCGATCGGGATCGTGGATCCGGTGGTAGAAGTCCGCCAGCTGCAGCCAGGTCCGGTAGCTGGTTGGCTTGGCTTCGGCGATCCTGGCGGCGAGTTCCCGGCCTTCGGCAATCTTCCCGATTGCCGCCAGCGTCGCGAGATCAGCCGCCGAATCCCCGGCGCGGACGCCGGTCACGGCGATGAATGCAATGGCGATTGTTGAGAGCACGGCATGCCGCATCGAAGCACAAGTCTCCCTGATTTCGGTGAAATCCCCGGTGACGTCCAACTTATACGACCTCGTTGCCGCCGCGGAAGTTCCGCCGGGCTGAAAGGCGCGGCAGGCGGGAACGCAATCGCGCGTCAGGCGGAAGCGCATTTGCCGCCGGCCGGAGAGCAGTTGCAACAAGTCATGCCTGTCTTTGCCCGGTTGACCTGCAGCTCGTCTCGGCGGCAACCGGTCCGGCGGGCCTTGCCCGGTCGGCGCTGCTTGGGGGCCGGGCTGAAGCAAATGCCTGCTTTGGGCTGGCGCCGGAGCTATTCGGCATTCTGTGGCGCAATTGCCTCCGTCGTGCCGGGGCATCTTCGGCTCTCAGCCGCGGTAATCTTTTCCTCGAACGGCTCGCCGTGATCGTCGGCCAGGTCTGGCTGAGAACCAATACTGCTCCCGGCACAACTGATCCTTGCGGCAGCCCTTAGAAGCCGACGGGGCGGACGGAGATATCCAGGTTGCGGACCTTCTTCTCGGTGACGACGACCCATTTCGGGCCGTTGATGCGTACCGGGGCGACCGTCGACATCCGGCCGTTCAAATTGACACTGACCCGGCGGATCCCGCCGGGGAACGGGCCGATCCGCAAGGTGACCTGCCGCAGGGGGGACTCAGCCTTCAGCTTCAGGCTGTAGCGGTTCCCGGTGAAGCGTTCATAGGAATAGTCGATTTTTGTGGTATTCGAGTCTTCCGTGTCGTGGGTGATGAGCCAGTCACTGGCGCTGATCGTCTTCCAGGTCGTCGGCAGACGGGGCATGAGTTTGAGGTTGCGGTACTCGCTGTCGTCGATGCCGGCAATCAGCCGGCCGACCTTCAACGCCGTCACGGTGGTCATCGCGCTGCATTCGTCAAGTGAGCCGCCGAGGTTCCTGCCTTTCTCGGAGACGTTCTGTTTCTCCTCGACGGTATACGGCGACAGCTCGATGTCCGAACCGGGGGGGATGGGGGTGTATTCATCGAAGTTATAGCGGATAAACGCGTCGATGGATTTGGTATAGACGTTCTGGTTTTCCAGCAGCAGCCCGGCCATAGTCAACCAGAGCTGACTGGCGCAGCTCTTGAAGGTGACGATGCCGTATTTTCGGGTGACATCAGCACTCATGATCGGTCGATCCAGCATGAATACCCGGGTACGGTTGAGTTGCTTGTGCTGTCGCTCGGAAATGCCGAAGCCCATGACGTCGGTCCAGAAATGCAGACCGGCGAAGATGTAGGGCGTGTCAAAGACGCGGATGCCGTTGCTGTAGCCGATCGGTGAGTTATTGGCGTTGCGGGCGAAGAGCCAGCAATCCTCCGGGAAGGCGACCTGAATGCCTTTGACTTCGGGGAAGCCGTGAGCCGCGGGGTAGATCGCGGCGGAGTGCAGTTTCTGACCGCCCGGCGGCGCGACCAGGTTCTTCTCGAACGCAGCTTCGAGTTTCTTGTCGACTTCGAGCCATTTCTCTTTCTGCTGCTTGTAGCCGATGGCCTCGTAGAGTCGGGCGCCGGCGTTGACGGCGGCCCGGGCGGCCAGCGCGACAGGGGCGGACGCCCCGCCTTCACGCGGCGGTGTGCCGAGTTCGCCGCCGGCACTGACCAGGCCTTGCTGGTTGCCTTCGGCGCTTTCATCGATTTCCTGCAGGCGGCGTTCGATGACGGGCTGCCAGACTCGTGTGATTTTGCGCCGTTCCATGCCGGTCTTGCGCCAGGCGTTGTAGGCGCCGGACACCAGCAGCGGGAAGCCGATACTGGATTCTTTGGTCTCGCGCGGCGTGATTCGGGAGTAGATAAAGGCCAGCTCCCGCCACAGGCGTTCGACGGTGTCGGTCGCGCCCCAATTCGGCAGTTCGTTGATCAGCATGCCGAAGTCGCGCAAGCGGAATTCGCGGTACCGGCCGCCGGGCGGCGAGGAATAGGTGCGGCCGCCGGCGTCGATCAGATAGTTTTCGATGAAGAACAGGTTGGTCGACAGCATCTTGGTGAACTGCTCGGCCTCCGGCGCGCCGGTGAAGCGCAGCGCCGGCCGCTTGGGCTGGAAGCCGGTCTCCGGACCGCCCTTGAGCAACGCCATGAAATCGATCTCGAAGCGCGGCCCGTCCGGCGACGGATTGTCGATCCGCAGTTCCTTGTCGTTGCCGTCGAGCCAGAGGCGCAGGACATAGGCGTGATTGGTGCCGGCCTGGTGCTCGGTTGGGCGTAATCTCTGTTCAAGGACGACGCGGCCGAGTTGATTGGCAATGCGGACAACGGCGTACTGGTCGGGGTTCATATGCTGGGTCAGGACGCCGAGCAACAGCAGTTGGCGGGCGTCTTGCGAGGTGCGGCGGGGCTTGCTTTGCTGCGACAGGTATTTATAGCGGGGCAGGTCCGGCGCCAGTCGCGGCAGGCCTTTCAGGGCATCGCGATCCAGGTTGACGATCAGCGGTTCGTTCATCTTGTCCAGATGGTCGGCGCCGCCGAAAATCGCCCACGGAATCTCTTTGCTGATGTCCTGTTGACTCGGGATTGTGATGGACGTCGGGCCGGTCTTCCGGATGAGCTCGGGGAATTCCGCCGAGGAGGCATCATACCGGCCCACGTGCCAGATGACTTCGCCGCCGCCGGCCATCTGGCGGAAGGTCTCTTCGATCAGCGCGGCCTTGCGATAGGCCAGCAGCGGGCGCGGTGTCCGTTTGCGCCGTTTCTCAATCAGGTCCGGGCAGTAGGCGACGCCCTCCTCGCTGTCGTCGCGCTGGATGTGGAAGGTCGCGGGGTCGTAGTCGATACCGGCCTTGGCTTCCACGCGGCACTTCAGGTCTTTCGGCAGTTCGGAAAGATCGAGCTTGAGTTTCACCCCCTGTTTCGCCGTGCCCGGTTCGAGGCGATATAACTCCTCCATCACCTTGACGACCTCGCCCTTCGGATCCCGGAAGGTCAACTGCAGATCCGCTTTGACCAGGTCCAGGTTGCCGTAGTCCAGCAGGAACGTCACCTTCGGGCTGTTGTACTTGGCTTTGGCCGGCGTGACCTTCGCCCAGACATGCTCGACGAAATGCAGCGTGCCGACGGCATCCTTGAAGCTCCAGTTCGCCTCCGATCGCGGGAACTGGGCAAACACATGGTCGACTTTCCCTTTGGTATCGGAATCACCGAACATGATCTGAGCCCGCATGACCCGTGTCTTCCGCGGTTTTTCCACCCAGGACTTGACCGGCAATTGCAGGATGACGGCGTAGGCGTTGTCGCCGGTTTTGAAGAGCTTGGTGCGCGGCCGCCCGATCCGGGTCCGCGACACCTTGTCACTCTCGATCGCCGCCAGGCAGAGGCGCTTGGCGGGGTTCGGCAGCATGAGCACATAGAACGGATCGTTCTTGGGCTCAGGACCCGCCGTCTCGTGCTGCAGTTTCAGCAGGATGTAGTCGCCGGTCAGATTGCGCATCGACATGTTGGTGGACGGCTGCGGTTTGTCGTCCTTGATGTCGAAGCGGAAATACAGCCCGTCCTTGGTCCAGCAGACCCGGGTGACCGCGGTGTAATCGTCTTCGCCCTCCCAGCCGGCGCGCTGGACGGTCAGCCGTTTCGAGCTGGTGTCATACGCGGGGTAATTCTCGAACAGATCGTTGTTGGCGTCCGTCGACATGACCGGTTTCTCGCACTTGGGCACCGAGATATACCGGGGCAGCGGCCGGCCATAACTCAAGCCGACCAGAACCAGGATCAACCCGACGCCGCACAGCAGACGTCCGGGTGTTGTCGCAACTGTTATCTTCTCCCTCATGGCGTGCCTCTCTACTGGGTTATTGCTCGTTTCCAACCTCGCCGGCTCGGGTCCCTGGCCAGTGCTGTCACTGTTGTCCGGACCCATCCCGTGAGCCTGACATTCTCCGTTTGTTGCCGCATATACAGTATAGCATTTTCATAGTCGAATTCAACGGCGGCCGACGTTGGCAAAAACGCCCGGCTCGGATGGCATCTGCCCGCCGGCAAACTAGTGTAGACCCTCGTCCATCACCGAAAACCACAAGGAGAACCTTTCCATGGACACCGTTCGCATCGGTATCATCGGTATCGGCGGCATGGGGTCTAACCACGCTCGCTACCTGAACGACGGCAACGTCCCGAACGCCGAATTGACCGCGGTTTGCGATATCAACCCCGCCCGCCTCGAGTGGGCCGGGGAGAACCTGAACGATTCGGTCAAACGCTTTGCCAGCGCCGACGAACTGTTCGCCGCCGACGCGGTCGACGCCATCATGATCGCGACGCCGCACTACGACCATCCGCCCCTGGCGATTCAGGGCTTCGAGAACGGGCTGCACGTCCTCAGTGAAAAACCCGCCGGCGTCTATACCAAACAGGTGCGCGAGATGAACGAGGCCGCGGAGAAATCCGGCAAGGTCTTCGGCATCATGTTCAACCAGCGGACCGGCAACGCCTATCAGAAGATGCGGCAACTGATGCAGACCGGCGAACTGGGCGAGATGCAGCGCAACTGCTGGATCATCACCAACTGGTTTCGGACGCAGTCCTACTACGACTCCGGCGGCTGGCGCGCCACCTGGGAAGGCGAGGGCGGCGGCGTCCTGCTCAACCAGTGTCCGCACAACCTCGATCTCTGGCAGTGGATCTGCGGCATGCCCAGGCGCGTCCGCGCCTTCTGCGCCTTCGGCAAGTACCACGACATCGAGGTCGAAGACGACGTTACCGCCTACGTCGAGTATGAGAACGGCGCCACCGGGCTGTTTATCACCACGACCGGGGAAGCCCCCGGCACCAACCGCTTCGAGATTGTCGGCGACCGCGGCAAGATGGTTCTGGAGGGCGGTCATCTTGATCTGCAGCAGACCCGCCAACCTGTCAGTCAGTTCCTCAAAGAGTCGAAGCAGGGGTTTGCCAGACCGGAATGCTGGAAATGCGAAGTGCCCATGGGCCCCAACGGCGAAGGCCATCGCGGTATCACGAAGAATTGGGTCAACGCCATTGTCAACGGCACGGATCTCCTCGGCCCCGGCGTCGAAGGCATCAACAGTCTGTCGCTGTCCAACGCCATGCTGCTGTCGGCCTGGACCGACGCGTGGGTTGATCTGCCGATCGACGAGGATCTCTTCCACGAGAAGCTCAAGGAGAAGATCGCCGCTTCGACGTCCACCAAAGATGCGAAGGCCGGCAAGGTCATGTCGGTTGAGGGCACTTTCAACGCCTGACCTGCAGGCAGCGCTGCAAGGATCCAACGGCCGCCGGGCGATCGCCCGGCGGCCGTTTTCTGCAATGCGCCACTGCCGCGCCATCCCGACCCTTCGTCTTGCTGCATTCACCGGAAAGCGGTGAGCCGGAACCGGATCCCGCCCCTTTTTGCGGACCCTGTGGCTACACCTGGCGTGAAGAGAGTGCGGGATCGTGTTTCTGCTCTCCACGAAGAAGCCCCAAGCTCGGCTTGGGGAGTGTCTACACCCCCTTCAGTTCAGCCGGCACACCAGAACCCCCGCCGTTTGCTCCGGAATTGGCAAACATTTTGCCAATTCCGGAGCAAACGGCG
>CAYLNH010000106.1:0-21730 GCA_964384625.1 uncultured Lentisphaerales bacterium
TGCGCCCATAGCTCAATTGGATAGAGCGTCTGGCTACGGACCAGAAGGTTAGGGGTTCGACTCCCTTTGGGCGTGCCAACCACTTCGGTGGCGCGGTAGCTCAGTTGGTAGAGCAGGGGACTGAAAATCCCTGTGTCGGCGGTTCAATTCCGCCCTGCGCCACCTTTTCCATTTTAAACCTGGGAGGGGTCTCAAGCAAGGGCGCAACAACGGGAAGGGAAGAGGACGGGTCTCACGCAAAGGCGCAAAGCGGGGAAGCAGGGAAGGGAAGAGGAAGTCAGTACGAATTGGCCACGCCCCAGAGGGCGTTCGCGCCTGTGCGCGAAGCAAATTCGAACTGACGGCAAAACTGAAACACTCCCCGGCACAGCCAGGGGGATCTTTTCGCGGAAGATGCAGCTGGCGGCCCGGGAACAAGGACTGCCATCTTCCCACGGGCCTACGGCAGACCCCTGCATAGGAGGGGCCACCTTGCCAACTATCATAATCGATTTCTCGCGCCATCACCATAGGACTTGTGCTCTTCTTGTTCCTCAGCGTCGAGTTCGCTCCAGGTTTTGCCTCCATGCCTTCGAAGCAACTCCTCAACGGCACCCGCAGCACAGTCGAGCGGGGTCAGGTCGGTCTTGTCTATTGCGTTGGCATCAGCCTTGCCCGCAAGCAGCAACAGCACGAGCTCTTTTCTGCCGGCCCAAGCCGCCAAGTGCAGGGGGGTCCTGCCATACTTGTCAGTTGTTCTGGCATCAATCTTCGCTCCCCCGTCGATCAATACCTTGGCGCACACTCTGTCATTGGTCGAGACAGCCAAGTGGAGGAGCCTCCAGCCGTTCCTGCAGCGGACGTCAACATCCGCCCCCGCCCTGACAAGAGCACGAGCACAGTCGGCACTGCGGTTGCGGATCGCCAGATGCAGAGGAGTGATCCCGTCCTTGTCCTCTGCGTTGACGTTGGCTCCAGCCGAGATCAACTGTCGCACAGATTCAGGTTCATCGGCCGCGGTTGCCGGATGCAAGGCAGTTGCGTTGGCGTAATTCCCGGCGTTGACGTCAGCGCCTTCCCGGATGAGAAGGCGGACGCACTCGGCGTCTCCAGCCGCTTCATGCAATGCTGTCTCGTCGGCGTGATTCCGAGCATTCACTCTTGCGCCCGCCTGAATCAGCAACCGGATGCAGCCCGCATGCTCACATCTGGCTGCATAGTGCAGGGGCGTCATCATCCCAAATGCGTTGGAGTTGACGTCGGCATCGGCCGCGAGCAGTGCGGATACACACTCGGTCGCGCCTTCCCCCGCAGCATAGTGCAGAGGCGTGTGTCCCTCCCCGTCTTTGGCATGGACGTTGGCCCCGCCGCGGATCAGAGCCAGCACGCATTGTTCATTACCCCCCTTGGCTGCGTGATGGAGGGGCGTCTTGCGATGTTCGTCCACTGCATTGACATCCGCGCCGGCCGCGATTGCCCAGCACACGCCTTCAAGATCATCGACCTGCACCATTTCCGGCAACAGCTGATTTGCGGCCCTCTCGTTTGTCCAGCGCCGCAGAAACCACCCGCCGACCGTTGCCGCCACCACGATACCCACCGCGATCGCAAACCGCACACGTCTGTTCTGCATCGCTTTCATGGTGCTCAATATACCCGAGATTGCCGGCAATCGGAAACGTGATCGACCTCTACTGCCGAAGGCATCAACATCGAAGACGAAGAGGCCAAGCCGGAAAAGGAAACCGAATGAAGGAGATCTTCGAAGCAGCCAAGAAGCACGGCTTCCTTGCGGTCGTCGCGGCGTTCTTCGTCGTGACCCGGTTTTACATGCAGCGCGGGAACCAGCGTGCCCTATGCGAGATGCAGGAGCAGCTCATGTCCATCATCCAGGCCAACACCGAAGCCATGACCAAGACAGCAGACGCTCTGGAGGATCTCCGCGACGAGCTGCACCGCAAGCCGTAACGCCCTAAGTCTCCGGTTCATCCGGAGGATGTTCTTGTTCGGTGTTTCTATCTGGGTAATACTTGCCGATCGGCTCCGGCGCAAACCAACGCCTGAAAAATGGCATTGCCTTCCAGCGGCGCCACTCGCTCTTCTCGCGCAGATATTGGTCCGACATCGGACTAACCACACGCTCTCCCTTATCGTCGTCCAGTGACTTTATCCAGCACTCCGCCTGGGGACCGGATTGGAACGCGGGACAGAGCCGCGCTGCGTGGGGAGCCGGATTGGAACGCGGGACAGAGGCCCGCACTGCGTGGGGGCTGCAGCTGCTAGAGCTTGACGTTGTCGAACAGGCCGCCGATGGAGCCGAAGCCTTCGCCCTTGTCCTTCTCGTCCTGCATGAGCTGGCGGATATCCTCTGCTGCTTCGCCGGGGGCGCCGGGGAGCGAGAGGGAGATCTTGCCGTCGCTCTGGCCTTTGACGACAACCTGAACCTGTTTGCCGACGGGATAGTCGCTGACCATGGAATTGCGGTTGCCGCCGTTGGCTTCGATCTCGCTGACGTGCAGCAGACCCTTCTGATCGCCGGGCAGCTGGACGAAGACGCCGAACTGCTTCACACCGTCGACCGTGCCGGTAACGGTCGCGCCGATGATCAGGGCTTTGTCGCCGCCGCCGATTTTGCGTTCGGACTGGCTGTTCTGTGCGTTCAGCGAGATGCGTCGTTTGTCGGGGTCGACGGAGTCGACGAAGACCTCGATCTCCTGGCCTTCCTGGAGGACCTCCCTGGGGTGGCCGACGCGCCGGCCGGCGCCGAGTTTGGAGATATGCAGCAGACCTTCCAGGCCGGGCTCCAGTTGCACGAAGGCGCCGAAATCCATCAACCGCGTGACTTTGCCGGTGTAGGGTGTGCCGCTCATCAGTTTATCCTCAACGCCGTCCCACGGGTCACTTCCGGCCTGCTTGAGACTCAGGGTGATGCGATTGTTGTCCCAGTCGAGTTTTATAACTTTTACGGTGACCTGTTCGCCTTCGCTGACCACTTCACCGGCGTCTTTGATGCGTTCCCAGGCGAGCTCGCCCATCGGGATCAGACCGTCGGTGCCGCCGAGATCGACAAAGGCGCCGAAGTCCATCAGCTTGGTGACGGTGCCGGTGATGTTGTCGTTCTCGTGCAGGCTCTGCTTCAGCTGTTCGACTTTCTCTTTGGCCTGGCTTTCAAGATGCATCCGGCGCGAGACGACCAGGTTGCCCTGGGAATATTCGAGGACCATGAACGTGAGGGTCTGGCCGTTGTAGACTGTCAGGTCTTCCACGTGCCGGCGATCGATATGGGACGCCGGACAGAAACCGCGAATGCCGCCGACGCTGACTTCAAGCCCGGCGTTGTTGGTGCCGGTCACCTTGCCTTCCACAGGGATCTGGGCTTCGTACGCCTGCTGCAGTTCGGCGTCGTCCACCTCATGGCTTTTCATCTTCGTCGCCAGCACAATCTCGCCGTTCTCCATGCCGACGAAATACGCCTCGACGGTGTCGCCTTCGGCAATCGTCAACTTGCCGTCCTCTTCAAAGGCGGAGCGCTCCAGAATGCCTTCGCTTTTCGCACCGATATCGACAAGGATACTGGAGCTGGTAATGGACACAACGATGCCGCTGACCTTCTCGCCGGGATCGAAGCCTTTCTTCAGGTCGTCGGGATCGCCAGCCAGCATGCGGGCAAAGTCATCAGTGTCATCAAATTCGAGGCCGCCGGTTTTTTCACTCATATGGCAATTGCAGATTTTGGATTTTAGATTTCAGATTGGAAACGGATTAGGAGGGAAGGGAATCGATTCGGTTGGCGATCAGGTTTGTTTCAGGATTTCATCAGTAACCCGGAGGAGCTCCTGCATTTCGTCGTCCGTGCCGATGGTGATGCGGACATAGTCGGAGGTACGCGGGGAGCTGCCGAAGTAGCGCACCAGCACACCGTTCTCTTTCAATTGGTCGAAGTAGTCTTTCGCCGGCATCGGCGGCTTGGCGAACAGAAAATTCGCCTGCGACGGAACGACGTCGAAGCCGCGATCGGTCAATGCTGCAGCCAGTTGCCGGCGTGTGGTACGAATGCTCGCGACGGTCTGCTGCAGGTGGTCCTGATCGCGCAACGCCGCGGCGCCGAGCGCCTGGCTGACGCGGTTGATGTTGTAGGAGTCCTTCACCTTCATCATGCCGAAGATGACGTCTGGTTGCGCGACGGCAAAGCCGAGCCGCAGACCCGCCAGCGAATAGCTCTTCGACAGTGTGCGGGAAACAATCGCGTTTGGAAACTCGCGGGGCATGGCGATACAGGAATCGTCGGCGAAGTCGACGTAGGCTTCGTCAATCAAGACCGGGCCGTCGAACCCGCGGCAGATGTCTTTCATCTCTTCGATCGGATAGCAGTTGCCGGTTGGTGCGTTCGGTCGGGCGAGGAACAGGAGATCCGCGTCGGCGACTTGTTCAAGGAGGTCCTTGGGCAGACTGAAGTCCGCCTGCAGGTGGGCTTCAACAGTGGTTGCCCCCTGAATATCCGCCAGGACCGGGTAGAGCGAATAGGTCGGGTGCACCGTGGCAATCGTGCCGCCGTCATCAACGAAACTGCGGATGGCGATGGTCAGGATATCGTCCGAGCCGTTGCCGGCGATGACCCAGTCGCGGTCGACGCCGGCGATGGCGGCGGCGGCATCGCGGAAGTCGTCGGCGACGGGGTCGGGATAGCGGGCGAAGTCCGCGGGCTGCAGGGCGGCCATGGCTGCGGCAACTTCCGGCGACGGCGGGTACGGGTTCTCATTGGTATTGAGTTTGACGTAGCGTCTGTCCTTCGGCTGTTCACCGGGGACATAACCGGCCATCGCATCAACTGCTGGTCTAAACATCGAGTTGGTCATGGGGTGTCGCCCCGCACAAGCGGGTCCTTCCAGGAGGTGTCAGGCTATGGCAGACCTCTGTGGGGAAGCCAAACCTGGGCCTTCGACCCAGGCTGGTATGTTGCCGGCCCGTTGGGCCTTGGGCGAGAAGCCCGAACATCATTCCAATACTCCAGTACTCCATCATTCCAGTCCGCTACATCCGCTCCAGCGGTTTGATGGTCAGCGCGGCGAGGCCGTCGACGAGGATGGTGCGGACGGTGCAGCTCAGCTGCAGCCGGGTCTTGCGCAGGACGGGGTTGGTATCGCCTTTGACAACGGGACAATCGTGGTAAAACGAGCTGAACGCCTTGGCCAGATCGAGCAGGTAATTGGCCAGGCAGCCGGTATCCAGTTCGGCTGCGGCCCGTCGGATGACGTCGCCGTACTGGGCACACTGTATGGCCAGGGCGCGTTCCTTCTCGTGCGTCAGCAAGGACCAGTCGGGCTGGTCGGCGATTTCCCGGTCTTCGGCTTTCCTGACGATGGACGCGATCCGGGCGCAGGCGTACTGCACGTAGGCACCGGTGTCGCCCTCAAACTTCACCGCGGCTTCCGGATCGAACTTCATGGTCGTCTTCGGGTTGACCTTCAACAGCATGAACTTGACGGCGCCCATGCCGATGGTCTCCGCACGTTCGTCGAGATCCTCCGGGGCGTCTTCGCCAACGCGTTCAAGGATCTCCTTCCCGGCGAGTTCGTGGAGTTCATCGAACAGTTGGTCGGCGTCGACCACGGTACCTTCGCGGGATTTCATTTTGCCGTGGGGCAGGTTGACCATGCCGTAGGCGAGGTGGTGCAGGTTGTCGGCCCAGTCGTAGCCGAGTTCCTTGAGAATGGCGAAGAGTACCTTGAAGTGATAGATCTGTTCGTCGCCGACGACCCAGATCATGGCCTGCGGTTCGTAGTCCCTGTACTTAAGGAGGGTAGTGCCGAGGTCCTGGGTGATGTAGACGCTCGTGCCGTCGCTGCGGAGCACCACTTTCTTGTCGAGCTTATGTTTGGCCAGGTCGATCTCGGTGGCGCCGTCATCGCGCTTGTAGAAGACCCCCTTGGCCAGGCCGTCTTCGACCAGGTCCTTGCCGAGTTTGTAGGTTTCGGATTCGCGGTAGACGCGGTCGAACTCGATGCCCATACGCTTGTAGGTCTGTCCGAAGCCCTCGAGGACCCAGCCGTTCATCGTCTTCCAGAGTTCACGGACTGCCGCGTCGCCGTTTTCCCAGGCGACCAGCATGTCTTGCGCGGCCTTGCCGATCTCGGTCTGCAGGAAGAGTTCTTCTTCGGATTTATCGGCCAGGTCGGGGTTCTGCGCTTTGAGTTCGGCAATCTGCTGCGCCAGTTCGCCGGCGTAGCGGACGTAGAAGTCGCCCACGAGGTGGTCGCCCTTTTTTCCGGTTGATGCCGGCGTGCAGCCCTCGCCGAAGCGTTGGTAGGCGATCATGGATTTACAGATGTGGATGCCGCGGTCGTTGACCAGGTTGACCGGGACGACTTCGTGGCCGGCGCGCTTGAGGATGGCGACCAGTGCCATGCCCAGCGAGTTGTTGCGGACGTGCCCGAGATGCAGCGGCTTGTTGGTGTTCGGCGCGGAGTATTCGACCAGGTACTTGCGGCGTTCCGTCTCGGGCAGCTCAACCCCGGCCAGCAGCCGGTCGACATCCGCCACGGTGTCGCGGAACAACGCCGCATTGGCGAGGGTGACGTTAACAAAGGCTTTGACGATCTCAACGGCTTCGGTGTCGGCGTGGGCCTCGAGAAACGCGCCGGCTTCCTTGGCGAGTTCCATGGGATTGCCTTTGAGCGGCTTTGCGAGCCGGAAGCAGTTGAGCGTGATATCCCCGTTCATATTGGTCGGGCAGATTTCCGGTTCGAGCTGCAGGTCAGCCGCTTGCCGGTCGTCCTGCCACTGCCGGCAGAGGTCGTTGACGCATCGTATGTTCATCAGGTCCTTTCTGGGGTATGGCGGCGGGCAAATTCGTACGATAGCCTGGACTGCCTGCATGGCAAGAGTTCGGCTTGCAGGATGTAAGCCGAACTCTGCTGCCCTGGGCATTCTGCGTCGAGATCCCGTGCCTGTACGGTGCGGCGTTTCAGGATCGGTCACCCGCAGCAGACAGCGACCTCCAGTTTTTTCCGCCGCTCGGGCCGGCGTGCCGGCCAAAGCGGCAGGAAAACGGGGGTGCCGCTTGAGATTCCGGCCGGCGGGCCTTGATACATGACCTGGAATTCCCTAGACTATCTTCTGTTGATGGGTCGGTCTGCACCGTTGCAGTTGACCGGGGCGGTGGTTCAGCCAGGATCTATCCTCCGATGACCACTGAAGAACAACTTGATATTGAGGACGGTGGTGTCCAGCCGCAGAAACGCCGGCGGCGGCGTCGACTCCTGCAGTTGGCGCATCTGATTGTTCTGCCGTTGCTCCTGTTTCTGTTTCTGCTGTATGTCGTGGAACGGCAGCTGCAGCCGTTTTACGGTTGGATCGACGGCACGCCGGTCGAACGCATCTGCCTGCGGGTGCTGCCGATGGTCTGGCGCAACAAGAGCTTTCTGGAACGGCAGGCGCTGAACGCGGCGTTGACGCCGGAAGAGCGGTCGCGGGCGACGGTCATCCTGCAGAAGATGGAGGCGATTCGCCCCAGCCATGCGTTGCATTTGAAGAGCGGCGACCGCCTGTTCGGCCGCCTGCGGGAGGTCGTGGACGAGCCGGGCAAGTATGTGATTACCCTCTGGGACGGCCGCCGGCTGCGGGAACGGGAGGTCACTGAGGAAGACATCGTCTTCCGCAAGGTGATTGTCTATCCGGACGAGGACCTGACGCCGCGGGACTTGCGGTTCCTGCTGAGTTATCCGGACCGGAATCATTACTACCTGCATCCGCATCTGATCGTGACTGACCGCGGCTTTGCCAAGGCATTCGAGATCCACCTGTTGCTTGGTGAGCTGGCGTCGGAGTTCGAGGCCGCCTTCGGTCCGTTGATCGAAAGCCGCGAAGTGTTGAAGACGCATATCTGTCATTTCGACGGCCGTGCGGCGCTGGCCGCCGAGGCGGCGGAACTGGGTGAGTTCGACCTGATCAACTCGAGCAGCTTTTTTCTCAAGTCCGACAATCGCCTGTTTCTCTGTGAGCCTGAAGCCGAGCGGCGTACAGGTCTGCATATGTTGCTGGAAGACGGCGGGGTCGGCGGCGAACGCGAGAACTGGTTCCGGCTGGTGCGCCATGAAGGGGCCCACCAGATGGTCAGTATGTACGCGGTTTTCCGTGATTTCGAGCAGGTCCCCTTCTGGATTGAGGAGGGGCTGGCGCAATACTGTGAGCGGACGCCGCTGCGCGCGGCGCATCCCGAGAAACTGCGGCTGTTGCAGCAGGCGGCCGGTCGGGGACAGCTGCTGGACTGGGGGGAGCTGATGGCGATGACCCAGGCGCAGCCGGCCGCCATGGCGGAAGACCACGTCAAGCTGGCCTATGCGCAGGCCTGGTTTCTCTTTCGCTACTGCATGGACAACGGCCGGCGCGGGCGTTTCATGCAGTATCTGGTCCTTGAACGTGAGTTCGGCCGCGCCGGTGAAGAATCGGCACGGCGGATTCGTCTGATGAATGCACTCGAAGTGACGGCGACCGGGCTGGCGCGCGATTTGACCGTCGAATTGCGGAGTCTGACGGCCCCCCGAAAAGAACCGTCAGACTTGAATTAGACCTTGGTTACGAGTAGTGTAGGAGTTAGGATTTCAGAACAAACCACTCTGTTTTTTGGGAGATGACCATATGACCCATGCCTGGCGCATGATATTGGTTGCGATACTGGCCGGCGGCATGCCGGCAGTGGGGAACGATATTCCCGGGGACCGTTCCAAGGAGGCCTATGAGAAGCTCCGTCAGCAATTGCAGGAGAAGTATACCCGGCTGGCCGCCGGCAAGAGCGAGTTCACCAAGGAAGACAAGCAACTGGAACGTCTCGATAACCCGGTCGAGATGAATGAGAAGGTGACGATCACGTGGTACTCGCGCGGTAAACCGACGGTCCACGAGGGCCGTCTATATAAGGTCTTGCGCACGAAGGCACTGGTTGGCGGTCGCTGGGTGATCAAGCGCGATGTCGACCCGATCGACTGGCAGCGGCTGGTTCTTGCCGACAAACCGAAAGAGCTGAAGAAGATTGTTGAAGAACGCCGTGAGCTGCTGAAGAACAAGCGCAAGAAATGGATTAAGACCAACGTCATGGGCGAGTTGGAACGGGCCGGCTACGACAAGAAGTTCTGGGCCCACACGCTTGAGGTCGACGGCAATTTCTACCTGCGCCGCGAGTTGGGCGACAAAACCGTGGAAGTCAGCGTGAAGATTCCGCGGGACCTGGAGTATGTGGAAGAGTTTATCACCTTGACCATGTCCTATCGAGACGGCTTGCGCTGCGCGGCCATGCTCGAGGTGAACATGGTGCCGCGAGACCTGCCGAAACTCGAGAGGCCGGCAGACGGCGAAGGCGAGGGGACCGCGGCGGAAGATCCGGATGACGCCAAAGCCGGGAAGAAGGCCAAACGGGTGTGGACTCCGATTGCCGCGGTATTTGGCGTCGGCGGCAAGCACGGCATCCAGGGCCGCGTCTGGCGATCCAGGGAATTCCGTTACCTGTTGACGGATCTGGCCGACTCCCCGCAGGAGTTGTTCGACCTGCTGAGCAAGCGCAGTCGCATTGTCTTCCTTTCGGCCAATGTCGGCCGCTGGTATCTGCGGCCGGAAGCTGCGACACGGGGGCGTCCGGAACGCGAGCGTACGCACACCTGCCTCGAATGCTGGGGTGCACGCTACACCAAGCCGGATCCGAAGTTTGAAGTTGAGCTCGAGAAGGACAAGAAGGCCGACACAAAACAGCCGGCCGACGGCGATGCGGTCGACGTCGGAAAGGAAAAGGAACCCGCAGACGCCGCGGACAAGACCGGCGCTGAGACGCCGGCAAAGGATGAGACCGACGGCAAGAAGAAGGAAGACGACTTCAGCGACATTGTGGATGGCGGCGATTTCGCCGATGACGATGATGCCGGCGACAAGACGGCCGCCGACGACGACAGGAAGAAGAACGGCGATGATGATGTCGATGCTGCCATGGCCAAAGCCCGGGCCGACGGCAAAGTGGAATGCCGCGCCTGCAACGGGCGGGGCATCGTGACCGGCAAACACCGCAGCTATGGCTTTCGGATTCGCTATGAACTTGACGAAGACAGCCTGGGAGCTTATGACCGTGACCGGGTGCGGGCGTTTGAGTTGGCAACCAGGAAGCTCATCTACGACGCCCGCGTCAAGAAACGCCAGGAGATCATCGGTGCGTTGATGCGCGAGAACCGCATTGCCCTGTTGAAAGGAGCGGCCGATCAGGAGTTGGCGCTGTTGCGCAAGAAGAGACAACGCGAACTCAGCGAAAAACTCGAAGAGACCATTGACAACCGTTTTGCCTGGTACACACATGAACAGGCGGAAGCCAACCGGGCGCGCGCGAACGTCACGATTGACATCAAGGACTGGATCCCGGCCGAAGGCGTCGAAATCGATGACGCCGTATTTCCACACAAGGTTCTAGGCATGAAGATCCGCCGGTTCAACGCCTGGACTCTTGTCCCCGTCGGCAAGCGGAACCTCGGTGTCTACGAGATCATCACGGTTCACTTCCGCATCCTTGAAGTCGAGAGCGACGACGAAAAGGCGCAGCCGACGTTTATCCTGCAGTACGCGATGAAATTCCTTGGCGGCGCAAACAGCCTCGTACTGAAGCCGGAGTTGAAGCTGCCGGTGGAGCCGGACAAGGACTACGGCTTGCCTGCCGCCGAGAAGCTGATCACGATCAAGCAGACCTTCAGTCCGCGAGCCCGTTGGCTGGGTACTCTGCTGGGGGCTAAGATCATCAGCACAGAGCAGATGCTCGGCACGATCAAGACCGGCAAGGACGATGCCGTGCTGAACGTGGAAGCGACGAAGAAATAGCTTCTGCCGTTCTTCTTCCTGGGGGTGGAACGCCGTCAGGTGATATACTGCGGGGGACCAATCCTGACTGCGGCGTTGGTTGTTGCGGCATCTTTATCGCTCAGCCCAAAGCCTCGGGGATCGTATTGCACCGGGGCGTGGCCGCATGTCACTTTCGCAGGTGTTTCCTGCCAACAATGGGCTCGATCATACGACCCCAGGCGGTTTGCCCGCCTGGTGAAGACGTTCATTATAGCATGTCCAAAAAAACTATAGCCGCTACCACGGCAGGGCCTACTACAACGCCTTCAGCGTTGAACCGTATCTCCCCCCATCCTGGGGTAGGCTTCGCCAACCCCAGGCTCAAGACTATCACGCCTTCAGCGTGAGGAGTGGCGGCTACAGAATAGCTTGAAACGCTCTAGTAAAACACCCGGTAGTGGTAGTTCTGGCGCTCCGTGATCTGGGTTGCCGGCACGGTTACAACATGGCCGTCAACATAGAGATGGTTCATGTTTACCAGCTCGCCGTTGTACACATGGCAGGTGCGCTCGTGCCAGGGGGTCGCTTTGCAGGCGGCGAAGTCCGTCAGCAAGGGCCGGTCAAAGGCCGGCTCATCCATCAGGCTGGCGGGACCGGCGACGGCCGGGTCGACCATGGGGCCGCTGCTGCAGGCGTGCGGCACCCAGTAGCTGTAGCCGAGCATGGTCATGCCGTGGCTCGTCCGGAACCAGGTGACCCATTCCGCGTCGACCGGCTTCATCACACAGCCGTGGATCGACGCCGGGACGTTGTAATCGCCGGTCATATCGTCATAGAACTCAGCGCCGATCCCCCACGGATTGCGACCGACGAGTACCGGGATCGGGTGGTTCGGGAAGGCGCCGGCATGGTCGTCGGCAAACAGGTTCAACGCCATGCCCCACTGCCGCTGCTGCGACATGCAGGAGACGACGTGAGCCGAGAATTTCGCTCGCGACAACACCGGCATCAGCAGGGCCAGCAGAATCAGCAGAATGGCAATGACGACCAGCAGTTCAATCAGGGTAAACGCTGTGGACACTGTGATACGGGATTGCGGATTGCTCGTCAAGGCAGGACCTCCTCAATAGAACACGCGATAGTGCAGGTGCTGGCGCTCCTGAACCTGATCGGCCGGCACCAGCTTGACGCTGCCGTCCAGATAGAGATGGTTGATGTTTATCAGTTCGTCTGCCAGCCGATGGTTCGTCATCCAATACCAGGGCGGGTTGCTTTGGCAGGCGGCAAAATCCGTCAGGAGCGGGCGCTCCTGCGCCGCAAGGTCGGCAAATCCGGCAGGCGCGGCAACGGCCGGATCCACCTGGGCGCCACTGGCGGCAAAATGCGGCACCCAGTACGAGTAGCCCAACAGGATTGCACCATGACTGTTGCGGTAGGTCGCCATTCGGGCCGCTGTCAGCGGCTGAAGCGGACAGCTCATAAGTTCATGTTTCAGGTTGTAGTCATCGGGCATCTTGTCGTAAAAATCAACCCCGATGTTCCAGGGATTGTTGCCGACGAATTCGGGAATGCGGTGGGCGGGGAAGGCCCCGTCATGGTCGTCGGCGAACATGGTCAGCGCCAGGTGCCACTGGCGCTGGTGCGACATGCAGGTGACAACCCTGGCGTTGAACCTGGCCCGAGAAAGGACGGGCAGCAGGAGGGCAAGCAGGATGCCGAGGATCGCCAGAACCACCAGCAACTCGATGAGAGTAAACACCATCGAACTTGCCGCCGACCCGATGCCGCCGGGAGGCCGGGACTGCAGCCGGCGCTCCGGATGTTCAGCCAACGTCGAGGTCAGTGAGCGCCCGGTACGGCGCCCGACCGCAGATGCTGCCTGTCGGACCCGGCCTCGGCCCGCCGGCACCTTGATCAAGGTCGATGTCTGCCGTCCGTGATCAACTGATTTCATGGTTTTCCACCTTGTTCCCGGCAAGAGTACAGCAAAATCACACGCGCACTACAAGTCGATACAAACAATCAAACACAACGACCCAATTTACCGGTGTAACTTTCTTGTTCAAGTTAATTTGACATATTAACGGCCCGGAAATATTGTTTGATTGAATGTTTGATAGGGCTGCAACGGAAGGGAGTCGGGCATGAGATCCCGAGGACATCTGCTGTATCGCCGGATCGCCGATGATCTGCGTCTGGCGATTCGCGGGGGGCGGTGGGCGCCGGGTCACCGGCTGCCGCGCGTCCGGGAGCTGAGTGCCGAATATGATTGTTCGACGCAGACGGTGCATCGGGCGTTGAAGCTGCTGCAGCAGGAGGGCCTGATCCTGGCGCGCCAGGGCAGCGGGGTGCGCGTCCGCGATCCGAAACGCGACCGCGGCCGCCGCATTCTGGCGGTCTTCCCGGATTGGCATTCGCTGAAAGACCAGTCCTATCCGGCCCAATTCCTCCTGGGCACGACAGCCGCGGCCACCGAACGGCGGTTATCGGTGGAGACCCTGATGTTCACCGACCAGTCCGAGTTGGCCGATCTGCCCGAACGCGTGGCCCGCGAAGCCTATGCCGGCGTGGTCTGGAGCCATTGCACGGTTCCGGTAGTGGTCGGTCGGCTGCACGAGATGGAGGTCAAACAGACGTTCATCCACCATCGTCCGGACTTCCTCGGGGTGCCCGTGACTCGCGACGCGCTGGCGCCGGCCGCCGATCGGCTGGCAGCGGAACTGCTCGCTGCGGGCGTGCGCTCGATCGGGCTGGTCGGCTGCCATCGACGCCTTGACGTCGGCTTTCTGGAGTTTGTCACGGGGACAGTGCAGCGGCAACTGACGGCGGCGGGTCTGGTCATCCCCGAGCCGCACGGCCGTTGTCTCACCGGGTACGGCGGCCTGAGCCATGAAACACGGGTGCTGTTGGAGCACTTTTTCGCTGCGACCCGGGAGGTGGATGCCTACTGGTTCACGACGCCGAACCACCTGCAGTTGGCCTGCGACCTGATGGCCCGACAGGGTCGGGACCTGTCTGCCGAGAAGACGCTGGCGGTATTCTCCATCAACAGCTGGCCCATCGCGCAGGCCGACTACGTGTTGCAGAGCGCGGTCCGCCGGCACGCCCATCGGGCGACGGCATTGCTGCACGAGTGGATGGAGACCGAGACGCCGCCGGCCGACGTGGACATCCCGGTCGAACTGGTCGTGGCCGACGATTTGGCCGGGGACGGGGACGGCAGGGAAAAGCCCGGCTAACCTAATTGGTCAGCCGGGCGGTGTTGTGAATACGACGGGGCTGGATGGGGAACCCCGTCGCATGAATACAATTAACGACATCCGCCGCGGGTCAAATCCAGTCCGGCAATTACGCGGCGAGCATCCGCTCGATCACCCAGCGCCGGAAGGTCGGGGACAGCGAGGCGAAATAGGCGCTGAAGCCGGTCACCCGGACAATCAGGTCCGGGTAGTTCTCCGGGTGTTTCTCGGCGTCGAGCAGTTTATCCTTGTCGAGGATGTTGATGTTGATCAGGGTGCCGCCGAGTCGGAAGTGCGTCTTGATCAGGTCCTTGACTTTGGCGCGGTCTTCGTCTTTGATCCCAAGGGTGTAATCCAGGTCCAGGTGGCACGGCGCTGTGTTGCCGTAACCGGGCTGGACTTCGGCGATGGCCAATGCCGCCGCCGTCGGTGCGGCGTTCTTGACGAATCCCGGATCCGGGTTGGCGCCGAACGAAATCGGCGCCTGCGCGTGCCGCCCGTTCGGTGTGGCGCCGACCGCCCGGCCCATCGCGATCGTACTGGCCCAGGAGAAGATTCCCGGGATAAACTTACGCTCGGACTCGCCCTCGGCCTCCTTGGTCAGCCGCGAGAAGGTTTCGGAAAGCCGGCGGGCAAAAGCGTCGGCGCGGCAGCCGCCACTGCCGTAGTGCGGCGTCGAGTTCAGCATCTTGCGGGTATCTTCGCAGCCGTCGAAGTCGCGGTCGAGCACCTCGATCAGCTCCGGCCACGACAACTTCCCTTCCCGCTCAACGCGTTGTTCGACCGCGGCGAACGAGTCGGCCACGGTCGCCAGGCCGGAGCCGTCGATACACATATTCAGGAATTCGACGCCGCCGGGCTGCGAGGCGTCCAGGCCGTTCTCGACGGGGCCGTGACAGAACAAATCGAGGAAAAGCTCCGGGAAGTTCTTGTATTGATGTTCCAGATGGAAGTCGATGCCGGCGGCCGTTGCCTGGACCGCGCACCGCAGGTGGTCCTCAAATCGACGCCAGAGATTGTCGGTGCTGTTCTCGGCGGATTCGTCCGCCGTCATCTCGCGGAGTGCCACATCAAACACTTTGACGAAGTTGATCTTGACAACGTCGTTCAAGGTGTACTCCCGCCCCGGCAGGGCACACCAGTGACAGCCCACCTTCACCCGCTGGCGCGCCAGCTCCAACGGATAGCCGTTGTGCGCAAAGCCTTCCGACAGACCCTTGTCACCAATAAACAAGGGAGAGTTGATGCCGTCCTCAAACAGGTACTTGACCGCGAGATCAAGGAGGTCCTCATCGAGACCGTCCCAGACGCGGACCGCGACGTTGGCCGGGATCTTCATCCGGTGGATTGCCTCGAGCACAAGAAAGGACACGCGTGTGGTCATGTCCTTCGTGCCGGAAGCATCCGGGCCGCCGAGCTGGGAGTAGTGGGGGTCCTTGAGCAGGAAACAGGCAAGATGGAACACGGCCTCGTCGTCGTCCAGCATACCGTTGGCGACGTCCCGCTCGTAGTAGGGCTGCAGGATCTGGTCGAGGGCGCCGAGGGCGCCGCTGCCGTTGTACATGCGGGCGGCCATCTCGAAGAACGCCAGCCACTGGCAGGCCTCGCGGAAGGTGGCCGGCGGCGCCGTCGCCAGGCGTTCGCAAATCTCAGCCGTTTTGAGCAGGTCGTCGTGCAGCCGGGGCCGTTCCTCGGCAGCGGCCGTGGCGCGGGCGGCTGATGCATGGCGGCGAATCCAGTTCTGCGTGGCGACAATCATCTCCTCCCAGGCGCTGTAGATCTCTTCCGGACCGTCGCCGTTCTGTGCCTTGTACGTCCGGACCTTCTCCAGCAGGCCCCCCCAGCCGAGGTCCAGACCGATCTGCAGATCCGGACCGAAATGCTGCGGGCCGCCGATGCCGTGGATGATGTTGTAACGTTTCTGCGCTTCGTGCAGCGGCTCAAAAGAACATTCCGGGGGCCAGTTCACCGGGCGGTGGCCCCAGAGCGTGTACATCCAGGCGCCCGCCAGCGACGACATCGGATCGATGTAGGTCGGGTGTACATCCAGCAGGCGCCGATAGTTGTGCGCACAGGCCCGGGCGCCGAAGTAACTGCCGCTCGGATGATTGGATTCGGCTTCGAAATGAAAATCGTCCGGCGGCAGGATCAGCCCGAGATCGTCGTTGTCGTTGGCGCCGAGCTGCTGTTTGGCGGCGGTATGTTCCTGTTTGGTTCGGTGCAGGGCGTCGATGCGATCCTGAAAGGAAAGAGCATCCATCTGTGGCCTCCATGATACTCTTGCGTGGGCCGGGCGAGCAAGTCCCCGGTGTGTGGGGTTATATCCTGAACTGGATTCGCGTTTTCCGCGACGTAAAGCCCCGATGTGCGGAAAAACCGGAGAAAACCGCGGACCCCGGCCGCCGGTCTCCTGTCTAGACAAACTGGCTTCGTATTCGGGTTCGGGTAAAACTCTGGACCACCCAGAAACCGCAGAAGTTGCGGACCCCCGAGCGTTTTTCTTGATTATATATCTGGAATCTTGTTTCGATGCGTGATATAATACTATGGCAACAATAGGCAAGCCGAAATGGAGCCGGACGTGGTGAAAACCGCTGGCAGCAATGGGACGAAGACTGCTGAGGTGGAGGATGATCTGCGCCGGCAGATCTTTGCCGGCGACTACCAACCCGGCGCTCGCCTGCCCACCAGACGGGCCCTGCAATCGAGTTACGGGGTCTCGGTCATCACTATCGAGCGCGCCTTGCGCAACCTGATTGACGGCGGCTTCGTCTATACTCGCGGCACCGCCGGCACGTTTGTCACGGAGAACCCGCCCCACCTCTGCAAGTACTTCCTGGTTCTGCCGGCCCATCCGGGCCGGCCGGGCTGGTCCCGGTTGCATCAGGCGCTGCAGAATGAGTGCAACCAGATCTTCACTTCCGATCCGCGCAGCATCCATGCGTTTCTCGGCATCGACGACGCCCACGGCGGCGACGACTCGGCGTTGATCCGCGAAGTCGTAGCCCGCCGGGTCGCCGGCCTGATCTTCGCCAACCATCCGTTCTCGTTGAGCGGCAGCCCGTTGATGGACACCCCGGATGTGCCGAAAATCTCGATCATGGCCGACTCTCCGTTTCCGGGCGTCCCGGCCGTCTACCCGGATTGGCAGTCCTTTGCGGATCGCGCGTTGATGCTCCTGAGAGAGCGCGGCCGCCGGAACGTGGCGCTCATCCAGAGCTGTGTTGAGCCCACGCGTCAGATGGTGTCCGGACAAGTGGCCGCGGCCTTCATCAGGCACCATGGCAGAGATCGGTTCACCATTCCGCCGCACTGGATCCAGAGTGTTCACCCGTCGGCTCCAGCCGCCTGTGAAGGCCTTGCCGATCTGCTTGTGCGTGGCACGCCGGACGGCACGCCGGATGCCTTGATCGTCACCGACGACAACCTTGTTGAGTACGCGGTGGCCGGCGTCATGTCCGCCGGCGTGCGCCTTGGCGACGATCTCGATCTGATCGCCCACTGCAACATGCCGTGGCCGACGCCCGCGGTTGCCGGCGTCACTCGTCTGGGGTTCGACATTCATCATCTGCTCGAGGTCTGCGTCGACTGCCTCGAGAGGCAGCGTACCGGCAAACGCGTCGAGCGGACCATCTTTATCCCGGCAGTTTTTGAACATGAAATCCAATTGCAGTAAGGAGCTCCTTGCCATGAAACGACCGCGACGGCACCGGCATCGCATGTCTTGCGTGTGGGCGTTGGCTCTTGCGTTCGTGCTATTTGCCGGCATTCCGAGCTTGTACGGGCAGGGCGGCGTCCCCGAAGGTCCGGCTGAGGAGCCCGTAGCCGAGGAGCCAGCCAGACAACCGGCGGCAGAAGCCCCTGAAGCGGCTGCCAGGGAAAAGGTGGACGACGGTGAAGACACAGGTGAAGACGAAGGGATCGAGGGCGAGATAACCACCACCAACAAAGTCTCGTACCAGTTGCCGACGGACGGGGAGCTGCCGCAGAACTACCGGGTGACGCTGGCGGCGGCGCCGAAGGACAACCCGAACTGGCTCGTGGCGACCTTTGTGGCCGGTGCTGTCCGTACCGTGACCGAAGAGAACCAGGGCAGGTTTACCGAAACCTGGAATGGGCTCGACGACAATTACATGCCGGTGCCGCCCGGCGACTATGTCGTCCGCGGCATCTGCATGCCCGCGGCGAAATGGCACATGGACGGGCAGTATCACACGCTGACCGCCAGATACATCACGGGTGTCGGCGACTCGTGGTCGCCGCCGCCTGATCAGGATCGAAAATTCCCCTGGGTCTTCGGTCACTGCTTCGGGGGCATCCGCGACATCGATGTGGCGCCCAACGGCATGGCATCGTTCCAATTCAACTATATCGAAAACTCCTGGAACCCGTTCCTCGTCGACCTCAACAAGCCGATCAACTACGACCAGGTGAAAGCCAGGTACCCCTCCGGCGGCGCCGGGGGCACCTATACCGCCTGCGACGGCAAATTCATCTGGGTCTCGAAGGCCGATAAGAAGTTCCCGCACGTCTATCGCACCGACCGGCGCTGGGGCAACACGATCAACAAATACGGCGTCAGATGCGTCAAGCTCAAGGTGCCCGCGACCGATGTCTGCGCCTGGTTCGACGCGGAACGCAAGCGGCGCTTCGTCTACATCGTTCAACCCGCACCCGAGAACAAAGTGCTGATCTACGACGGTACCGACGCGACATTGCTCAAGGAGATCCCGGTGCGGGATCCGCGATCATTGGTGCTGGACAAGGCGGAGCCGGGCAGCAGACTGCACGTCCTGCACAAGAACAAAGAAGGCGCCGGGGTGGTGACTGCCCTGATGCTGGCCAAGGGCACGTTCAGCGGCAAATGGGAGCGCACACTGACGTTGGCGGGAGAGACGGCGATGCTTGACTTCGACGTTGACGGCAAGGGTGTAGTGTATCTGGTCCCGGCCGGTAAGAACGAGATACTCACGATCGAACCGAAGACCGGCAAGAGGGCTGCATTCGGCAAACTGCCGGCCCCCGGCAAGTTCGACAAGCTGGCGCTGCACAACCCGGATCGGGTGGCCGTCTGGAAGGACAAAGACGGCAAAGAACGCGTGCTTGTGATTGAGCGCGGCGGCCCCGGGCGTATCAGCGAATGGACGCCGAAGGGCGAGTTCCTGCGGCAATGGTTCCTGGCGCACACGGCAGCATACGGCTATTGCCTTGACCCGGAAGAACCGACGCACCTCTATCACGTCGCCAACAGCGGCCAGCTGATCCGCTACAACGTCGACTACGGCCAGGCCGTGTGGGAAGTCGACTGCGCCTGGCCGCTGCCGATCGGCGGGCGACTGCATCCGAAGATCATCAATCGCGAAGGCCGCACCTACATCACGTTTCCAGGCGGCAATTACTCGCACGGCCGGTTTGCCGTCTATCGCATTGTCGGCGACAAGTGCCTGCCGTCGGCCGGCATCATCCCGGACAAGACCAAACCGGAAAACCAGCAAATCACCAAAGGCCATTGGTGGCACGACGCCAACGGCAACGGCCGGGTCGAAACGGCGGAGTTCAATTCGAGTCCGGCCAATGTGCCCGGCGCCCAGTGGTGGGGCGACCGCTGGTTGGATGACCTGTCGCTGGCCGTCTTCGCGGGCGATGTGAAGCATATGCGGCTGGCGCCGACCGGATTCGACCGGCACGGCAACCCGGTCTACGACGGTGCCAGATGGCAACCGCTGCTGGCTGACCCGATCCATGAAAGACGCAAGGCCAAGAAGCCGCTGCCGGCCCTCTACGGCGGCAACGAGATGCCCACCTTCTACGGCCAGCACTGGATTCATCTCGAAGGCACGCCGGCAAAGGGCTTCTATGTGGCCGACTCCTTCGGCAAGAACAATCCGGGCGGCACCGACACCGCCGGCAGCTACTTCAGTCAGGTCAAACTCTCGCGCTACGTGCCCGACGGCAAGGGCGGCTACAGCCAGCGCTGGCGTGTTGGCCGCAAAGCACTCCGCTTGATGGAGCACGGGCAGATGTATGCAAGCCACTACTTCTGCGGCGAGACCGCCGGCATGGTCGGCATCTTCGACAGCAACGGCATCTACCACGTCTTCACCAATGAAGGCTTCTACGTTGATACCGTCGGCATCGACGCCTTCCGCTACGGCCTGCAGAACACCGGCATGTACGCGAGCAGCGGCGAGCACTGGCACGGTTCGCACTACCAGAGCAAGAAAGACGGCAAGGTCTACCTGTGCATGGGCCGGGCGCAAATGACCGTGTACGAAATCGAGAACTGGAAGCAGGACATCTGCGAACCGCTCAAAGCCAGTCCCGATACGATTCGGCTGGCTGCCGCTTTCATCGCACCGCCGCATCCGCTTGCCGCCAAACTCCGCGGCGGCGATAACCAGGTGAAGGTGGCGAATTTCTACGCCAGTGCCGGCGGCCCGCCTGATCCCGGTGACGACGATGACTGGGCCGGCGCCGAATCCGTGACGTTCGGATTGGACAAGGAGCGCGCCGTCGAAGTGCAGTGCAAGTTCGATCCGGACACCATCTATCTGCGCTGGCATGTGCGGCTGCCGAAGCCGTTCGAGCCGGTTGCCGTTGCCGAGATGACCCGGCTGTTCACGCATGAGACCGGCGCCGACACCGTCAGCTTCTATATTCAGGGCGATCCCAGGGCCGCGCCCGGCAAGGAAAAAGGACGGCCCGGCGATCTGCGCATCGTGTTTGCCGTCGTCAAGGACGACAACGAGAAGTTGAAGCCGGTCGCGCTGGGCCTGTACCCGAAATGGTCCGGCCCGGGCGAAGCGACGGCAGTTACCTATGTGTCACCCGTCAGAAAGGAGGTCTTTGAGCATGTCGGCGTGTTGGCGGACGTCAAGGTCGCCCACAAGCTGGATGAGGACAAGAAGGGCTTCTGGCTTGCCGCGGCGATCCCGCTGTCGGTCGTGCCGCAGATCAAGAAGCTGAAGAGCGGCTTTCGCACGATGGTCAACTTCGAGGCCACGTTGGGCGGCCGGACGAAGTTCTGGTGGGCCAACACCGGCAACACCAACAATACCCTTACCACGGATGAGCCGTCGGAGGCCCGGTTCTATCCCGGCAGCTGGTCCCAGGCGCGCTTCACCTGGTAGCGCGGCCGTTCCCGGCGGCGTCAGCACTCGGGGTCGTAGCCGAACAAGGGGTTCAGTTCGCGGTCATACTCGAAAATCGTGCACCGCAGGACCTCCCGGATCTTCTCCGGGGCGTCGACGTCCAGGAGCAGTTTGGTGATCCTGGCGAACGGATTGCCGTGCGGCCGATGGACGAAGTCGGTGTCGATCACAAAGATGCCGGAATGACAGGTCTGGCTCATTTCCGGCGGGGTAGTGGCGTAGTCTTCGAAGTACTGAATGGCGCCGTCTTCATTGTAGTAGAAGCAGGCCAGACAGGCGCCGCCGCGCTCCAGCAGCGTCATGCCGCCCATGGCTTCGATACTGCCGACGCTGCGCATATCGCCGGCGGCAGTACCCATCATCCGTTGGACATTGTGCTTGACGATTTCGTCGGTGGTCATAGCCACATCCAGGAGCTGTCGTGTGGGGACAAGATAGCCGGTTCTGCGCCAAATTGGAACGGATCTTCCATCGTTTTTGCCCTGAATTCCGCTGATTTGAGCTTAGGGTCGGCGCGGAAATAACGTCGCATTATTCGGGGCAGACATACCAACC
>CAYLNH010000107.1:0-13703 GCA_964384625.1 uncultured Lentisphaerales bacterium
ATCTGTGCGGGGGGCTGCCCGTAATGGGCAGTCCCTACCGCGACAATGCTCTAGCCTCACGAGCGCCGTCCTGAAGCCCAAAGGGCCGGCATTGATATCGTACCCAGAGTGAGCCCCGTACGGCCTGGCCTGCCAGGTCTGGTGAGCATGACAAGCGGGGGCTGCAGGTCCGGGTCTTGGGTTGATCCTGAAACACAGGCCTGAAGGGCCGAATTGCTTAACGCTTTCCTCCTCAGAAAGCAGAAACCCGAACTCGCACCCTTTTCGCCGACCGTGGAGCGACAAAACACTGCCGCCCGGCAGTTCTCCCCGGGACCGGGCGGAACGTGTGCACCCCGTCACTGACGCATTGCGATCGAGGCATCCACCCCCGGACAAGAGAAATCCGCGGTGTTCTGCAACAACCGCGGATTGCTGGTACACTCGCTCGGATTCGAACCGAGGACCCGCTGATTAAGAGTCAGCTGCTCTAACCAAACTGAGCTACGAGTGCACAACGGGCGAGAACTATAGATCGGGTCGTGATGATGTCAAACCAGGCGTGCCCGATATTTTGAGGCTGCCGATAGGGGCGTCAGCAGGGGTACGCCGGGGGGAGGGCGTTATGTCATCTGCGCCGCAGGCGCACACGGAGCGCGGAGTTGAACTCCGCTCCGGAGAGTCCGGAAAGAGGAGCGGAGTGCAACTCCGCGCTCCGTGTCCGGCTTCGCCGGGCGGAAGGAGTCCGGAGCCCCGCACGGGCGGGGCGTTCCAGCGGCCAGGATCACTCCACCACAATGATATCGTGGATCTCCAGCCGGGGGATTGTGAGCTTCGCTTCCCCTTTGGCGTAGGTGAACTTCAGCTTGCGATTGCCGGGCCGGCGGCGGATGGCCTTCGGCTTCTTCGTCCGGATCGTGATCGCCAGCGGGCCCACGGGCGGGATCTCGTCGTAGGTCTGGTAGTCGGCGTTTGCATGCGTGCCGGCGGTGTTCACCAAGTTGACGCAGAGCTTGCCGTCTTTGGTCATCACCGACACATCAACCAGGTGCGAGCCTTCGACTTCAACCGTCGGCTTCGGGAAGAGCTCCTTCACGAGGTCGTTGAGGAAGTCGCGCAGGACGGTGGTCCGACAGGTGTTGTAGGTGATGCCGCAATCGAAGTAGACCGCCGCGATTTTGCCCTTGCCCAATTTGGCAATGCTGGCCGCGGTTTCACTCGGGCCGACGTTGTCGTTCTCGGCATACACGTTGCCGAACGCCTTGGCGCGACGACTGCGTTTCACCCGCTGCAGCGCGCCCTTGATGCCGCCCAGCCAGTCATTGTGTTCCAGCCAGTGCGTCTTATCGTCCGGCTTGCCGACGAATCTTACGCCCAATTCCTGTTTGAAGAGCTTCGCAGACTGCGGTCCGAGGCACAGCAGCTTGCCCCCGTTACTGACGTAGGCGAGCAGTTCCTTCTTGAACTTCGGCGGCAGGTAGTCCCATTCAGGGATCACGACGATGGGGTACTTGTCCAGGTTGCCGGTGAGATGGTATTCATTCAGAATTTCGACGCTGTTCTGGCCGTCCAGCAAGGCATTCAGAACGCCTTTCATCGGCTCCAGCAGCCCGCCCCACGGGCTGAATACGCGTTCGTTATTCCGGTAGAACGCTTTGCTGCAGAGCAGCAATGCGACCTGCGGCACCGGCGCGGCCTTGTGGCAGATCGCTTCGCGGGCGCGGCAGAACTTCGCTGTTTCCGCCATCAGCTTCATCTGCCACGGGAAGATGGAGCCGTCGCGTTTCTGTTTGAAATACGCCTGGAACCCGCCGCCCAGGGCCAGCACGACCGCGGCCTCCTGCTGCAGCTGCGGGATGGTCTTGGTGCTGCGGCAGGGCTGGCCCCAACGCCCTGAGAAGGCCCAGGCCATCAGGTCCCACGGCATGCCTTGCGGGGCGATACAGCGCGCCTCCAGGCGCGCGGCGTTGACACTGTTCTGCAGCGGGTAGTCGCCCGAGATAAAGTCCACATCCGTCGTTACCGGTTCGGGCATGAACGAGCTGTAGGCCCAGTTGCTGGCGACCTCGAAGTCCGGGTTGTGTTTGTGCATCTCGGTGACGTAATGCTGCAGATACTTGCGGAAGCCGTCCCGGCAGAACTCGGTGAACTGCCGAAAGCCTTTGTCTCCCATCTTCTTCGGCTTCGTCCGGATCCCCGTCTTCTGCCGGAATGCGGCAAGGACCTCCTTGCCGTAGTCCTGACAGGTCGCCCAGCATTCGCCGTCGACCCAGACGCCGTCGACGCCGTAGACATCCGACAGCTCCTTCATCTGCGGGATCAACAGTCTGTCGACGTAGGGACCGAAGACCGACGTATTCTTCTTATTACGTTTGCCGTCGGCATCGACGGCGGCCCAGGACGGGTGGTGTTTCACGGCTTCGGTATCCCAGACGCCGGAGTAGTGCATGAACAAAGCGACACCGTGTTTGGCGGTGACCTCCCGCCAGAGGCGCAGTTGGTCGCGCACAAATCCGGGTGCGGGATAGGCCACTTTCGTCGGATAGCTGGAGATACCGCGATGGCCTTTGCAGTCGCACTGGATGTAGTCCGGCCGCACCTGCAGGACGATGTCCTCGATCATCTTGCGGGTCACTTTGTCGCCAACCTTGTTGCAGTCGGGGCCGGCGTGGAAGTCGAAGTGAATTCCCAGGAAGCTGTCGGCGCGCTTTTTTCGTTTCGGAAGTTGCTTGGCCATGACGTTCACCGTGCGTTGATTGCGTTTGCGCCCGTCGAAGGGCATTGCGCCGACTGTAGGGGGCAGTGGAGAAATGTAAAACCGTGGAGCGCAAAAACAGAGCCCCATCCGTGGCTGGAGGAAAAAGCCGCCGCCGCCGGGTTGATGTTTGGCGGAGGAACGGGCAAGAGTAAGGGGTAATACACAGTGGGAGCTTACGCATGGCAAAGAAGAAGACGGTCGGTATTGTCGGGGCCCGGGGTATCGGGCGGCATCACGCAAATTGGTGGCGCTTGGCGGACGTGGAAGTCTGCGGTATCGTCGGGACATCGGTCGGCAGCGTGGTCGAAACGGCCGGCATGCTGCAGGAGATGATGGGTTTCAGCGGCCAAGGCTATGTCGACCTGGGCGCGATGCTCGAAGAACAGAAACCGGATTTCGTCGATATCTGTTCGCCGGACCCGTTCCACGCCGAACAAACCGGTCTGGCGCTGGCCAACGGCTTCCACGTGCTGTGCGAGAAACCGTTCGTTTACGATCCCGATATTCCCGCCAAGGACCTCCTGGCGAAGGCCGATGAACTATTGCAGTTGGCGGCGGACAACGACCTGACGCTGGGACTGTGTTCGCAGCATTACGTGACCTGCCAGAGCTGCCTGCGGCTGTATCGCGAGCAGGAGCCGGATGCGCCGCTGACCAGCATCGAAGGAACACTGGCGTCACCGGCAAAAGGCCAGATGATCGATCCGGACATCATCTGGAGCGATCTCGGCCCGCATATGTTGGCGGCGGTGCAGGCGGTGGCGCCGGACGCGGAGATGGACAAGGACAGCATTCAGGTGGAACGCGGCACGAATCGGTTCGACTGCAGTTTCACGGTGTCGCAGCCGAACGGCGATATTGCCTGCACTCTGAAAGTCTACAAGACAGAGGGCGAACCGACGCATGTGCGCCGGGTGATACTCAACGGGCATCAGTACGATCTATCCGGCGGCCGTGGGGATGACGGCATCTATTATGCCCAGTTCGACGGCCCGGCCGGCACGCATCGCGAGGAAGACCCACTGCGGCAGACGATCCGGCGTATGGCCGAATTGGACCCGCCGATGCACGGCGAGATCATCCGCCAGAACCAGCAGTGGCTCTTGGAGGTCATTGACGAAGTTCCTGAGCGAAGTCGAAGGGGGCATTGACAAAGTTCCGGAGCGAGGTTCGAAGGGGTCACCCGTCTTCGTGCCGACCTTTTACGAGTCGGGGCTGCGCCGTGACGCGGTTGGTCATTGATGCCACCGACAGAAGTCCTGCGGACCGTTTCAGACGGTCTGCTTCCGAGCGTGGCCGCGGTCGTCTCGACCGCGCATCCCCGACTTCAGTCGGGAACATCGTCATCGGTCTTCGTGCCGACCTCTTACGAGTCGGGGCTGCGCCGCGACGCGGTTGGTTCTTGGTTTCGGATCCGAAGCAGGACGCGGCTGCTCGCCGCGACCTGCCACCGGCTCACTATTGTCATTCATCGCTGCCGGGATCGGAGGGGACTCCGACCTTTCGGCGTGAATGCGCGGGCATTGTTCATGAACTGAGCACTCATTGCCACCCAGTGATCACCGGCTTTGACAAAGTGGCGTCCGGTCTGGAATTTGAATGTAGCGCGGGCCTCTGTCCCGCGTTCCCAAGGCGCGCTGGATTGGAGTCGCGGGACAGAGGCCCGCGTTACGTTAAGGGCCTTCGGCTGCAGCGAAACGGTCAGAGGCAAGATGCCCGCACTACGTGCAGGAGAGCTTTCCATTCGGCGGGGATCGACTATTGGTATAGGATCTGCTCCGGAGGCCACACCGACTCTGATTACGGGGTTGGCGAGAACGAATGAAGAGGCCCATGTCGAAGAAGCTCTGGCCATTGGCGGTGACGAAGTTCTTCACCGCGTTCAATGATAACGCGTTCCGGTTCGTCGCTATGTTCGTGGCGATGGGGATCATCCGGGCGAAGGCGGGTTCGCAGGAAGCCGCCGAGCCGCGGCAGGCCGCGCTGGTGGCGCTGGCGTCGATGATCTTCATGCTGCCGTTTGTGCTCTTCCCCACCGTGACCGGCTGGCTCGCCGATCGCTACAGCAAACGCAAGGTCCTGGTCGGTGCGAAGGCCGCCGAGATCTTCGTCATGACCCTCGGCTTGCTGAGTTTCGTGTTTATCGGCCGACTGGGGTTTGTGCCGCTGCTGACTGTGGTTTTTTTGATGTCGTTCCAGAGCACGTTCTTCAGTCCGGCGTTCTTCGGCATTCTGCCGGAGACCTTCGACGAATCCGAGTTGTCCAACGCCAACGGCATTGCGGAACTCATCAGTTTCCTCGGGATGATTCTGGGAACCGGGGCGGGGGCGTTGACGCAGAAGATCCCGGACGCGTATTACGCCAACCCGAGTCCGAAGGTCGGCATCCTGGTCGGCATCCCGTTCATCATCGTGGCGATTATCGGCACAGTCACGTCATTGTACATCCACGATCCCAAGGGCCCGACGACCGACGAGAAGTTCGGGCTGCAGTTGATCACGAATTACTTCAGGAACTTCAAGTACGTCTTTATCAATCGTCCGATCTGGCTGTGTGTCCTGGGGCATGCATTCTTCTTCTCACTCGGTTGTCTGATCACGACCTCGCTGCTGAACTACGGCACAAACATCCTCAAGGTGGACAACGCGCAGACGTCGGGTTTGACGTTGGCCGTTGCGATCGGCATCGGCGTCGGTTGTTTCATTGCGGGCAAGGTGTCGCACGAGAACGTCGAGTTCGGTCTGGTGCCGATCGGCGCCATGGGTATGTGCGTGTTCTTCATCAATCTGATTCTGGCGCAGGCCTATCTGCACGCGTTAATCAGTTGTGCCGCCCTGGGGTTCTTCGGCGGCTTTTTCGTTCTGCCGTTGACGGTGTACATCCAGCAGAAAGCACCGGCGGCGGTACGCGGCAAGGTGCTGGCCCAGACCAACGCGGTGTCGTTCATCGGCATGCTGCTGGTCTCCGTCGCCATGCTGGTGGCGACCGGCGGCGTCACCGGCGAGGTCGGGCCGGATGCGGGCTTCTGGACAGCGGTACGCAGCAATTTCATGACGTTCGACACCCGGCAGCTCTATATGGGGGCCGCGATCTTTGTGTTCCTCGGTTCGGCCTATGCGTTCTGGCTGCTGCCGGACTTTGTCTTTCGGTTTGCCGGCCTGATCCTGACCCGTTTTGTCTACGACATCCGGGTGATCGGCAAGGAGCACCTGCCGTCGGCCGGCCCTGTGCTGCTGCTGCCGAATCATGTTTCGTTCGTAGACGGTCTGGTCCTGTCGGCGGCCAGCTCGCGGCCAATCCATTTCATCATTGACGACACCTACTTCAAGATCTGGTGGGTGCGTCCGCTGGCGCGCTGGCTGCACCTCCTACCGGTACCGTCCGGCACCAGCACCGCTGCGTTGCGCGCCGCCATTGACGGCGGTCAGGAGGTCCTGAAACGGGGCGATGTGCTGTGCATCTTCCCGGAAGGCCGCTTGACGAACAACGGCAAGATGCGCGAATTCAAACGCGGCTATGCGAAGATGATTCCCGCGGACCTGGATGTGCCGGTTGTCCCAGTGCATATCGGTCTGCTCTGGGGCAGCATCTTCAGCCGGTTTTACGGCAGGATCAAACCGCGGCTGCCGCGGCAGCTGCCGTATCCGGTCAATGTCGCGTTCGGCCGACCGCTGCCGGCGGACGTCACGCCCTGGGCGGCGCGGCAGGCGATCATGGAACTGAATGCCGATACCGAATCGGAGCCGGCCCCGGGCGAGCGCGTTTTCCCGGAACGCGTGATCCGCATGGCGCATCGCCATCCGTTCGCGAAGCTGTTCTGCGACACCTCGGGTGCGGAGATGTCGTACATGCAGCTGTTGACCAAAGCCTACGCCGTTGCCGGTGTCATCCGTCGTGACGCCGGCGAAGACGAAACGCACATCGGCCTGATGTTGCCGAACTGCGCCGCCGGCGCGGTAGCCGGCCTGGCGACCATGTTGGCCGACCGTATTCCCGTCTTCCTCAACTACACCGCCGGGGCCGAGAACATCGACTTCGCTACCCGCAAATACGGTATAAAACGCGTCTACTCCAGCAAGGCCTTCCTCGAGAAAGCCAAACTGGAAATGCGCGACGACTACATCTTCCTCGAAGACATCGCACCGACGATTTCCGGCGGGGACAGGTTCCGGGCCGCGGTGGCGGCGCTGCTGCCGGCGTCGTGGGCCTGCCGCAGGTACTTCCCGAAGACCGCGACAGCCGTCTTCAGCACGGCTACCGTACTGTTTTCCAGCGGGTCCTCCGGACGGCCGAAAGGGGTGGTGCTGACGCACCACAACCTCAACGCCAATCGCAACGCAGTGCTGCGCGCGTTGGGACTCGATCGACGCAATGTGCTGATGGCCGTGTTGCCGTTCTTCCACAGCTTCGGGTTCATGGGCACGCTGTGGGCGCCGTTGTCCTGGGGCATCAAGACGGTGTGGCACCCGAATCCGCTGGATGCCGAGGCCATCGGCGCCGCCGCCGGAGAACACCGGGCCACAATGATTTTTGCGACGCCGACCTTCCTGCGCGCGTTCATGCGCAAGTGTACGCCGGAGCAGTTCAGCAACATGCGCTACGTGATTACCGGCGCGGAAAAACTGCAGCAGGACGTCGCCCGGAAGTTTTATCAGAAGTTCGGCGTCATGCCCATCGAGGGCTACGGCACCACCGAGTTGGCTCCGGTGGTCTCGGTCAATGTCCCGGAGGACCTTCAGGATGTCGGCCAATGCGTCGGCCGCGAGGGCTCGATCGGCCAGCCGATCCCCGGCGTCGTCGCGAAGACCGCTGACCCCGTGTCCCTGGAGGACCTGGAGGACGGCCGGGAGGGGGTCCTGCTGATCCGCGGCCCGAATGTGATGAAGGAGTACCTGGACGACGCCGAGCGCACGAAGGAGGTCCTGCAGGACGGCTGGTACAACACCGGCGACATGGCCCGCATCGATCCGGACGGCTATATGTTCATCACCGGCCGGCTGTCGCGGTTCAGCAAGATCGGCGGCGAGATGGTGCCGCACATCGTGGTCGAGCAGGAACTGCAGAACGTGGTCGACAGCAATGAGCCGAAATTCATTGTGACGGCGGTCGAGGACAAAACACGGGGCGAGCGGCTGATCATCCTGCATCTGCCGTTGGACCGCGAGCCGGCCGAGGTCGTCGCCGCTCTGCGTGATCGCGGCCTGCCGAACCTGTGGGTGCCGAAGCCGAAGGATTTTCACGAGATCGACGAGATCCCGCTGCTGGGCAGCGGCAAGCTGGACTTGCGCCGAGTCCAGGAAATCGCCGCGGCCCGGTCCGGTACGGGATCGTCTGCCGCGCAGCAGTGACGGTCGTTGATGCCCGGCGGTGAGCCGGGTCACTTCGCCTTCGCCGTCACAGCCGCGCAGACAGCGCGCGATCCTGGGTTCAGGGACGGCGTCCGGGGTGAGCGCGACGTCTGCCTTCAGCGGATCGGCAACGGCGGTATACGGAAAACCCCGCCGGGATTGCTCCCGGCGGGGTTGAATGTGCTGTCGCGGTCGGGACGACTCAGTCGTCGGAGAACGCCGAGTCGAAGGCGACGTCCGAGGCGGAGAAGTCAATGTCCTTGCAGAACGCGCAGGCCTCGGCGGCGCCCTGGTCGCGGTTCATGCGGCTGTCTTCCCATTCGACGGACAACGGGCCGTTGTAGCCGACGTCGTTGAAGGCGACGATGATTTCTTCGAAATCGATGTCGCCGCGGCCGACGGAACGGAAGTCCCAGTAGCGGCGCGGATCGGCGAAGTCGGTGTGACCGCCGAAGACGCCGACGGTGCCGTCGCCGTGGCCCCACCAGGCGTCCTTCATGTGCGCGTGGTAGATGCGATTGCCGAGAACGCGGATGAACTTGACGTAGTCGACGCCCTGATAGCCGAGGTGGCTCGGGTCGTAGTTGAAGCCGAACCGCTTGTGGTTCTTCACTGCTTCCAGCGCCCGCTGGGCCGAGGCAATGTCGAATGCGATTTCGGTCGGATGCACTTCCAGACCGAAGTTGACGTTGACCTTGTCAAAGGCGTTCAGGATCGGGATCCAGCGTTTGGCGAAATCAGCAAAGCCCTTTTCCCAGTAGTCTTGATCGGTCGGCGGGAAGGCGTAGATGCTGTGCCAGATGCTCGAACCCGTGAAGCCGTTGACGACGGCCGGGAAGTCGTCCTTGTCGCTCTTCTTGCGGCCGGGTTTGGCGTCAATGAACTTGCGGCAGGCTTTGGCCGTGTTGATCATCTCCTTGGCGGCGCGCTTGCGGACACCTTCGGGATCGCCTTTGCCCCAGATCGCCGGATCCAGAATGGCCTTGTGGCGTTCGTCGATGTTGTCGCAGACGGCTTGGCCCACGAGGTGATTGGAGATGGCGAAAGCCGTCAGGCCGTGGTCCAACAGGATCTCCCAGCGTTCCTGGCAGTACTTCTTGCTCTTGACCGCTTTGCCGACTTCGAAGTGGTCGCCCCAGCAGGCGAGTTCGAGGCCGTCATAGCCGAAGCTGGCGGCTTTGACGCAGAGGTCGGGGAGGGACAGGTCAGCCCACTGACCCGTGAACAGTGTTACCGGTCGTGCCATATCGATTTCCTTGTCTTGCTGTCGATCGTGAAAATGAAACCGACGCCCGTCCGGGGGCGCCGGCAGGAGGACGTTGTTACTTCGGCATCTTGACCCATTTGGCGCCGGCTTTGCCGGACTTGACGCAGGTCTCGATAAACTGCATGCCGCGGACGCCGTCCTTGACCGTCGGGAAGTCCTTGGCCAACGGATCGACCTTGGTCCGGTCCAGCCGGGCGCGAACGGTGTCGGCGAAGTTGCAGTAGAGGTTGGCCATCGCTTCGAAGAAAGCTTCGGGGTGGCCGAACGGCAGACGGGTTGCACGGCCGGCGGCCGGGCTTTTCGCGCCGATGTAGTCATTGCCGCGGCGCCAGACTTCGACCGGACCGTCAATCTGCCGGACGTACAGGTAGTTCGGGTGCTCCTGGTGCCATTCCAGGCTCTTTTCATCGCCGTACACCCAGATGGCCAGACCGTTCTCTTCGCCGATGGAAATCTGACTGGCGAACAGGATGCCCTTGGCGCCCTTGTTGAAACGTACCAGGCAGTTGGCGTCGTCTTCCAGACGGCGACCCTTGACGAAGGTCGTGAAGTCGGCGCAGACTTCTTTGATCTTCAGACCGGTGATATATTCGGCCAGGTTTTCAGCGTGCGAACCGATGTCGCCGATGCAGCTTGAGGAACCGGCCTGTTTCGGGTCGGTACGCCAGGCGGCCTGCTGCTGGCCTTCCTTGTCGATCGGCTTGATCAGCCAGCCCTGCGGGTATTGCACGACGACCTTGAGGATCTTGCCGAGGTCGCCCTGCTTGACCATGTCTTTGGCCAGCTTGACCATCGGGTAGCCGGTGTAGTTATGGTTCAACGCGAAAACCGTGCGATGCTTCCGCACCAGGTCCTGCAGCTTCTTCGCCTGGTCGACGTCCATCGTCATCGGTTTCTCGCAGAAGATGTGGAAGCCCGCTTCGATGAACATCCTGGCGATCGGGAAGTGGGAGCTGTTCGGCGTCGTGATCGAGACGAAGTCGATGCGCTCGTCTTCCGGCAGTGCGGTCTCGCCGGCGATCATCTCGTCGACCGTGTCGTAGACGCGTTGTTTCGGGAGGAAGAGTTCGCGACCCATCTGGCGGGATTTCTTCGGGTCGATGTCGAAGCAGCCGGCGACCAGTTCAATTTGGCCGTCCATGGCAGCCGCTTTACGGTGTACCTCGCCGATGAACGCGCCGGGACCACCACCTACCATGCCCATACGGAGTTTGCGTTTTACCATGCTGTCCTCTCCTTTGTTGCGTTGTTGGATAACACCCAAATTCGTTCCGCCCGGCCTCCTCCCTGACCGAACCCTGGACCTCCTGCCCCACGTATCAGAATGTGTACCTTAGGGGTCAGTGAGGGCTTTTCAAACCCGGACCGCCGGCATTCTGGGAGGGGCTCCGATGCAGCGTCATCTGCCTTGTGCACGCCGCACAATGCGGGGCCTGCTCACGCAAGGGCGCCAAGCGCCATTCAATCTTCTGCGCCGCCGGCGCACCTCGTGGGGGTGCAGGGGGCCACTGCGGCTGCCAGGTCCGCCGTGGCGGAGCTGTGGTGCGGGGCAGAGCCCCATTCTCTGCGCGCAGCGGCATTGTGTCTTCCCCATACAGACCGAGTTTGCCTTTGTTCAGTTGCTCCCGGAGTGAGAAACTCGTTTTGGGGACGTTGATCTTTGACCGCTGACCAACCGCCGCGCGGCGTAGCCCCGACGCGCAAGCGGTCGGGGCGAAGACCGATGACGATGTCCCAGACAAAAGTCGGGGATGCGCGGTCGAGACGACCGCGACCACGCTCGGAAGCAGACCGTCTGAAACGGTCTGCAGGACTTCTGTCGGCGGCATCAATGACCCATGACCGTCCTACAATCCCAGGTCCAACTGGCGGGAGTCGCGGATAATCTCGCCGACCGGGGCGAAGCTGCGGCGATGCAGCGGGCAGGGGCCGTTGTGGCGCAGGGCCCGAAGATGGCTCCTGGTGCCGTAGCCCTTGTGATCGGCGAAATCGTAGCCCGGATATTCCGCGTCATACTGCGCCATCAACCGGTCGCGGTGGACCTTGGCGATGATGCTTGCTGCCGCGATACAGGCGCACTTGGCGTCGCCTTTGACCACATTGATTGCGGGGCAGTGCATGCCGTCCACGGGGTTGCCGTCGATAAAGGCGAGGTCCGCGTCGGCGATTGCCGCCGCGCAATCGCGCATGCCCTTGATCGTCGCCCGCAGGATATTGAGTTGATCAATGATTTCGGCATCGATCACCGCGACCGACCAATGGATGTCGGGGTCCTCGGTGATCAGTGGGAAGAGCGTTTTCCGCGTCTTCTCGGAGAGCTGCTTGGAGTCGTTGAGCGCTTCCAGTTCCTTCCCGGCGGGCAGGGCAACAGCCGCGACAACCACCGGTCCAGCCAACGGTCCGCGCCCGGCTTCATCGATGCCGATCACCTTCTGGTAGCCGGCTGCACGGGCCAGGGTCTCGTATTCGTAAAGGGTGACTGGGTCCAGCGGGAGATCCATGCAGGTAAGGGAATGCACGCGGCCAAGTATTCAAGGTGTCTGGCATCAGGGCGTCTGGATTGCGATCGCCGCTGATTGCGACCGAGACGAGGGAATCTCGGGGCGGCAGGTGCGGGGCGTTCCGGCCAAAAGAAAACGCCGCCGGCTGGCCGGCGGCGTTTCAAATCATCACGAGTAAGCTGGGCTTACTTCTTGCCGCGCAGTTTGGTCTTGACGCGGGCGGCTTTGCCGACGCGTTCCCGCAAGTAGTAGAGCTTGGCCCGACGGACATCGCCGCGGTTCTCCACTTCGATCTTGGTGACCCGCGGGCTGTGCAGGGGGAAGACGCGTTCCACACCGACGCCGTAAGATACGCGCCGGACGGTGAACGATTCGTTCGAGCCGCCGCCGCGACGGCTGATGACCGTACCGGCAAAGACCTGGATGCGTTCTTTCCCGCCTTCCACGATCTTCACGTGCACGCGGACGGCATCGCCGACGCCGAATTCCGGGACGTCGTCTTTCATCTGTTCTTTATTGATCTTGTCAACGATCGGATTCATCGGTTCGATCTCCATGTTCCTGTTCTGTGTTTTCAAGCAAATCCGGACGGCGCCGGCGCGTCCGCTCGAGCGCCTGCGCCCGACGCCAATCGGCGATGGCCTGGTGGTTGCCGGACAATAAAACATCCGGCACCGGGCGGCCCCGGAAGACCTCCGGCCGCGTGTACTGCGGGTACTCCAGCAGTCCGTCGCTGAAGGATTCCTCAACAACGGAGTCTTCGCAGCCAAGAACTCCCGGCAACAGTCTGACGACGGCGTCGGTCACCACCATGGCGCCGAGGTTGCCGTTGGTCAGAACGTAGTCGCCAATCGAAATTTCTTCATCGACGAGGTCCAGTCGGACGCGTTCGTCGATGCCTTCATAATGTCCGCAGACCATGATCAGGTGCGATTCGGTCGCCAGTGTTCGGGCTTTTGCCTGAACGAACTGATCGCCCTGCGGGCAGAGCAAAATCACTTTACTGTCGTCGCGGCGACAGCTCTCAACCGCCTGGAACAGCGGTTCGGGCTTCATGACCATGCCGGCGCCGCCGCCGTAAGGGCGGTCGTCCACGGTACGGTGTTTATCCGTGGTAAAATCGCGCAAATCGATCAGGTTGATCTCGACCTGTCCCCGGTCTTGGGCGCGCTTGATGATGGACTCGGTCAGCGGGCCCCGGAACATTGCCGGGAAGATCGTGATGATGTCGATGCGCATGGCTACGGCTCGACGATTTCGATCTTCCGCAGCCTGATCTTATTCCGCGCCGCGGCATCTGTCGCCAGATGCCGGATGGCGCCGATGGTCTTTCCGTTCTTACCGATGACGCGGCCCATGTCGCTTTTGCCGCAGTGGACGCGGATCGAGAGATTGTTGCCATTGTCTTCGGACTCAATCCGCACCTTATCGGCCTCACTGGCCAGACCGCGAATGAGGAACTCAACGAGTCCGACGGGATCGGGGCCTTCGGGTTGGGCCTGGGGTTTGGGTTGCGGTTGCGGTTCCGGTGTTTCGTCGTCGGCGTCGTCGGCAGAGCCGAACAACTTGGAGAGAAGTCGTACTACCATGGGTCAAAGTCCGCGTTTGAGCAGGGAGGGGTGTGCTATTTTTTCTCGGCGTCTTCGGCGGCGGCCTCTTCCTTGGCCGGCTTTTCTTCGGCAGCAGCCTCTTCCTTGGCCGGCTTTTCTTCGGCAGCGGCCTCTTCCTTGGCCGGCTTTTCTTCGGCGGCGGCCTCTTCCTTGGCCGGCTTTTCTTCGGCGGCGGTCTCTTCCTTGGCCGGCTTTTCTTCGGCAGCGGCCTCTTCCTTGGCCGGCTTTTCTTCGGCAGC
>CAYLNH010000107.1:13803-21712 GCA_964384625.1 uncultured Lentisphaerales bacterium
GCCTCTTCCTTGGCCGGCTTTTCTTCGGCAGCGGCCTCTTCCTTGGCCGGCTTTTCTTCGGCAGCAGCCTCTTCCTCGGCCGGCTTTCCTTCGGCGGGCTTGGGCGGCGGCGCCTGCTTCTTGCCGGGCGTCGGTTCGCTCGGTTTCAGCGGGGGGGCTTCGCCCTTGGCGCGCTTGATGATAGCGGCCACCGTTTCACTCGGCTGGGCGCCGTTGCTGAGCCAGTGCTCCGCCCGCTCGAGGTCGATCTCCTCCTTGTCATGGCGAGGGTCGTAGTGGCCCAGAATTTCAATGAAGCGACCGTTGCGCGGGCTGCGCGAATCGGTTGCGACGATACGGAAGCAGGCCTTCCTGCGGCTTCCGCTCCGGCGTAAACGAAGTTTAACCATCGAACTCAAAGTCCTTTTCAGATTTTAGCTGACAAAGCAGTCGGTCCGGCGCCAAGACAGCACGGCGCCAATTCGGTAAAGAGGCATACTATACAGACGTGATCCCCCGGCGCAACCGCAGTTCAGGGATTTTTCAGCTCTTCAGCGAAATGCGCAATCGTCTGTTTCAAGCCATGTTCCAGATCGACGGCCGGCATCCAGTCAAGCAGCTCCCGCGCCCGGGAAATATCCGGCCGCCGGCGCTGCGGATCATCCGCCGGCAAGGGATGGTGGACCAGCTTGGAACTGGAATTGGTCAGTCGGATCACGGCTTCGGCCAACTCGCCGATGGTGTTTTCGGTTGGGTTCCCCAGGTTTACCGGGCCGATGATGTCCGGCGATGTGTTCATCATCCGAACCATGCCTTCGATCAGGTCGTCGACATAGCAGAAGGACCGGGTCTGCGAGCCGTCGCCGTAGATCGTGATATTCTCGTGACGCAGGGCCTGGACAATGAAATTGCTGACCACGCGGCCGTCGTTCGGATGCATCCGCGGTCCGTAGGTGTTGAAGATCCGGATGACCTTGATCTCAAGGCCGAGCTGCCGGTGGTAATCGAAGAACAGCGTTTCGGCGCAGCGCTTGCCTTCATCGTAACAGGATCGCGGTCCGATCGGGTTGACGTTACCCCAGTAATCCTCTGTCTGCGGATGAACCGCCGGGTCGCCGTAGACTTCAGACGTGGACGCCTGCAGGATTGGCACTTTCAGCCGTTTGGCCAGGCCCAATACGTTAATGGCTCCGTGGACGCTGGTCTTGGTGGTCTGGATCGGGTCGTGCTGGTAGTGGATCGGCGAGGCCGGGCAAGCCAGATTGTAGATGCCGTCGACCTCGAGGTAGAGCGGAAAGGTCACATCGTGACGGATCAGCTCAAAGCGGGGATTGCCGATCAGGTGATGGATGTTCTGCTTGCGGCCGGTATAGAAGTTGTCGACGCACAGGACCTCGTGGCCGTCGGCCAGCAGGCGTTCACACAAGTGGGATCCCAGGAAGCCGCCGCCTCCCGTGACCAGAATCGTCTGGCCCATGGTTCTTCTCCGATACACGAATGGTTGATTCTCCGGGGACGGGGCTTACTGCGCCTGTCCTGATTCAGCGCCGCGGCCCTGCAGGAAGTAGATGATGGTCTTGTCGGCCATGTCCAGCGGGGTCTCGCCGCCTTTGGTTCTGGCGTTGATTTCGGCGCCGGCCTCCAACAGTACACGGGCGACATCGGTATTGCCGCTGCGGGCAGCCTGGTGCAGTGGCGTCAAGCCATAGCCGTCCGGGGCGTTGGGATCGGATTTGGCGACAATCAGCATGTCGGCCATTTCGGCAGTGGTGGCATAGTGCAGGGGGATCTTGCCGGTTTCGTCGCGAGCGCCGACATCCGCCCCGCCGTCCAGCAGAAATTCGGCAGTTTCGACGTATCCGTTCTCGGCGGCGTGATGCAGCGGCGTGGCCTGCATGTAATCCTTGCTGTTGACCTCGGCGCCGAGTTCCAGCAGCAGGGCGACGGTTTCCGCCTGGCCGTGATCCACCGCCATATGCAGCGGGGTGCGGTTGCCCTGGCCGCGGATCTCGAGGTCCGCCTGGCCTTTGGTGACCAGCACTTTGATCGTGTTCTCATGGCCGTTTCGGGCGGCATAGTGGATCGGGACATTCTTGCGGTCATCGCGCAAATCGGGTTTGGCGCCTTGTTTGAGCAGTTCCAGGGCGACTTTGGCCTGGCCGCGCAGACTGGCCAGACCCAGCGGCGTATACGTCTTCTCCAGACCGCCTTCCTCGAACGTCACCATTCTATTGAGACGTTCCGGCGCCATGGTGGCGATGAACCCGATCGTGGCCATGTCTTCGTTGACGACCGCCTGAGCCATATCTTCTGTCTGTGCCCGGGCCGTCTGCCGGCGGACATAGATGTAGCCGGCCAGGACAATCCCGGCGCCGGCCAGGAAACCGCCGACCACCAGAACCAGCACAACCCGTTTGAGCCAGCGCAGCGGGCCGCTCTTCTTCTTCGTTTCCCCCTCGTCCTCGTCCTCCATCGACTCCATTGCCGTCTGCGTCTCGCGCTCCTTCTTCGAGCGCGCGACTTCCGCCGCGATTTCCGCCCGCAGATCGCCGAGGGTTTCTTCTTCCTTGGGACGAGCCTCCTGCGGGACTGCGGGGAGTGTTGGATCAGGCGGTGCCGGAATGGCAATCCGGGTGCGAACGGGCTTGTCGTCTGCCGTTGCTTCCGGTTCCGGTTCAGCGGCCGGTTCGGGTTTGGGTTCCGGCTTGGGTTCGGGTTCCGGTTGTGCCCGCGGTGCGTTCGGATCCAGGCTCAACCCGGAAATTCTGGCCAGCGGACTGGAATGGTCTACCTCGGCGCCCTGCAGATTCGACAGATCGCCGCCGACCATCTTGGGGCCCTTCTTTTCGGGCGCCGGCTTGTCCGGTACGGCTTCCGCATCGTCGTCAGTTGGCTTGGCATCGTCGGCCATCGCGCAGTACCCCAGAATCTCTCCCCGTACTATACCGGCACTCCAACATGAGTCCACCCATTGCATCTGCGTGGACCTCTTGTACTTGTATGGCCATGAATCCCTGGCTGATCATTCTGCTGATTGTGATCGTCGGTTCCTGGTTCCTTGAGCTGGTCACGGAACTGCTGAACCTGCGGTCCGCCGAGGCCGCCGTTCCCGCGGAGTTTGCCGACGTGTTCGACCCCGGCAAATACCAGGAATCGCAGCGCTACCTGCGTGAGAACACGCGCTTCGGACTACTGCACTCAACGATAGCCATGGCTCTGCTGTTGGCCGCCATTTTCGCCGGCGGCTTCAACTGGCTCGACCGTCTCGCGCGGGAGGTGGGACACGGCGAAATCACCAGCGGTCTGGTGTTCGGCGCCGGGTTCGCGCTGGCTGTCGGTCTGCTCAACCTGCCCTTTTCCTGTTACTCGACCTTTGTGATCGAGGCCCGCTATGGTTTCAACAGGACGTCCTTGCGAACATTCATTCTGGACCGCATCAAAGTTCTGATCCTGGGCGCCTTGCTCGGTGCTCCGCTGTTTGCCGGCGTAATCTGGTTCTTCGAACAGGCAGAGCTCGCCTGGCTCTGGGCCTGGCTGACCATCACCGTGTTTCAGCTCCTCGTCATGTTCCTTGCGCCCATCGTCATCCTGCCGCTGTTCAACAAGTTCATTCCGCTTGAGGACGGCGAACTGAAAACACGGATCACCGAATACGCCGCCAGCCAGGACTTCGCCCTCAAAGGCGTCTTCACCACCGACGGCTCCAAACGTTCCACCAAAGCCAATGCTTATTTCGTCGGCTTCGGCCGGTTCCGGCGCATCGTGCTGTTCGACACGCTGATCGACAACCATTCGATTCCGGAACTGGTTGCCATCCTGGCCCACGAAATGGGGCATTTCAAACGCCGTCACATCCACAAGCTCATGCTCATCGGCATCGGCGTTCTCGGGCTGATGCTCTATCTCTTCTCGTTCTTCATCGGCAACGACGGGCTGTTCGCCGCTTTTCATGTCGAGCAGACCTCGGTCTACGCCAGCCTGATCTTCATTGCGATCCTGTTCGGGCCGATCAACACGGTCTTCTCCGTGGTCGTCAATCGGCTTGCCTGCCGCTTTGAATACCAGGCTGACCGCTACGCCGCCGACACCTGCGAAAACGGCGCCGAGCACCTGATCAGCGCCCTGAAGACGTTGACCGCCGACAATCTCGGCAATCTCACTCCGCACCCGCTCAAGGTCCTCCTGGAATACGACCATCCCCCCGTCCTCGAGCGCATCCGCAAGCTCCGCGAGTAGCCACATCTCCCGCGAAAAGCTCCCCCCGGCTGTGCCGTGGGAGTGTCGGCCTCCCTTCCGTTTCGCCTTCGACCCGACTCTCCCGCCCTTTGCGCCGGAATTTCAGGTGGGCCGGTTGAACTGCAGGGGTAGATACTCCCCAAGCCGAGCTTGGGGTCTCTTCTCGGAAAGCAGGAACCCGATCCCGCACGCTTTTCGCCCGGGGTGCAGCTGCGCGATGCGCGAAAACCTCTTACCCACCATTGCCGCCTTGCGCGGCAGGGCGGCGTGGTCGGTTGCTACGGGAGTGTGCTTCCCCGCTTCCTTGTTTGTTTTCGATTCTGTTGGGCCGGCCAAACAGAATGGTCTTCTCGCGAACTGCAGGAACCCGTTTTGCGGAGGCTGTGGTCACGCCTTCCGGCGCAGAAAGATTACCCCCAACAGCAACGCATTCGGCGCGAAGATCGCCGCAATCCACAACCACACCGGATTCGCCAGCCACCCGCGGCTTTCGCCGCTCAGTAGATCCTTGTACTGCCGCGGCACCGCCAGGGATGCCTTGGCTGGAATGCCCTCGTCAGGTACAGGCGCAAGGACCTCCCTGGCTTTGGGTGTAAGGTCCTCCTGCGCGGCAACCGCCGCCGGCGGCAGGTCCTCCTTCGGCGCCGAAGGAGGTTCGCCGGCCGAAACCACGGCTTCCGGCGCGGCGGCCGGCGCCCTCGGCGGCGCAGTTGCCGCCGCCACAGCCGGATTCGGGACGACGTTCGCCTTCAACGTTACCGTCAATACCTCATCCCGGCCCCGCAGATAGATATACACCGTCTTGGACTGCGGACCCGGCGCTGAACCGGCGGCATATTTCAGCGTGAACCGGGCGGCAGCACCCGGAGCGATGGGATCCCGGGGGAAACTCACCGCGGTACAGCCGCAACTGGTCCGTACCCGCTCAACCTGCACCGGCGTCGTCCCCCGGTTGACGGCCGTGACCGTCTTGGTTGCGGATTCGCGGGATTTGACGTCGCCGACGTCAACCACCTCGGGCAATTCCAAGGCATTTGCCGCCGTCACGAGGCAACACAAAACAAACAGAACTCGTCGGATTCGCATAGAGAACCACCTCCATCGGCTTCGGAACCCACCAGGTCAGGCCCATCCTGACCGGAAATCGGAGCTGCACGATACCGGCATTTCGCCCCTTGGCAAGCCCCGCCGCCGGGAAACGCCGATCCCCCAGACTCGGGCGCGACACGTCGGCGTCGTCAACTCCGGCGTTTCACGGATCCTTCCGGATCCAGCTTGACAACCCGCCGCGGCCCATCCGCTGCAACGAAGCCTGATCCTCGGTATTGTGATCCGGCTGTGAATCCGTTACCTTATCGGCATGGCACGTCCACGGAAGAGATGGGTTCGTATTGCAATCCTCGTCCTGCTCCCGGCAACGGTTGGGATCTGGGGATATTTCGCCGCGAACGTGCTGTGCGCGCACCAACTCGATCTCGTTGCCGCCATCGAGTTGGGGGATCGTGAAGCGATCGACTACATCCTGAAATGGAATCCCGATAAGGTGAACGAGAAGGGCAAGCGCTGGGAGATAACCGCCGCACAGAACAGATGGGAACCGGTGGAACGCTACCCACTGGAAGTGGCCACTGACGGTAATGATGTTCCCCTCATCAAGCACTTCCTTGCCCACGGCGCCGACGTACGGAAGGAGACCGGCGGAGTACTTCGCTTCGCCGTCAAAGGCGACTCTCTGGAGACCTATGAACTACTGATCCGCCACGGTGCCAAGCCAAAAGGCAATCTGCTGTTCAGTGCCGTCGTCTCCGGCAGCCAGAAAATGACTGCCCATCTCCTGAAACACCGAGCAGCCGGAGACGAAGAGGAGCTTGGCCATCTCCTCCGTTGGGCGCTCATCGAACACCACCCGCGGATTGCCATGATGCTGCTTGACGCCGGTGCGGATCCGGAAGCGAAGGGACTGTTCCCTCAGTATGGCACACCTCTGCAAGAGGCGTCGGCGCGAGGGTATGTGAACATTGTCAAGACCCTCCTGGCCAAAGGCGCAAAGGTCGATCGTGTCAGTTCGCGGAGACCCGCGATCGATCTGGCGGTGCACGCGAATGCGCCGGCGGGAGTCGTGCGGGCCCTGCTGGACGCGGGAGCAAACCCGACTCGGGCCCAGTATATGTACGGCCACAGCCTCTACTTCGGTGCACGCCTGCCACACGTCGCGGCGGAGCGAGGGAACCTGGGAACACTGAAACTCCTCTTGCGGAATCCACGTTTGGCGGTTGACGATCGCGATGACCGTGAACTCACGCCACTCCACTGGGCCGCGTCTGGTGACAAGGCGGAAGCGGTTCGATTCCTGCTCGAAAAGGGCGCGTGTCCGACCACCAAAGGCAAGCGAGGAACACAACCGATCCATTCTGCCGCCGGTGGCGGATCGACCGAGACGGTTGAGCTGCTGTTAGCTGCAGGCGCAGATATCAACGCGACTGACGGGGAGGGCTACACGGCCATGCACCATGCTGCGGCGTGTGCCGCGCCCAAGGCGATGCTCCTTCTCCTGAAGAAACACGGCGTCCCTGTGGATAGCCGAGACAACAAGAAGGCTACTCCTCTTCATCGGGCAGTGAGATACGGAGCAACCCAAACGGCGGAGCAATTGCTCGAAATGGGTGCTGATCTCCACACAACGGATGCCGATGGCGCCAACGCCATGCACTACGCGGCACGCGACGGAAGGCTCATGGCGATCCGTTGGCTGCTTGACCGAAACGTCGACTGGAACTTGGTTGCACCGGAGGCCGGCTGGGGACGAAGGCGGCCACTGGACTTGATCCTGGCAGGCCTCGAAGCATATGAGGCCGGCGAGGATCCCAACTACGAGTTCTGGATCCGGCACAAGCAGATTGCGGCAGAACTGATGCGGCGCGGCGCGGCGCAGTCCGGCCGGCGCACGCTGCTGCACGTGGCGGCCGCCGCCCGGTGGTCTGACATGGTGGAAACACTGTTGGCCAATGGTGCCGACCCGAACGCGATAGACATCACCTTTTACACGCCCCTGCACTACGCTGTGCGTCTCAAGAATGCCAAGATGGTAGAACTCCTGCTGAAACACAAAGCCGACCCGAATGGCGCCCTGCCGTTGACGCTGAAGCATACTCGGCCCCTACACATTGCAGCCGAGCAAGAGGAACTACTGATCACATCCATGCTGCTCGATCACGGGGCCAAAGTCAACGCGCCGGATCCGTTCGGTTGGGCGCCCCTGCACTTCGCCGTGCGCCATGAAGCCAAGACGCAACAGTTGCTGATCCAGCATGGTGCCGACAGAGATGCGGAAGGAGAAAACTGTCTCTCTCCGGCAATTCTCCGGCAACGTTGGGAACAGCTCCGGGCAAGGGTTGTACCCAACCTGCTGGCCCCCGAAACGGCGGCGACAACACGCGAACGTCTTCAGCAGATCACACTGCCGCAGGTCGACCTCGAAAAAGTCCGACGAGGGAAGGTGTTGGGGTGGCTAGATGCGACCTGCAAGAAGCGCCTGGCCGAAACAGATCTACGTCTGGAGATCACCTTCGCCGGACTGAACCCATACGAGGAACTCGAGAAACGCCGTTTCCGAAAAGAGCGTGAAGCCCTGGGCATCGTAACTAAGGGTCCGCGCGGAAATAACTTCACATTTTGAGAGACTTTCAAGAGTCGC
>CAYLNH010000108.1:0-21648 GCA_964384625.1 uncultured Lentisphaerales bacterium
TTGGTATGTCTGCCCCGAATAATGCGACGTTATTTCCGCGCCGACCCTTAGCTTCCAGCTTGGCTTTGCCGGCCTCGAACTCCGCCAGTGTGGCCTTCGGTACTTTGTATTTCTTCGCCAGCTTGATGAAGTTCTCTTCCTCTTCGACTTTCTTCTGGGCGGCGGAGATGGCCTTGCGTAGCGACTTCGGACGGTCCTCGGACTTGGCCAGTTCCAGCCGGCACTTGATGCGGTAGCACTGGCCGGCCTGTTCCCACACGCTCTTCGGGAACTTCTCAATCAGTTGGTCGTACAGCAGGATCGCCTGGCCGTAGGCTTCTTGTTTGCGCCGTTTCGTTTCGGCTGCCCGGTACAGCACATACCCAGGCCCATACAATTCGATCTCGCGGCGGCGTTTGGCTTCGGCCAATTTGCGCTGCAGTCGCGCCAGGATCAGTTTCTGCCACTGGTCGTAGCCTTCGGTCGGCTTGATGTGGTTCAGCAGTTTGATGCCGTTGCTGTAGGCATCGACGGCTTTGCCCAACATGGAAAGTTTCAGCGTCAGGTCGCCCAAGCATTCATACGCCAGCACCCGGCCTTCGCGTTCGAAGCGGGAACCAACCTTATCGATGATCCGCAATGCCGGCTGGATGTCCTCCAGCGCCATTAGGCAGCGGGCGACTTCCAGGACGCAGTCGATATTCAGATCGGTGACCTGCATCCGCTGATGCGGAAAAGGTAAAGCCAGGCCGGTGGGTTCTTCGGGTTTGGGCTTGCGGTTAAAGTGCGCCTGGCGAACAGCGTCGTTGTACTTGGTCTTGCGCTGCGACTCGGCGTCTTTCAGACTGCGCAGCCACTGCTTGGCCTTGTCTTTGCCGAGGACTTCGGGGGCCAGCAGTTTCAGCCCTTCGACCGGGCGGCGTTCCATGCGCGACTGGTACTGCGCGAGCAGCGCTACCACCAGGGGGCGGTGCATGTCGTCGCGTTCAGCCTTTCGCAGTAGGCGCTCAACCTTCTTGAAATCGCGTTCGCCGAACAGCCGCTGATCCAGTTTGACGCAGTATTCCCGCAGTTCCCGGGCAAGCTTTTCCTTACGGGTCAGTCTGGGCTTGGCACTGAGGCGGAATGCCCCGGAAACCAGGACAGCTGTAGACAAAAACAGTGCTGAGATGTTCTTCATCGGGCTCCCCCGAGTCGGGGTGTTCAACAAATCCCGCCGCCACTGCGACGACAAAGCCATGCCGATCCAATTCGCGCATTCATTCTATAGTTTGTAGAGACTGGGGTCAAGCGAATTTGGAGGATTTTCTGAGTCTCAATGTCAATGCGGGGTCGGACCTTGTTTTTGTTTCATAAGATTTTCTTAATAAAAGGTTTTACACAATTACGCGCATGAGGCAATAAGTGCTCTTCGTGCGCATTTTTGATGCTTGAAATGAAACCGTTAAGCTTATGCTCCGCGAGGCTGTAATTCGGCCCTTCAGGCCTGTGTTTCAGGATCAACCCAAGACCCGGGCATGCAGCCCCCGCATGTCATGCTCACCAGACCCGGCAAGCCAGGTCGTTCGGGGGCTCACTCTGGGTACGATATCAATGCCGGCCCTTTGGGCCTCAGAACACGGCTCTTGAGGCTGCGCTTAACGGTTACAAATAACTCTCCCTGTTTTTCCCCTGACCAGCAAGAGATGCTCAAGCCGAAGGCTGAAAGCCGATATGCTCCGGATTTCCGTTCGTCAAGAAGAGATTGTTCCAGCCTGTGGGCCGGATTCTCCATGACCGCGACTCAGGCTGAGACTGCGGCGTCGGCCTGGACCTGGTCCCACTCGTCGTAGATGGCGAAGGGCATGTCGGGGTTGGCGCCGGCGCCGTACTCGAACTGAGCGATGATGCCGCCCGCCGGGCTGTAGAGGTGTTCGGCGACTTCGCGGACCGCGTTGCGGCCGACCCGGGTGTCGGCGGCATTCATCACGTGCTGCCGGTCGATCTCGCCCCAGAAGGTGATCTTGCCTTTGGCCGTCCGGGCCAGGGCGGCCATGTCCATGCAGAACAACTGCGAGTTTATCGCGTCGACGCCGACCTCGATGAGATCCGGGTAGATTGTCTGGATGTGGCCGTCGGAGTGCATCATGGCGAACTTGTCGTGGGCGTGGGCGATGTCGCAGTAGTCCCGGTACAGCGGTTTGAACAGTTCGCGCCAGAGCTCGGGTTTGATCAGGAGCTGCTGCTGGCTGCCCCAGTCGTCCATGAAGCTGATGGCATCGACGTCGGTGGTGACCCAGAACTCGAGCTCCTGCAGGTGGAAATCATGGATCTTCCCGATCAGGTTTCGGGCGCCGCCGTCGGGGTCCATGATATCCATCATGGCGTTGACGGTGCCGCGGATGAACTGCATGCGTTCCCAGGGGCGGGGATTGCAGTTGGCGCGCATGAACCGGTCGGACTCGGCGCAGGCGCGGTTGACGATGTCGCGCGCCTTGTCGGTGTCGTCAGGCAGCGTTTCGCAGGGCGGCTCGAGCTGATCCCAGTCGGCGATGTCGGCAATCAACGGTTCTTTGACCTCGCCGATCAGGCCGGCCTGGATATTTTCGAACCGGCAGCCCCATTCGTCGACGTGCGTGCCTTGTTCATAGGCGTTGCCCCGGACGCGCGGCGAGGGGCGGTAGACGTTGGGCGGGCCGCTCATATCGTTCGGGTATTTTTGCTGCAGCTTTTCGCAGTTGCCGGGGTGGTGGGTGTGGGCCCAGGGCAGGGTCCAGGTATCTCGGGGCATGCGTTCCGGGTGCTCGAAGGTCAGACAACGGGTCATAATTTCGCGGGGTGTTTGCGGCATGATCGGGTTCTCCTGTGGCTGTATTCAGCGGCAATATGATCCAATGAATTTGTATTGCGTTCAACATCATTTGAAGTATTATATTGAACATGGAGTGATGGAGTGTTGGAGTGTTGGAGCCGCCGTCGGCAAGGCTATGGCGCCCAAGGTGGAGTGATGGAGTGTTGGAGTGTTGGAGTGTTGGAGTGTTGGAGCGTTGGAGTGTTGGAGTGTTGGAGTGAAGGATTTATAGATGCGTGTTATGCCCGTGAAGGAGACGAATGGCTGAGCGGTTTACGAGAGAGATGCATAATCTGGCGGTGATCGGGCTGCCGGAGGTTCCGTTGTTGGGTACCTACCGCAATTTGACGGCCCGGGAGGGGCTTGACGATCATGTTCACCCGGGGATCCTGGAGATCTGTTATCAGGTGGGCGGCCGGCAGGTCTACCGGGTCGGCGGCAAGGACTACCTGCTGCAGGCGGGGGATGTGTTCATCAGCTTTCCGGGCGAGGTCCACAGTACGGGGCAGCATCCACAGGAGCGTGGTTCGCTGTTCTGGCTGCAGGCCGCGCTGCCGAAGTCGAATGCGGCCTTTCTGGGTTTGCGGGCGTCGGCGTCCCGGGAACTTGCTGCCGGTCTGCGCGGGCTGCGGCAGCGGCACTATCGGGGATCGGCTTTGATCGAGGAGCTTTTCCGCCGGCTGTTTGCGGCGTACGCCCGGCCGGGGCCGCTGCAGCAGACGGTGATGGCGTCGCTGTTGGTGCAGTTGTTGTGCGAGGTGGTGGTATGCGAGCAGCGCGAGACGGTCGAGCCGCGCGCCTCGATGCAGGAGGTCCTGGCGTATATCGACGACCATCTTGACGAGTCGATTGCGGTGGAGGATCTGGCGGGCGTTGCCGGGTTATCCTGTTCGTGGTTCAAAGCACGCTTCCGCCGCGAGGTCGGCGTGCCGCCGGGCGAGTATATCCTGCAGCGCAAAGTCGATCACGCCAAGGACCTCCTGGTGCATCGTCGTCTGACGATCACCGAGATCGCGTTTCGCCTGGGGTTTTCGTCGTCGCAGTATTTCGCCACGGTATTCAAACGGTTTACGATGGCGAGTCCGAGCGCCTGGCGGCGACGGGGGCCGGCGGCGCCGGATCGGCGATAAACAGCTTCGGGCTGTGTTTCGACAAGGATGGACTGCTCTTGATATCGGCCGTTCGCGTGCCACGTTTCTGCCGTCACCCGGGTTCTCGGGACAGTCATCAAACCGGGAGGAAACAGAGGAGTTCCCGATGGGCATCCATTACGTGAAAGACGGCCGGCAATGCGGCCCGGTGGAGCGGTCTGAACTGGACCAACTGGTGGCCGACGGCGTCATCGCGCCAAACGGTCTGGTCTGGGAAGAGGGCATGGACGAGTGGGTCAGCTACATCGAGTACGCCGAAGGTTCGGTGCGCCAGGGCAACATCAAGATGTGCGCCCTCTGCCGCAGCCGGTTTTCCGCCGCCGACATGGTGTCATTCGGCGCCACCTGGGTGTGTGCCGGCTGCAAACCGCGGTACGTCCAGCAATTGAAGGAAGGCGTGGGCGTCGGGCACGGACAGGTATGGCGGTTCAAGCGGCAGATGGTCAAGGCGCTGGACAGCCCGTTGCCGGACTGTTGTGCCAGATGCGGCGCGCCGCCGACGGGCAAGCCGCTGAAGCGCACCGCCTGGTGGTGTCCGTCGTGGGTGTACGTGCTCATTCTGATCAATCTCATTGTGGTCTTGATCGTCTACCTGGTTTTGCGGAAACGAGTGGACCTTGAGATGCCGCTGTGCGACCTGCATCGGGCCCGCCGGCGCAATCTGCTGCTGGCGTGCTGGGGGACGGCCCTGGCTTCCATCGGCGGCATCGTTGCGGCGATCGCATCTGACCACCCGGAATACATCATCATCCCAATTCTGTTGATGATCGTCGCCGCCATCGCCGGTTCCATGATCAGCCCGGTATTGACGCCGGCGAAGGTCAAAGACGGCTATGTCTGGCTGAACGGCGTGAAGCGGGACTATCTGCAGACGCTGCCGGAATGGGATCATCGCGTCTGAGCCGCAGGAGCTTGTTTGTTTCTTCAGATCCTATTTCTGATCCTCGGTGTTTTCGCCTGTTCGACGGCGGCGATTTTCATACGGCTGTCCTCGGTGCATCCGGTCATGCTTTCGGCGCTGCGGCTGTTCGTTGCGGCCGTCGTGCTGACGCCGCTGTTCCTCCGCGACCGCCGCCGGCATCGGGCGCGTTACACGCGCAAGGATCTTTTCGACACCATCATTCCGGGCTTGCTGTTGGGCATCCATTTCATCTCCTGGATCGCCGGCATCAAGATGGCCACGGTGGCCAACGGCAGTCTGATCGTCAACCTCGTGCCGATTGCGATGCCGTTCTTTCTCTACTTCCTGATTCGCGAGAAATTGACCGGCCGCGAATGGCTGGCGACGGGAATCGCGTTGGGCGGGACGGCGTTGCTGGTCGCTTGCGACTTCAATCTGGATCGGCAGTATTTCATCGGCGACATCATCTGTTTCGTCTCGATGCTGTTCTTCTGCCTCTACCTCGCGTTCAGCCGCAAGTACCGTCACGTCTCCAGTCTCTGGCTGTATGTGGTGCCGCTGTACTACATCGCCGGCGTCTTCTGCCTGGTCTGTGCGATCGTCTGGGGGCTGGTCCGGGATGCCGACGCGTTGCCCCAGCTTTACTCCGGCAAAGACTGGCTCTGGGCCGTCTTCCTGGGCATCATCCCGACGGTCATCGGGCATTCCATCCTGAATCATTCCATGAAGAAACTGCGCGGCCAGGTGGTCAGCATCATCAACATGGGTCAGTTCGTCTTTGCCGGCACGATGGCCTTTTTGATCTTTAACGAGGTCCCGCACTGGTCGCTGTACGCCGCCAGCGTCATGCTGGTCGTCGCGGCGCTGATCGTTGTAACCAGGCAGCGGCCGGCGGCAGCGGTTTCAGCTCAGGAGTAGAGCCAGCCCAGGTCCACGCGGCGGATGCAGGTGTCCTGCAGCACGCCGCCGCGCTTGCCGCCGCCGCAGCAGTAGGCCAGCAACGCCGCGTCATCGGTGAAGTGGATTGTGATGTAGCAGAAGCCGCGAGTCGGGTCGTCTTCCAGGACTTTACGGTGCTGCCAGGTCTGCCCCTCATCTTTGCTGATTGCCGCGACCAACGGCGTGCGTCCCCAACTGGACTGGGCTGCGGTTTTCTCCGGCGTTGGCAGTCGGCCGCTGTGGTCGTTCCAGACAGCCAGCAAATCGCCGGTCTTCGGAATACGTTTCATACTCAAGGGTGACCGCGGCGAGATGAAGGGCGACTTCGCCGGTATCGTCCAGCGGTCGCCGCCGTTGCGCGAGAACATCTGGTACTGGCAGCCGAGGTCCGTGCGGCACCAGGCCCAGAGCCTGCCGTCGTCGAGTTCCACCACGCCGGGTTCCTGCAGGCCGGATGCACAGCGGCGCGGCGCCGCCCACCAGTCCTCCGATTCACGCCAGCTCCTGCCGTTGTCGTCCGACAGGTAGAACATGGCGATGCCGCGGCTGTCGAAGGCCGCATAGACATGGTCCTTCGCCTTCGCCGCCGGCAATCGGTTCCGATGCAATGCCGCCGGGACGACCAGGCGGCCGTCCGCCAGTTGAATCACGCGGTCGTTGTTGGTGACGAAGTAGCCGGGGGCCGGAATGCAGAGCTTGGCCCTGCTCCAGGTCTTGCCTTCGTCACGTGACGTCCGCATGTACGTCCGGCAGTCGGCAATGCTGTTCTTCCGCATGTACCACATGCCGATACGACCGTTCTGCAGGCGCAGCAGCGAAACACTCATAACATTGCATTTGCCCTCGTTCTTGAGGACCAGCTGATCGCGCTTCGACCAGGTCCGGCCGCCGTCGTCCGAATAGCGTGAACCCAGATTTGCCGTCCCATGGTCCGCCCCGCTCTTGCCGTAGTAGTGCGTGTAAATGAAGAGGATCCGGCCGCTCTTCAGGGTGATGAACGACCCCTCAGAGTTGCGCGGATTGTTCCGTTTGTGGTTGAGCTCCAGCGTGATCTTGTTCATTGTCGATGTTGCTCCGGTTTGGTATCGAATTGTGTCAGTCGTCGTAGAGGTAGTCCAGGTATTCCCATTTGAAGCCGGGCTGACGGTGGCAGCCGGCGCCCTGGGTGACGCGCAGGTCTTCCGCCACCAACCGGGCCAGGTGCTCCGGGTCCAGCAGCGGATCCTCCGTTTCTACCCGCCAGTTCTGCAGGGCCTGCAGGAGGTCCTGCTCAATCTCCGCCATGTCCGGCTGGCCGGCCAGGTTGTTGAATTCGTGTGGGTCCGCCTGCAGGTCATAGAGCTCGACCGGCTCGGGGCGCCGCCAGTTTTCGTAGACGCGCTGTACGGTTTCGTCGCCGTGATCGAGTTCCCATTGTGTGGTGCCGGTGTCGACCAGGACATGTTTGGTGTAATACTCCTCAACGGGGTTGTCCTGATCCGGCAGGAGCGTCCGGATCAGCTTGTAGCGCTCGTCCCGAACCGTGCGCTGGGGATAGAGGAACGACGGCGGCGGGAATGGGTGACTCGTATTCCACTCGCAGAAGAGATGGGATCGCCAGTCAACCGTCTCACCGGCCAGCAGCGGGCGCAAGGACATTCCCGGCAGGTCATCCGGGATGCTGACGCCGGCAGCGTCGAGGGCGGTTGGCAGAATGTCAACCGACGAAACCCGGCGGCCGGCAATCATGCCCTGGGCCGGCATCCCGGGCCAGCAGGCGATGAACGGCACGCGGACGGCAAGCTCATACGATGCGCCCTTGCCGCGCGAGAACTGCGGCCCGTGGTCGCCAAGGTAGATGATCAGCGTGTCGTCTGCGTGGCCGGCGCGTTCCAGGGCTTCCAGCAACAGGCCGATGCCGACATCCAGGCGTTTCATGCACGAGTAATAGTTGGCCGCGTGTTCGCGCAGTCGGGATGAATCCGCTCCCACAGCGGCCGGGACCGGGACTTCGCCGGCCACCGCCGGGCGCTCAGGCACGCCGCAATCCTGCCGCAGCCACGGCAGATGCGCGTCCGCGTAGTTCACCATGAGGAAGAAAGGCGTATCGCCGTCGCAGAAGAATTCCGCCGCCGCTTCAGCGGTGCGTTTGACGTCGCGGTGGTGAAAGCTGATGAACTGCGGATCGTTCCAGACGAAGTCAAACGGGAAGGCGTCCTCGGGCAACACATGGAGCTTGCCGATGCGCCCCGTTCGATAGCCGTCGGCCTGGAGGATTCCCGGCACTGACGGATAGGACCGGCGCATGGCATAGCCGTGCGTGGACAGGCCGATCTGGCCGTTCTGATGCGGGTACAGTCCGGTCAGGATACTGGCCCGCGAGGGGCTGCATACCGCTTGCGTGACATACGCATCCTCGAATGCCGCCCCCATCGCCGCCAGCCGGTCGAGATTGGGCGTGTGGATCGCCGCATCCCCGTAGCAGCTGAGTTGCGGTCCGTTGTCCTCGGACGTAATGAGCAGGATATTCAGCCGGTCTGCTGTGGAGTACTTTCGAGCTGTCGCCATTTGGTTACCCTCGTTTTCGTCTTACCCCTGACGGAACCGCATCGAAAACAGGTCGGCGTCCTGCATGACGAACCGCAAGCGGACGGGCCGGCCCGCGAGCTTCCCCAGATCACTGTCGCCGGTCCAGCGCACCGGCAGGTCGATCGCATCACCGAAGATGTCGACACAGTCATCCAGGGCGAAGCCCGGGATCGCGTCGCCCTCGACGTCCTGGACTTCGACGCGCACACTGCCGGCGGCCGATGTCGACACATTCAGTACGAGTTGATCGCCGGCGAACGAGAACGGTCTGGTCAGCAACTCGCCGCCGGCCATCGGGCTGTTGACCGAGACGAAGCCGTCCAACCGCAAGGAGTACCTTCGGGTCACCGCGCCGGGATTGCGCCAGTAGTGTTCGGAGACATAGATCGACAGTTCATCGGGCGCGCCGCCAACTGCCGAAGCGGTTTCAACCAAACCCCAATTCTGGTAGTTGTCGCCATACGTCCAGTTGCCCGTCTGCTGCGGCCCCGGCCGGATAAAGGCTTCCCTCCAGCGGCGGAAGCATTGGCCGTCACGCGAGCTCATGAACAGGCCCTCGGTCAGCGCCGTGCCGAACCGTTCATTCACCGACGTACGCCGGCGCCGGTGTTCGCGTTCCGGGAGAACATCGAAAGAGTCGGACCACTGCCGCTGGATGTAGCGCGCCGGGAAGCCCAGGAGCATGTGCGGCGCCCGATGATACGGGGTGACCTGGTTCGTATACAACTGCTCCGCCGGGGAGTCCTCGTACGTCAGCAGTTCAGGCTCGGTCCAGTGCACAAAATCCGGCGACGTACAGGCTGCAATAGCACGACAGCCGTCGACGAAATCGCGGACGTATGCCCGGTACTCGCCGCGGGCCGCATCCCAGAACGCGAGGTTCTGCGAATCGAATTTGCCTTTGGTGATAATCGGTTCCGGGCTGGTCAGCGACCAGTGAATGCCGTCGCCGGAGTGGAACGCGTACATGGCCATGCCGGGGTACTGCCCCGACGCGCCGATACCCTTGTAGCGCATTTCCGGCGCGCAGGCCGGGTTGCTGTCCTTGAACGGCGCGAACCCGTGTTGATCGACGCCGTCCGTCAGGTCCGGACTCAAGACGATGTTGTTCTTCGTGTTGCCGTCGAACTCGCGGAGTCCCACGTCCGGTCGGGTCCAGTGCACGCCGTCCGGGCTTTCCGCATAACAGACAAAGATCGGATGCGGCGAATGCAGAGACTCGCCCTTGCTTTCGGGATCGGCCAGCTCCACCTGCCAGCCTTTGTAGTACATGCGGTAGACGCCATCGTCTTTGAACACCGTGCAGTAGGCCCCGCTCATGTTGCCTTCCCAGGGGCGATCCATCTCCAGCGCGACTTCGCGCGGCACCGGGTGCTGCAAGACCTGCCCGGCGCCGCCGGTCAGCGTTGCAATCAGAACGTCGTCAACAAACAGTTCGCGACGTGAACCAATGTCGATCGTCTGTGTCATTGGGAAACTCCTTCATTTACTTGAACTGCAGGGCAAACAGATCCGCGTCTTGCAGCACAAAGCGTAGACGGACCGGCTTTCCGGCGAGGTTATGGAGTTGACTGTTCTCCTCCCAACGGACCGTATGTTCGATGCGATCGCCGTAGATCTCAGGGCAGGCCTCGAGTTCGAAGCCGGGCGCCGGCGTGCCGGCGGCATCCTGGATTTCGACCTGGACGCTGCCGACGGCCGACGTACTGAAGTTGATCAGCAGGTTTGTCCCGGTGAACGTCAGTGGTCGCGTCACGACTTCGCCGCCGGCGTGGCGGGCATTGATCCCGGCAAAGCCCCACGGGCGCAGGCTGAGCCGGCGCAGCCGGTTGTCCGGCCAGCCGTAGTGCTCGCTGACGTACATCGACCACTCCGTTTCGCCGGGCAGGATGCCGATCGCCGGACAGTTGTTGCGATGCGTCCAGTTGCGTTCGTCGAGGCCGGCGCGCAGCCAGGCTTCGGGGAACGGCCGGCGCCAGTGCACGCCGTCGCGGCTGGACATCATCACGGCATCGGTCATGCCGGCCATACCGGGCGTGCCGGTGCCGGGATACTGCATCGCGCTGACGTCTTCGACCGGCGTGTTGCGCCGGCGAACATAACGCATCGGGAAGGACAGCAGGATGTGCCCGGCGCCGGGCACCGGCGTCGTGGCGTTCGTATAGAACTCCTCGACCGGGGCGTCATCGTCGTATTGGTGGGGCACCGGGTCCGTCCAATGGATGAAGTCGACGGACGTGCAGCTCTGGATGGCGCGGCCGCGACCGTCTTCGAAGAACCGGCTGAACAGCCGGTACTTGCCGAGAACGCCGTCCCACAGCGGCACGTTGGCACTGTCGAACATCCCCGGGATCGCCAGCGGCTGTTCCTGCGCCAGGCGCCAGTGGAAACCATCGGCAGAGAACAGGGCATAAAGATTGCCCTTGCCGGTGCCGCCGACCGCCTTGAACCGTTGATCGTCCCGGCAGTCCGGATTGCCGTCGCAAAACGCGACGAGGTTGTGGGCCTGGATGCCCTGCCAGACAACGTTGTTCCGGCCGCCGTCGCCAAGGTCGAAAATGCCGAGCTCCGGACGTTCGAAGTGAACGCCGTCATCGCTGATCGCGACACAGGCCGTCTGCTGTTTGGACTCGTCGCCGCTGCCTGTCTTCAGCGGGTAGTGGCCGCGGTAGTAGAGGAGATAGCGTCCCTCGTGTTCGAGCAACACGTTGTAGACGCCGCTGCAGCCGTTTTCCAGGTTGCCTTCGACCTGGAACACGACCTCTTCGCGCTTGGGCGGCTGGAGTTTCAGCGCTGCCCCGCCGGCGGCACGGTCGATCAGATAATCGTCGACGAACAGCTCCCGCCGACTGCCGATATCAATTACATCCGTGTTCATGTGGCGTACTCAGTTGAGTTTCCAGTTCGACCAGAGGAGGGAACACTTCTCGCCGGCGGCGTACTTCTGGTAGTACACCGAGAACAGACTGCCGTCGGCCAGTTCCACCGTCGACGGATACCCCAGGTCGCCGTCGGGGCCGTCATCGCGCAGGATGAGATCGGCATCCCAGGTGGCGCCGTCGTCGCGGCTGACGGCCAGTCGCTGGCCGTAGGGTTCGAGGCGATAGCCGTACGTCAGGACGAGGGCGCCGGAGGAGTGCCGCATGATATGCGGCGGCGAACCGTGGAAGCCCAACGGTTTTGCTTCCGTCCAGGTCTTGCCGCCGTCGGTCGACTCGGTCTGCATGATGGAGAAATGCACCAGCCCGAGATCTTCCAGCCTGGCGCAGCCCTCGTAGTTCTGGATGCGGATCATGCCGATCAGTTTGCCGTCCGGCAATTCCACGACATGCGGTTCATGGTAGTGTCCGCCGGCCGTCCCGGGACACAGCGGGACTTCGCCCAGTTCCTGCCAGGTTTCACCTTCGTCGTCACTGCGAACGGCAAGCACCGGGCCGAAGCGAAGGTCGTCGAAGACGCCGTAGGGTTTGCCGAGATACAACAGACCGCCGTCCTGCAGCACGATCGGACCGTGCGGGGCGGACACCGGTACGCGGATGGGATCGCCAAACGTCTCGCCGCCGTCGTCGCTGCGCATGACATACGAGCCGAGGAGGTCCTTGACCATGTCGTCGGTCCACGCGGCAAAGACCGCATCCCAGCGCTCGCGTTCTTTCTCCGGCAGCCAGCCGGCCTCGCGATATTGGCGCGTGTCCGAGCGGAACCAGCTGAGCAGCACCTTGTTGCCCCAGCTGCAGATGCCCGCGTCGCGGTCGTCGATCGGGGAGTCGTGAATGACCCGGGGCGCGGACCAGGTCCTGCCGGCGTCGTGACTGACGTTAAGGACCTCCTTGCCGAAGGGGCAGACGTGTTCGGACCGCAGCCCCGAGCTGGCCACGATCAACGTTCCGTCCGGTGTGCGGGTGACGCACGGCCAGCCGAAGTAACCGAATCGTTCGTCGGGAAGGCGGGCGATCGTGCCGTGTTCTGCTTCGATACGTTTGTTCATCGTCTAGGTTCCAATCGTTTTCGTTGACAGCGACGCTGCAGTTGACGAAGAAGGACCTCCTGTTTGTTCCGGCCGGCGGGACCGCTGTCGGCGTCTGACCCAGAGGCCGCCGCTGATCCCGATCAGAATGAAAACCGCGCCCGGCAGGATCATCACCCGCCACATGCCGTTGTCCCCGGTGAGCCGCACCAGTTGCCCGAGGCCGGAGACCGAGAGCGCAATGAGGGCGCCGCTGAGCAGCCGGCTCAGCGCCATCGCCGCCGGCAGCTGATGCCGCTCGGCCGCGAGGCAGCCCAGCATTGTCGGATACTCCGCCGACCAGCAGAAGCTGCCCAGGACATAGCCGAGCGCGACCAGCAGATAACGTCCGGACAACAGGCCGCAGATGAACAGCGTGCCGCCGAGGATCCCCGGCGCCATGAGGAAGACGCGCTTGCCGAATCGCTCGGGCAGTGCCGTCAGCAGCAGGCGCGACACCACATAGGCCCCGCTGAAACCAACCAGCACCAGGCCCGGCGCCAGCGGCCGGGAATCGAACGCGCCGCCGCCGAGAAACCGGGGCAGCCAGATGTACAGCGTGGTGTCCGCCGCGCCGTGCAGGGCCAGGAGCACCACCAGGACCAGCGCCGAGGACCGCAGCACGCGCTTCCAGGCGCCCCAGGCGGTCCCGCTCGCAGGGGCCTCCGGCAAGGCCGGGCGCCGGACTGTCAGGCTGCCGCCGCCGGCGATCGCGCTGACACTGAAAAAGGTCAGCCGCAAAGCCGCGCCGAGGTCCAGAGCGGGCAGGGCGCGGACCAGGCGGAGGATGCCTTCGGCCACCAGCGGCCGCAGAATGCCGCCGGCCCCCAGCACCGCCAGGTTCCAGGCCAGCACCCGCCGGCGGTCCGCCGGGAAGAGCTGGACCAGATGTGTGCTGACGGCCAGGACCAGCGGCCCGAAAAACACCCCGTTGACTCCGAGGGCCAACGCCAGAAGCCACCAGCAGTTACTGCCGAGGCCGACCAGCAGGAGCGCCAGGCCCAGGCCGGCCATGGCGGCGCGCATCACCCGCGTGGCGCCCCAGCGGTGGATGGCCAGGCCCGCCGGCAGCAACGCCAGTGTGCCTGTCAACGGGCCGACACTGAACAACAGCCCGAAGCGCGCCGAATCAATCTGCAGGTGATCCTGCAGCGCCTGTCCCAGCACCGGCAGGAGCATGGCCGAACTGCACACCACGAGCATGACCGAGGCGACGACTGCCCGGCGTCGGGGATTCGGGGGAGTGGTTTGGCGGACCTCGCGGCCGGCGGCCACCGGCGCGCGGGGGCCGTCGTCCGTTTCCGGTGTCTTCATCGGGAGCGGCTGCCTGCCTGTTTGGAAGTGGTTTCGGGCCAGCGCATGTAGACGTGCGTATGGCGCTTGAGGGCCTTCAGAAACGTCTGCTCATCGCCGGCTTCCAGAGCGTCGACGATCTCCCCGTGCTGCTCCAGCCAGGCCGTGATCTCAACGGCACTGCGGGGGCGCGGCCGGGCTTCACGACAATCTTGAAAGATCGGTCCATAGAGATGGGCAAACAAAGCCGCGAGCCGATTGCCGCAGCCGGCCGTCAGGATCCAGTGGAAGCGGATTTCCGATGCCATCACGTCAACCGTCTCGCTGGGCTGGGCGGCGACTTCGCGCAGCAGCCGGCGCAACTGCCGGATCGTCTTCTTCTTGATCCGCGCCAGGGCCAGCGGCCCGAGCCCCCACTCCAGGGCCGCCCGAAACTCCATCGCGTCGGCATAGCGTCCGGCTGCGTCCAGGTCGTTGTCGAAATAGTGTCGCAGCTCGAGCAGCACGGGGTCGCGGACGATCCGGATGCCGCCTTTGCGTTTGGACTGGATGATGCCGAGCACCTTGAGCGCGGTCAGCGCTTCGCGCACCGAGGACCGGCCGACGCCGGTGGCGGCGGCGATCTCCAGTTCGGCGGGGAGGGCGTCGCCGACGGTCAGCTGCCGTTCGGCGATGTGCTCCTCGATCCACTGCAGGGCCTGTTCGGCGGCACTGCTCATGGCTCCTCCTGATATGTCAGACATATTGTTATGTCAGACATAAACTAGGCAGGAACAGGGGGCGGTCAAGTCCAGTTCGGCAAGAAAGTCAAAAGAACGGGCGTTCGCGGCCGGCGGCGGGACAGGGGATTGCAGTTCCCCGGTCACGGCGGTGCGGCCCGGGACTCAGCCCCGGCGCGTGGCGAGTTCTTCGTAGACCTCGTTGTAATAGAGGGCGTTTTCGACGGGCGTGTTGGCCGGGATCATGTTGCTGACGCACATGAAGTAGCCGGGGCAGTCGCGACCGAGGTCAACGCAGCGTTGGACTTCCGCGCGGATGTCGGCTTTGGTTCCGGAGAGCAGTGCGTGGGTATTGACGTTGCCGATCAGGATGTGGGTTTGGCCGCATTTTTCGACGAGTTCCGCGAGACTGGTCAACGGTTCGAAGAAGAAACCGCTGACGCCGAGGTCGATGACGTCGTCGATAAATTCGGTGTAATTGCCGTCGCAGATCCAGAGGACTTTCTTGCCGGCGTCGACGAGGGGTTGGAAGAGGCGTTTGAGATTCGGGAAGACGAACTTGCGATACCATTCGGGTCGGAAGACGGCGCCGGAGGTCCAGACGATATCGTCGTGGCAGTAGACCACGGGGGCGTCGCTGGCAGCCAGGGCGTTGTAGTATTGCTGGATCCAGGTCCGATAGCGGCCGACGAGTTCGCCGAAGCGCTCGGGTTCGAGTCCGGCACACTCGAGCAGCATGTCCCAGCCGAGGATATACGTCAGGCCGGTGATCAGCGAGATGTAGATCCCGGTTGTCGGCACCAGTTCCGGATGTGCGGTCCGCAGTTGGGCGTAGTGATCATTGAAGCGCTGTACGATGTCGTCGTGGTCCTTTTCGCCGTAGGCCACCCAGGGATCAAAGGCCAGCGCGTCCTCGCAGTCGGCAAAGAGGTTTCCGAGCCGGTCATCGCGGTCGACCGCGCCGTCGGCGTATTCGGCATGTCCCATGAAACTGCGGTGGTCGCCGAATTCGCTGCAATGGATGACGGCGCCGAGAGTCAGATCGTAATTCCAGGCGCGCATAAAGGCGGCGGATGCGTCGGCCCGGGTTTCCGGATCGCTGTGGGGGTAGACCTCGATGCCGGTGACGGCGCGGACCAGGTTCCAGTTGACCTGGGCGTCCGCCTCGATTCGCGGGATTCGCGGCGGCATCTCGAGATGGACTGCGGCCCAGCCGTCGTCCCAACTCATGGCAGACTCCTTATTGGATATTGCTGCAGATAGATTTACCTGCAGTTTGCATTTTTTCATCAGCGGCGGTATACGGTTCAATATGTTGTTTTCAGAGGGTAAAAGGCAAGCCGCCGGGCCTGCAAAGATCGTGCAATAACATGGACTTTTCTGCATGAAACATACCTGGTACGATCTGGCTCAGGAGCAGTTGAACCGGTTGCAGTTACGTGTTTCGGAATGGTGTCTGCTGGAGACCGGCGCTGGTTTTGAGGTGCCGGATGTGGTTTCGCCGTTCAGCCGGCTGTACTGGGTGGCTGCGGGTCGCGGCTGGGTCCGCAACCGGGCTGCGACCTTCAGGCTGGCGCCGGGCCGGCTGTACCTGATTCCGCTGAATGCGCGTTTCGATTACGGCTTCGGCCGGGACATGCGGATTCTGGTGTTCCACCTGGAGTTCAACCTGTTCCCCGGCCGGGATGTATTTGACGGGGTCACGGGTTGTCTGGAGCGGTCGGCGCCGGAGCCGGCGTGGCTGGAGGCCATGGGTCCGGGTCTGTCGGCGGCTCCGCAGCCGGTCGATCTGATCGCCTGTAAGGCGCGGCTTTATCAGTTCCTGCTGCCGTTCCTGGATCAGTGCCCGGCGCTTGACGCGGCGGCCTTGAGCATCTACCGCAAATACCAGGCGTTGTTTGATTACCTGCGGCGGAATGTACGGGCGACGCTGACGGTGGGCGAACTGGCGGCCTGTATGAACCGGTCGTATTCGGCGTTGTCGCGGCAGTATCGGGCGGACACGGGCGAGACGCTGAAGACAACGATTACGAAGGCCCTCCTGCAGCGGGCGCAGCAACTGCTGCTGACGACGGACCTGCAGGCCAAAGAGATCGCGCAGCGCCTGGAATTCCGCGATCCGTTTTACTTTTCGCGGTTTATCCGGCGGCAGACGGGGATGCCGCCGTCGCGTTATCGGCGGCAGTTTCAGGGCCGTCCTGCCGGCGGTCCCACAGCCTCCCGCTAGGCTTGCTTTGGCCGGTTTGCCGGATATATTGAGTATAGAAGTTGCTTCAGATTGGGGAAGACAAAGAACTTGACCAGGTCTCAGGAAGGATAGCGGGAAGACGCTTGTATGGCCGACCCGGAACGCCAGGTAATCCTGTTCGTTGCTGATCACGCCGAGCAGTACGGTGTGCGCTTGATGCTGGAGAGCTCCGGCTACAAGATCGTGCATCGCGACACCCTGGTCAGTGCGCTGCAGTTTCTTATGGCGCAGGAGGCGGACATGGCTTTGGTCGACTGTGCGCTGCAGTCAAACCGCGGGTTGGAGTTGTGCCGAACGATCTGCAACGACCCGACGTATCAGGGCACGCCGGTGGTCATGGTCGGGCGGGACGACAAACAGGCGACCAACTGTCTGCAGTCGTTTTCCTACGGCGCCGAGGATTTTGTCCAGGCGCCCTTCATTCCCGCCGTCCTGCTGGCGCGCGTCGGCCGCCTGCTGAAGAAGAACCTGCAGGGGGCGATCAGCGGGTCGCTGTCGGTCCAGGTGAATGCGGCGGAGCTGCCGGGCATCCTGCAGTATCTCGAAACCGAGATGAAGACCGGTACGCTGAACATCGAAAGCGGCGAGCGCACGGCGACGATTTACTTTCTCGAGGGCAGCCTGGTGAACGCCCGGACGCCGGACATGGAGGGATTCGATGTGATTACGGAGGTCCTCTGCTGGCCGACCAGCCAGGTGACCTTTGTCGAAGAAGACATCGACCCGAAGGAGAACAAGCTGCAGGCACAGATCACCGGCGTGGTGATGAACTGCGCGGTCGAGGTGGACGAATACCACGAGATCCGCCGGAACCTGCCGGACAACGATGTCACCTTCCGTCAGGGCGTGCCTCTGCCGGACGACGCGCCGGACCCGCAGCGGCAGATCCTTTACGCGGCACTGCACGGGTATTCGGTTGAGGACATCATCCACGGCATCCACCCGTCGGAACGCAAAGCCACCATGTGGCTGAATGAGTTGCTGGAGAACGACAATCTGCGGGTTGGGCCGAAGGCCTTCGGCGATTACACCGATTACTGCCGGCAATACTACGGCGGCAAGTATGTGTCCAACAAGTTGACTGCGATCCGCACGATTCTGAGTGAGATCGAGTTTCCGTTGCGCCCGCCCGGGCATGCGTCGCTGGCTTCCTGCGACTGGCTCAGTCCGGTGCCGCGGCTGATGCTCAGTGCGGACAATCGCGAGCACCTGAAGGTCTTCGTGAAAACGGTTTCCGACCTGTACAAATGCAGCACCAAGAAGCAGTCGCCCGAACGCCGCGTGGCCAAGGGGGTATCGCTGCAGCGCTTTGATTTCGGCAACAAGGTGGCGTTTGAGATGATGACGCTGCCGGAGGTGACCGACCACGAATTCGCCATGAACCTCGACGAGTATCTGCAGGATGCGTTCGCCGTCGTGCATTTCGCCTCCGCCCAGGACCAGGAGACCAATCGGCACGTGCAGCGCGTCGAGCGCATTCTGCGCCAGCGGTTCCGCGGGGTCTACTATCATGTTGTGCCGCGGGTCTTCAACGATGACGGCAAGTGCCTGTTCAAGATCAACTGCCTGCACTGCGGCTTCAAGCTTGCCGTCGATATGGACGAAGCCGGGTTCTCGGGCGACTGCCCGGTCTGCGGCCGCAGCATTTCCATTCCCGACAGCATGGACAATCTGTCCAACGCCCTCAGCCTGCCGGAGGACGTCCCGGTGGTGCGCATCGAACCGGCCCAGCCGCTGCATTGTCGCGACCTGCTGTTGATGGTGATCGACACGGTGCTGCAGCTCTGTTCGCCGCAGGCTGCCGAAACCACCGCCGGCGGTTCAGCGGTCCAGGAGCAGCAGCCCAAAGCGAAGCGCACCAAGATTTCCGTGGCCGAAACGCAGGCGTTCCGGGTGGACGGCGAGCTCGGCAATCCCGGCGAGACGCAGTCGGGCGGCTTCCAGGTCGTGCCCGAGCGGTTGCCGCGGGAAGTGGTCGAGCAGCCGCCGCCGGTGGACGACGAGAATGTCGACCCGAACGCCTTCGCCCCCATTCCGCAGGACGTTGATCCGGAGGATGCGCCGAAGTACAATGAGGTAATGAACCTGCTGTCCCAGGAGAAGCCGGAGGACGAAATCGATCTGGCGTCGCTGCTGCAGGACGACGACGAAGACATCGACGACTTCATCAGCAAGGTTCAGGGGCCGGAGTAGGGGGCGGCGCAAGGATTACCCGGCTCGAGTCCGGGGCTTCGAGCGGTGACAGGATGGTCTCGGCGGCAGTTTGTTCGCCACGCATGGTCCCGGCCTCGAGGCTCGCGGCAGAGGGCGCAAGGCGTGTGTGCTGAAGCACAGAACCATTTCCGCCAACGTCCCCGTGAGTCCATCAAGGGGGTCCTGGAGGGGGCGGCCGGTCAGCCGCTCTGCCAATGCTTCAGGCGATCAACCGCGACGGCTCCGATAATCACGGCGCCGATGATGATGTACTGGACCCAGTCGGCCAGGCCCATCTGATTACAGCCGCTGCCCAGGATCAGGATCATCAGAGCGCCCACCAGACAGCCGGCGGCGCTGCCTTCACCGCCGCTCAACGAGCCGCCGCCGATGACGACGGCGGCGATGATGCGCAATTCCATGCCGACGGCGGCGGTGGGGCTGCCGATGCTCAAACGGCCGAACTGCACGACGCCGGCGAGTCCGGTGAACATGCCGCACAAGGTGTAGGTCAGGATGCGGTACAGCCGCACGGGGACGCCGCAGAGGCGTGCCGTGCTTTCGTTCGAGCCGAGGGCAAAGACATAGCGGCCGTAGACCGTGTATCGCAGCACGAGCGCCACGAGCACGGTGAGAACAAGGAGGAGCCAGACGGCGAAGGGCAGATCCAGCGGATTCGGGCTGTTTGTCACCTTGGTGACGGCAGACAGCCAGGTCTGCCGGCCGACGGTGACGGTTTGATTGCGCGCCAGCCCTTTGGCGACGCCGCGGACAATCATCATGGACCCCAGGGTAACGATAAACGGCACGATGTTGAGCCCGGCGGAGACGGCGCCGTTGAAGGCGCCGCTCAAGCCGCCGGCGAGGATAGCCGCCAGGACTGCCGCGACAATGGCCGTGGCCGAGTTCGGCACCGCGAAACGCCGCAGCACCAGTGCGGTTACCACCGTCGACAACGCCACTGTCGAGCCGACGCTGAGATCGATGCTGCCGCTGATGATGACCAGACACATGCCCAGAGCGCCGATGCCGATGATGGCGGACTGCGCCACGAAGGTCTTGGTATTGTAGATTGAGTGAAAGGGGTCGGGAGCGATGACGAAGAACAGCGCCCAGACCATCAGCAGCCCGACGAACGGTCCGAGAACATTCCGGCGGAAGACCAGCAGACTGCCGCCCCAGAACCCGCCGAGGCCGGCCAGCAGCAACAGCGACACGCCGGTGCGCGGATGGACGACGACGCCGAGAACATCGCGCCACCAGGGTTGGCCGGCGGCTCGGCCGTACTCCGGCAGGGCGCCGCTGAGCCGCAGTTGGACGCCGAGCATCACCACCAGCGGCATCAGGCTGCAGAGCACGGCGCCCGCATAGTGCTCCCGTTCGCGGCGGCCGCGGAGCTGCAGCACGACGACTGCGCCGATGCCGGCCACCCCGATGCCGGCCACCAGCCAACTGGTCCATTCGAGGATGTGTTCCGTGTAGAAGATGCGCAGCGCCAGCCCGAGGACCCAGAGGAGCATGGCCAGCGCCCCGGCCAGTTGCAGGCGGGTGGTCGGCGGCGCTTGCGGCTTGTCGGACATGAGTTCAGGCATTGTTCAACGCATCCTTACGGGTCGTCCGGCCGGCGGTCGCCCAGGCCATGACCTGTTCTTTGGTCCAGGCGGCAATCGGCCGTTTGTCGCTCATGGCGCCGCGGTGCATCACCGCCAGCGAATCGCAGACACCAAAGAGTTCCGGCAGGTAGGAGCTGACCATGATAACCGCTTTGCCGGCGGCTGCAAGCCGGCCGATCAACCGGTAGATCTCCACCTTGCTGCCGACATCCACGCCCCGCGTCGGTTCGTCGAACAGGAAGACATCGCCGCCGCTGGCGAGGATACGGCCGATCGCGACCTTCTGCTGGTTGCCGCCGGACAGGGTGTCGGCCGGCAGCATTGGATCGGCGACTTTGATGCCCAGAGCACGTATTTGCCGGTCGACGACTTGGCGCTCGCGGCGGCCGCGGACGATGCCGGCCAGGCTGAGGCGCGCCAGCATCGACAACGTCAGATTATCACGCACCGGCCGCCGCCCCGCCAGGCCTTCGTCCTTACGGTTTTCACTCAGCAGGTCAAGTCCCCGGCGCATCGCCCGCCGTGGTGTGGCCCGGCGCAGGGAGGTCGCCGGTCCGGCGGCGAAGCGGATCTCCGCCCGGCCGGCATCGAGACCGAACAGGGCCCGCAGCATCTCGGTGCGGCCGGAGCCGACCAGACCGGCGACTCCCATGATCTCGCCCTGCTGCAGCGTGAAACATACGTCCTTCAGTCTGGCGTTCGACAGTCCGTTCACCTGCAGCGCCGGTTCGCCGAGCTCGTGCGGCACCCGGGGGAACATCTCATCCAGCTCGCGACCGACCATGTAATGGATCAGTTCCTCGACGTCGGTGTCCGCCAGCGCGCCCGACGCAACGTTGCGGCCGTCGCGGAGGACCGTGAAATGGTCGGCAACCTGTTTCACTTCCTCGAGGAAATGGCTGATATAGATGATGCTGACGCCCTGTTCGCGGAGCCGGCCGACGGCGGCGAACAAGGCCTGCGTATCGGTTGCGGACAACGAGCTTGTGGGCTCGTCCATGATGATCAGTTTGGCGTCGAGAACCAGGGCCCGGGCGATTTCGACCACCTGCTGCTCCCCGATACTCAGGCGGTTGACCGGCATGTCCGGATCCAGGCCGGCGTGGCCGAGGCGCGCCAGGGCGTCGGCTGCCGCTTGCCGCCGGGGGCGTATCCAGCGGATCTTCCAATGCAGCAGGACAGGCACTCGCATTGCAACACCCCTACAA
>CAYLNH010000109.1:0-21502 GCA_964384625.1 uncultured Lentisphaerales bacterium
AGGATCGGTCACCTACACCAGACAGCCACCTCCAGTTCCCGTTTTCCCGCCGCTCGGGCCGGCGCGCCGGCCCGAGCGGCGGGAAAACAGGGGAGGTGCGCGGACTTCATACCGGTGACAGATCCGCAAGTACCGCAGGTTCCCGACCTCTTGAGAGCCGGGACTCGGGGCAAAGAAGGGCAGTAGACGAGGGCTCACGCCGGCTGGACGCAGGGGCTGGGAAGTGCCGCCGGGCCGGCTATATTAGGCGCCAAGGAGGCCCTGCTTGAGCGCGGCACAGACACCCGTCCCCAACCGGCGAAATCGGATCCTGGCATTGATCCTGTCCGGTTTCTTCGGTGCGTTCGGCCTGGATCGTTTCTATCTGGGCTACATGGGGTTGGGTTTGATCAAGCTGGCGACCGGCGGCGGCTGCGGCGTCTGGTGGCTGGTTGATTTCATCCTGATCCTGGCCGGCAAGCTGCCGGACGTCGACGGCAACCCGCTGGAGTCGTGACGGGTGAGAAAAGTTGATCGCGTGACGTTGTATCAATGAGTTGCCGACAAGAAATCCCGAAGGTGGGCATGAAGTATATTCCAGCAGTTCTGACGTTGCTGTGCAGCCTGGGTCTCAGCGCCCGGGAAGCGCGCAAGTACCCGATCCGCATTCAGCGGCCCTGGCGGCGCGGTTCGGTCATGGATGCGACTCTGAACATCCAGACAAAGATCTCGATCACCTCGGTTGCCGACGGCCGGGTGGACAACCGGATCACCACCCGCGAGTACCACCTGCAATGTCGTCTGACGGTTCTGCAGACCAACGGCGACGGCCAATGGACACGGCTGTCGGTGGTCCCGGCGAAACTGCAGTTACGGACATCTTCGAACACCGCAAAGGAAGCCCGGCTGCGGAAGTTCAGCGCGCCGGGGAGGATCATCCTTGTCTCGCGCAAACCGGAAGGCGTGGTCTATAAACGGGCGGACGGTCTGGGATTGACCCTGAGTGATGAGCAACTGCTGAAGAGCTTCTTCAGCAGTTCCAACAAGATCACGCCGGACGACTCCTTCGGTCCGGTCCGGGCCGTTGCGGTCGATGAGAAGTGGCCGGTGAATGCCGCCAAGCTGAGCAAGTTGTTCAACAACACGGTTGCCCTGATCCAGGTTGATCCGAAGGATATCTCCGGTAATCTGCGTCTTTCTTTGCCGAAAGAACCGGAATTGGCTGGACTGCTGCGGGTAAAAGGAGATATTGAGCTGAAAAACCTGCGCGTTGCGCCGCGCGTTGCCAACGTGGAGAATGGCCAGGCGCAGGCGAAGATGGGCATCGAGTACCTGTTGCCCACCAACACCGAGCTGCCGCGGCGGGCAGCGGTGATGGACTTCCGCTGGTCGGTCAGCGGCCCGGTTAAAGGCAAACCGGGCGAACGCCTGGCGATGCAGCATCAGACGCTGAAGAAGGAGACGCTTCAGCTGGTACAGGAGGCAAAGGCGCCGTAGCGGCGCCCACAATCGAGCAGGAGGAAGCCATGAAGCTCTGGAGGCGGCTTCTCATTGGCTCGGCAGGTATGTGCCTGCTGCTGCTGACCGCGTGTCAGGCAGTGCAGCCAATGGATGAGTCTATTGTTTTACCCAAACCCATTCCGCCGGTGTATGCCTCGGACATCGATGCCGAGCAACCGGATCTGGCGGCGGCGGATTGATCGAGGCCCGTCGATGAGTCGACGCAAACAACGTCGAGAGCAGCCCGAGGAGGATCCCCAGTTCGTCGTCGACCCGTTTGCGGCGCTGCAGAAGGGGGACTTCCCCAAGGGACCCAAACCGGCAAAACCCGAATCGCTGCCGGCGGCTCCGGCATCGCCCTACGGCGACCTGCTCTACACCGCCCTGGTGATCCGTATCGAGAAGAAAGGCCGCCGCGGCAAGACTGTGACGGTCATCGACGGCCTGCCGCTGGATACGAGCGAAGCCGTGGTTCTGCTCGTGCGGGATCTGCGCAAGTACCTGGCGACCGGCGGCACGGTCGCCGACACCTGTATCGAGCTGCAGGGAGATCAACGCCGCCGTGCCGCTGCCTGGCTGCGGGACGCCGGCTTCCGCGTCAAGGGCGACTGTGGCTGATCGGATGTAAGTCCTCGACCGGATTCAGACGATTCGGGCGGAAGTCTTTCGGCCAAGGCCAGCCGATGGTATATTAGGGAACAGCCGTTGGAGATGCCCGTATGAAGACACGACCTGTCAGTCAGAGGGATCAGCCGGACTATCCGGATCGCCGAAGTTTCCTGAAAGGGGTTGCCGGCGGTGTGGCCGCTCTGGCGTTCGCTGCGGCCCGCCCCGGCACAGGCGGCGAGACGAAGAAAACGAAGACCACGGAAGAGGTGATTGCCGCACTCGCCGCCCAGCTCGGGGCCGCGGACTTCCGCCAGCGGAAGGCGGCGACCTCGGCCCTGATCAAACTCGGGAAGGGCGACGGCAAAGACAAAGCCGCCGACAAGAACGTCCGCAAACAGGTCCTCGCGGCGATGAAACCACTCGCGCAGAGCCGGGATCCGGAAGTGGCCGCCCGCGCCAAACAGGTCATCACAACTTTGACTGTTGTCGTGGCCCCGCCCCCGGAAAGGAACCCCCAAGTGGACGGCGGCCTCGTGATCGAGATCGACTAGATGGGCTCGGCGGACGTTTTCCTGCCAGGGACGGTTCGCACGGTTCCAGTCGGGCAAAGCCTACGGCAACGCCTTCAGCGTTGAACCGTCTCGCTGCACCCAGTGCGAAAAGATCCCCCCGGCTGTGCCGGGGGAGTCTGATGTGCCGGCTGAACTGAAGGGGGTGTAGATAGTCCCCAAGCTGAGCTTGGGGCTTCTTCTCGGAACGCAGAAACACGATCCCGCACCCTTTTCGCGGCAGGCGTCGCTACTCATCCCTGGGGTAGGCTTCGCCAGCCCCAGGCTTGAAACCGTAACGCCTTCAGCGTGCGGAGTTCCGCCCATAAACGAAGGTGAAATGCTGTAGTCGCCCGGGCCATCGGTCCGGGTGTCCGTTCCCGTCCCTGATTCGAGGCCTGTAAGGTTTCATCAACCAGTTTGCATTGAGGTTGAGCACCCCTTCTTTAAGGGCTGGAACGGAGGGCCTGATTACTTAAGGGGTGTTTGGCACAGCCAATGTCTCCTCCGTGTATGAGTCCCGGCTTCGCGCCGGACTCAGGAGTGGCGGCCAATTGTGGGGCAGAGCCCCGCGCTCCCGCGCGCTGCGCCCTTTTACCATCCCAGTCCCAGGCAATCCGGCTCCGTGCCCGTGTCCAGCCGGAGCAAAGCCAACGCCAGGAAACCGACGCCGTCGACGGCGTCGTAGCGGTCTTCGCCCGGGTGACCGCGGAACATGCCGTTGGCAAAGAGGACCTGCAGGGCTTCCGCCGCCACCAGTTCGGCTAATCCACGGTAGTCCGCGCCGAACTCGTCGGCACATCCGAGCAGGAAGTGGATGCAGCGGCCGTAGTGTTCGGCGTAGCCGCCCCGGCCGTTGCGGGCCGGCAGGGAGTTCTTGATCTGCCGTGCCCAGCGTTCACAGGCCAGGCGAAAGACCTCCTTCCCGGTTCGCCGATGGAACGCCAGACAAGCTTCAGCACAGGCCATCGGATAGTCGTGCGCCGGGAAGAGAGGTTCCCACAAATCGCAGTAGTCACCGGGCTGATAGACGGTTTCCTTCGGACCGAAAACCGGCTCGCCGGTGGCGACGCGCAGGCGTCCGCAATAGCATCCGGCGGTTTCATCGTAGGCATGGCCCAGCCAGCTTGCGAGGGCGTCTGCGGCCATATCAACCCAGTCTGTGCAGTCGGCCATGGTACCGGCGCGCAACAGGCAGCCGGCCCACAAACCGACTTCGCAGGTTGCCGTAATCTTGTCCCAGCGCGTCCATGTCGGATTGTTTTCGAGCAGCCCGGTTTGCGAATGGCGATGGCGAAAGGAGTAGCCGGCCATCGCGGCGGCCGGCGGCAGGAGGTCCTTGTCGCCGGTCTTCGCGAAGAGCCAGGCGAGCGATTCCACCAGGATGCCGCCGGCTTCGAGAAAGGCGCAACCGGTGTTGCCCTCGGCGTGGCGTTGGAATTCGCCGGTCTCGGGGTCGACCAGGTGGCCTTCGGCCGCGGCCCGAATCGCCCGCGCCGTGGCGGCCGGATCAACCCGCTGGAACGTCTCCCAGGCGGGCATCAGCGGCCGGATTTCGTGGAGTTCGCCCTGCTCCGTCCGCGGGTCGACCGGACACGGGACTTCGTTACCGTGGAAACGTACAACGCAGTCCAGGAAGGCGTCGTAGTAGTAGTGGTTGCCCCAGAGAAACATGCCGTTGCGGGCGACGCAGCGTTCGAGAAAGCAGCGGACGTAGGCGTCGGCGGCGTTGCTGTACTTGCTGTTGCCGGTGATTGTGGAGAGGGCGTGGGCGGCAACGATTGAGGGTTGATCCCAGTAGAGTGAGCATCCCCTGGGCGCGTCGATGTAGCGATAGACGCGTTTGCCGATGTGTTCCGGGCGTTTGTCGTTATCCGGATAGCGCCCGGTGTTGACGTCGAGCGACGCCATCCACATGGGCGTGTGGCCGGCGCCGTAGGTGTCAAGCCCGGTATTGAGCAGGCGGTCGAAATGGGAACGAACACGCTTGAGATATTTCATGGTTTCACAATGGGGACGTGGAAAGTCGGTGCAAGTCACTGCAGGGCATTCTGTCGCCATTCGACGAAGCGGCCGGGCACGGGATCAGCGGGGCGCTTCCAAGTCGGAAGTGCCTCCCACAGGCTGTAAGCACGCAAGGCCTCTTGTTTGTTGCCCTCCAACTCGGCCTTCATCCCCTGTGTCAGCCGCAGCCGTGCTTCCAGTCTTTGTTGTCGCGGCTGCTGCCGGAATGTCTTTTCATCAATCCTGCCGAGCATCAGGGCGGCGTCATGCCACAGGGTTTGGGCCATGACATAACGCCGCTCGGCAATGATGGGGGCCAGCCGTCGGCGCAGCGCGTCTTGGTCACCGGCAAGAACGCGGATGAACGCCGGCAGAATGTAATGATCCCAGCCATGGCCGCTCCAGCCGACCATCTCGTCGGTCACGGCGTCCAAGCGTTTCAGGGCGCCGTCGAGGTCACCGGCGGCGGCTTGGTCGAGAGCAGCGTATTGCTTGCAGGTGAGCAACCATGAGAAGTTGCCGCCGGCAGCCAGGCGGGCCTGGCGGTGCTTGCCCTGTCGCAGAAGGACGTAAGTCACGAATGCGCTGCAGTCGCGGAAAGACCGAAGGATCTTATCATACCGGTCTTCGTGGTAAAGCGCCTCGCAGGCGGCGTATCGGCCGAGGTCGGGCATGTCGACGATGTCCTGGTGGCGACCGAGGTCGAGTCGGGCGCGGGTCCACAAATGCTTGCCGTACTGCTCCAGCTTGATGTCCTTGGCCCGCCCCATGGCCAGCAGCGCCGGTCCGGTCAGATTCGGCGCGAAATGGTAATCTTTCAGAATCTGCTTGAATCGGCCCATGGCCAGCAGCCCGGCGTGCCGGTCGCGGTCGGAGTAGCCGCCGTCGATCAACAGATCCGAGCGGCCGCGGAACAGAAGCAGGGCGGCGGACGGTTTTCCCGGCGCATCGGTCGGTTTTGCTTCGTCAAAGCGTCCGAGCCAGCGACGGGCGGTGTCTGCTTCTCCAAACGACGGGTAGGTCTTCAGGACCTCCTCGTATTGTCCGAGGCACAGGAGGGCTTCGGCGGCTTCATCGTCGTTCGGGTATCGGGCCAGGATGTCTTCGTATCGTCCCAGGGCCAGGAGCGCTAAGGCACAGGGGTTGGGGCGATCCGCATGGATTGCCAGGACCTCCTCATAGCGGCCCATGGCCAGACGGGCACGAGCCGCGCCGTCCGATTTCGGGAACTCCTTCAGGACGGCGTCGAACTTGCCGTGTTCATATAGCAGATAGTGCGCGTCATTTTGCCAGGTCTCCGGGAATCGCCGCCGGGCTTCTTTCTCACGCCCCAGCGAAATCAACCCTTTCACGTTGAGTCGGCGTACATTTGGGTAGCGTTCGACGCTTTCCTCATAGCGGCGCAAACTGTGTAAGGCGAAAACAGCATAGGGCGGTTTGGCATCACTCCAGGAGGCGACGGCGGCGTTGCGCCCGTATTCGGTCAGGACCGCCGCCAGCGTGAACCGGTGCATCGGGTCGTCCGGGAAGTGCGTCCGACGCAATTCCAGGTAGGGTTGCTGATTCCGCCAGCGGCCGCGGCGGCGCAGACCGGTGACAAACCGTTCCCACAGCCGATGAATTTCCGCCCGGTGCTGGTCGTCGCCGGCCGCGTAGAGTTGCGCCATATCGGCGGCGGTCTGCCGGTGTTCGCCCCGGTCGTAGCTTTGCAGCAGCAGATGCTTCCGGACCAGGGCGTCAACGCTGGAGTCGGTCAGCGCCCGGAAATGGCCGAAGGCCTCCTCCTTGCGGCCCAACTGCAGCAGGCACAGTGCACGCTTGTAACGGGCTTCCTCGCGCAGATGCTGATTGCGTGCGGTGTTCATGACGATGTCGTATTCGTGCATCGCTCGGTCATAGAGGTCCTGCTGATAGTAGCTGTCGCCGATCCTGGTGGCGGTGACCAGTTCGGCGCCGCCTTTGGAAAAGATGCGAACGTCGTCGATACGCTTGCCCGCGTAGTAGAGATAGAGTCCAAACCAACCGGAGGAGAACGGAAACTCCCGGCGGTATTCGCAGAGTTTTCTGCCGTCGACATAGACGCGCAGGTAATGGCCGTCGACTTCACCGCGAATGCGATAGCGCCGACCGTGCTGGAGACGGAAAGGGTGATAGGCGAGGACCGCGTTGTGGGTGGAATTGATCAACGAAAACGAGTTGTACCAGCCGCCGACCTGCAGGATATACTTGCCTTTGCTGATTCGTTCCGGGTCCGTGCCGAACGGATCATTCTCGTACCAGACGAGCGACAGATCGCCCAGGCGTGTGCCGGGGGTGACTTCGCCGGTATACTCCAGTGCATGGCTGCCGTAGAGCCGGTGTTTGTACGTCAGGTAAAAAGGATAGCCCTTGCGGCTGACTAATTCGCCGTCTTCCACCGTGAACTCCCCTCGGGTGATCGCCCAATTCTCGAGATAGCCGTCGGCAGTCGCAAACGTCTCCACGTGGTTCTCTTTCCAGGACTCCAGTTCCCGGGCTTTCAACCGGTGGAACCGCCAGCTGAACCCGGCGATCAGGACGGCGGCCGTCAGCCCGATGGCGGCGGCCGACAGCAGCCCGTGCCGATGACGCCGCGCCCAGCGTTTGAGGAAGTGCCGGAGCGATTCATTATGCGCGCTGACCGCCAGGCCCTCCTGGTACTTCTGCAGATCGTCGGCGAACTCCTCCATGCTCTGGTAGCGGTCTTCCGGCTGCGGCGCGATCGCCTTCAAGGCGATGGAAAGCAGCGGCGCCGGCACGCGGGCCCGTTCCTGATCCGTCAAGGGGTCGATCTCGCCGCTTTGCTTCTTGCGTACCAGTTCCTTCAGCGTCGTCGCATCGGTCGGGAAACGCCCGACCAGGCAGTGGAACAGCGTAGCCCCCAGGCAGTAGACGTCGTCGGTGGCGACGGCCGGCAGGCAGAGCGCCTGCTGTGGGCTCATGTAGACCGGGGTCAGAGCGAGTTCATCGTCGGCCGTGGCTGACGCGCCCCAGTCGATAACGAAGACCTCGCCGTAATCGCCGATCATGATGTTGGCGGGCTTCAGATCCTGGTGCACCGTGCCTTTGCTGTGGGCGTAGGCCATGGCGTCGCAGACCTTCTGGAAGACCTGGATCAACTCGCCCTGCGTCCGGATCGGTTCGCAGACGTGGCCGGCATGGGTCTCGTCGATATAGTCTTTCAGCGTGATGCCCTGGACGCGCTGCATACACATGTAGACGCGGCCGTCGGCGTCGGCGTCCAGTTCATAGACGGGAATGATCCCCGGATGCTCCAGGCCTGCCACCACGCTGGCCTCGGTGATAAACCGGTCGACGTCTGCGGCTGCCGGTTTTTCGTCGTCCTTGAGGATCTTCAGCGCGATATCGCGGTTGAGATTGGCTTCCCGCACCTTATAGACCACCGCGCACCCGCCTTCGCCGATCTTCTGCGGGTCGTTGAAGCGGTTTCGCGGCCGGCCGTCGGGCTTCAGCTTGGCCGGCAGACTGGTTTCTCTGATCGGACCGAGGGCGTCCTCTTCGGCGCCTTCCGCGGTCCCGACGATCTTTCGCCAGAGCTCCATGGCTTCCGGCTGCCTGACCTGGATGACCTGCGTCGCGTCGAGCCGGAAGAGAACCGTCGTGGCGTCCTTATGCTGGTCCGCGGACAACCCCTCGAAAAGCTTCGGCAAAAGCTCTTGATCCCCACCACTTCGATCCATGCGGTCGGCGTCAGACATAGTCTTCCTTCAGTACAGCGACAAACAGTAATATTGCGTTTTACACCGAAGTTTTCCAGTCTGAGAACACCGGCACACGGGCGTTGGGTGCATATCAGTTCTGTTGATCATTCTCTCGCACCGCGGCAGGAGTTGCACAATAGCGCGAGATCCGTTGCCGGTCCGGCCGGCGGCGGACTTGTCGGCGCATGTTGTTTTCGATTCTCAAGACCACGGGTCGCTCGTCGGCCCGGTGAATGAGTTCATCAGGGCAGGAGACGCCCCCACGATCCCGCGTTTCGGGCGCCGGAAAGCCGGCTTCCCGGCGCCCGAAAAGCAGGGTGAGAGGTGAGGGCTTGCAGCCACTAATGAACTTCTTCACCAGGCGGACAAACCACCTGGGGGCGTCTGTTCGAACCGATTGCCGGCAGCAAATGCCGACAGAACTGACAAGCGCCCCGGACGTCTGTCTGGTGACGTCCGCTACAGCATTTTCATAAAAGCTGTAGCCGCTAATCGAGCGAAGCCTACGGCAACGCCTTCAGCGTTGAACAGTCTTGCCACTCATCCCCGGGGTAGGCGTCGTCAACCCCGGGCTTGAAACGGGCACGCCTGCAGCGTGCGCAGTTCCGGCCGCAGAAAGACCCAAAAAGGCGCTAAACAAAATCAACGGCAAGATGGAAGCAGTTTCTGCGGCGGAGTTCGCGGGACAGATTCCCGCGTTACCACGGAGGGGCAAGCGGCGCTGTGGCGGAGCCGCGGAGCGGGAAGCTACGCGGTCGTGACGTCCAGATCGAGGAACAGGTAGCCTTCGTGCTGGAGGCGGGCCTTCTCCTGCAGAAAGAGTTCCCGACGGAAGAGCGGGCCGTTGGTCACCACCGTGTGGAATTCGCCTTCTTCGCCGCAGGCATCGACGCCGGCGGCTTCCAGGTCGGCAACGGTTGCCGGATTGATTTCGCGACCGAGGAATTCCGGGGCCAGCCGGCTTTCGTTCAGCACGACAATGCGCGAGCGAAATCCCAATTGCATGAACTCGTTGAGGAGGTCTTGACGGCCTTCCTGCCAGATCGGGTGGATCGGGACGATGTCGACGGTGCCGCAGACCCTGTGGACCCATTCGCGATGCGGCTCCAGGTCGATGTCGCCGAAGACGCCGTGGTTGATGTTGCGGTCCTTCATCTGCCGCAGGGCCTCCAGGAACGTCTCTTCGTAATTATCCCAGGTGGCGGCGTGGAAGTGCACCGGGATCCCGAGGAACGCGGCCTGTTTCTCCAACAGCGTTTGCGGCAGGCCGTGCGAACGTGATTTCCGTCCGGTTTCGTTCATCATGGTGATGAGGCATGCCGGTTTGCCGCCCTGTTGGATGGCTCGATGCAGGGCGAGGCAGGAATCCTTGCCGCCGCTCCAGGAGCAGAAGAACGGCTTGCCGTTGAGAACGTTGTCCATCATTTCTTCCTTGTGGCTTCGTCCATATTGAGGCCGGTGGCGTAGTCGAGCTGTCGCGGCTCGTATTCTTCGTTCTCGCGTTGCCGGGTCATGCCGGTGTAGCCCCAGGTGGCCGGCCGCGCGTCGGCGCGCCACGGGCGGCGTTCCCAGTAGTAGCCGCGGAACGGGTCGCGGGTGTCGTTCATCCAGGCGAGCAGGCGGTCGTGCAGGCGGTCGCGGATGTCCGCGTGCGCGCTGGATTCGATCCGGTTGGTCATCTCATACGGGTCTTCCTGCAGGTCGTACAGCTCGTCGCTGGTGAGCAGGTTGACGACGAACTTGTAGCGGCCGTCAAAGGCGCAGCGCACCGGCTGGAAGCCGCCGAAACCGTCGTGGTCGACTTCGTAGCGGCCGAACTCCATGAAGATCGCGTCATGCGGACGGACGGTCGGATCCCTGAAGGTCGGCAGCATGCTCTCGCCTTCAATCATCATGTGCGGCTGCAGTCCGACCGCCTCCATGATCGTGGGGACGACGTCGATGTGCGAGACCGGATGCTCGCAGACAGTACCGGCCGGCGCCTGCCCCGGCCACCGGACGATGAACGGAATGTGGGTGATCTCCTCGTACATCGCCGGGCCTTTGCCGGACAGGCTGTGGGAGTGCAGGAAATCGCCGTGGTCCGATGTGTAGATCACCAGGGCGTCGGGTGCGTTGGCATCGACGGCATCGATCACCCGGCCGATTTCATAGTCGACGAAACTGTTGCAGGCGAAGTAGTCGTCGTCGATGATGCGCAGTTCGTCTTTGTCTTCTGCCAGGTTTTTGCCGGCCCAGACGCGGTGGTGTTCGGGTTTGTCTTCCAGCGTGTCCCAGACGTTCGGGCGTTTCGGGTATTCGTAGCCCTGGTACATGTCGGTGAAATGCTTCGGGCAGACGTACGGATGGTGGGGTTCATCGTAGGACACGACGAGCAGGAAGTCCTCGTCTTTGTGGGTCTCGAGGAAGTCGACGGCGCGGTTGGAACAGCGATGGCCGAAAGTGAAGTCCTCGGTCAGATCCGGGTCTTTGTTGATCGCCGCACTGCGGGACCGCTTTCGGTCTGCGGGCGACAGTTCATCCAGGTAGTTGCGCATGTCGTACCAGTAATCCGGGTCCCAACCATCGGGGCAGCGGCCGAGACCGAAGTAGTCGCCGCCGTCCAGATGCCACTTGCCGACATAGGCGGTGCGAATGCCTTCGTCCTGCAGGCGTTGTCCGACGGTTTTGATGTTATCGCCGAGGGCGATGCTGTTGGTCCAGCCGCCGTTGCTGTGCGGCCAGATACCGGTGAACAGGGCGGCCCGCGCGGGGCCGCAGACGGGTTGGCAGGTGTAGGCCTTGTCGTAGCGCGTGCCCTGGGCGGCGAGGCGGTCGATGCAGGGCGTCTTCAAATCGGGATTGCCATAGCAGCCGACGATGTTCGTCGCCTGGGTATCGGTCATGATCAGAATAACTTGTCTGGGCATTCAAGAACTCCTGTGGAAGGGTGGTGGTACGGCAAGCCATCACGTTACACGCGCCGGCAGGGGATGCCAAGCGCCGCCGTGACAGGCGCCGTCCCGCCCAACCGGGATGCGTCAAGCGTGGGCGGCGGGGCAGGTCCTTGCTGCCGGTCCTCGGCGTCCGCCCGTCTGGCAAACAGACGCGCGACGGATATGTTTCTACATGCCGGCTGATTCCGAGACACAGACGCGAGGATATGCTGTCGCGGCCTGCCTGCTGCTGCTTGCGGCGTGGGTCGGCGGCTGCCGCACAACTGCCGTGCGGGCGCCGACACCGAGGCCCGGAGCCGCGACGATCGTCTTTGTCCACGGCTTCAACGGGCATCGCGCGCTGCCGCCGTTTCGCGAGGAGTTCGACAAGGTGAGCAGGCGTGTCGGCGCCGGGCAGGCGTTTAATACCGTCATGTACGAGTGGGATTCCGAGAAGCTCGAACTTCATAAGCCGAACACCATCATCCCCTGCTGGCAGCGCGCCAAGCAGCGTTGTGCCGGGGAAGCCGAGGTATTCGCCCGCGACGTCATCGCGGTCCACGAACAGCGCCGCCGGCCGTACTACCTCGTCGGCCACAGCCTGGGTTGCCGGCTGATCCTGCTGGCCGTGAAAGCCCACGGCAAACCGCTCAAGGCCTGTCGCGGCATCTACTTCCTCGGCGCCGCCGCCGATTGCGACGCCACACTCGATCCCGACCTGCTGCCGGCCGGCAAGAAGATCGTCAATTACTATTCCACCGAGTTCGACGTCGTCCTCAACATCAGCTATGAAGTAGCCGAAGGCAAGAAAGCCGGCGGCCGCGTCGGCTTTGACGACAGCAGGTGCTTCGTCAACTACAGCACCACCGCGACGCACGTGCACAAGACGGATATCATCTACGCCGACTGGGTCCGTCTGGTCGATCCGGTCTACTGTCTGGCGCTCTGGAGTGAAGGCGTCGATCTCGGCGGCAAGACGAAGAAGAACCTGGCGCTGGCGGTGGGCGCCGGAACCGTCTGGTGGAATGACATCGTCGAGTTCCGCCGGGTCCCCGGCGGCCGGAAGAAGCGGTCGAGCATCCTGATCCAGCAGCACAAGACCACGGGGCACTATCGCGCTGTCCGGATGCAGCCGGACCGCTCCGACCGTCGCCGGATTGCCTGGGGTGACGGCCTCCACGCCATCCTCCGCCGGGCCGGCGTCTGGAAGCGCCGCCCGAAATAGCCCGGCGGCAACCTGCAGCAGTCAAGGGTTCTCTCGGGAGGAGCGTAAGCAATGGGCCAGGCCGGCAGTCTGCCGGGCGCGTCGTATGGCTACCCCACCTGGATTCGAACCAGGACCGAGAGTACCAAAAACTCTAGTGCTACCATTACACTATGGGGTAGTGATCGGGTCGAGAACTATAACCAGACTGACTTGCTTCGCCAGTGCAAGGGCGGGGAATTTCGCGAGCCGGCGGAAACCAGTCGGCGCGGGCTGTTGACACGATACTCCGGCACGATAGCATAGCATATGCCGCAATACGACAGCTTTGTTGACGTGATCGTGGATCTGCGGGCGACCTGTGCGCGGGCCGGGGAGACCCGGCAGTTGCTGGAGGACCGCAACCTGGAGCCGGCGGACGCCCGGCAACTGGCGCTGCGCGATATTCGGTCGGACCTCAGCACCTGCGCGTCCTGGATCCATGCGCTGCTCGGCCTGCAGGACCTGTGTCGTGATCATTTCGGCGATGACTGGGAGGAGAACTACCTGCTGCGGCTCGGGACCGAACACAGCCGGGCGACGGCCGAGACGCGGATGCTGGACTACCTGCGCACCACGGTTGTCGCCAAGGTGCACTTCAGCATCGACAATCTGTTCCACAATATCCTGGCGCATGTCCGCCGGCTGCCGCGCCGCCGCGGGTTCTGGTATCTGTCGACGGCCGTCCTGGAACTGGCCGGGGTGGATCCCGAGGGCTCGGAGAAGAAGACGCTGTCGGTGCTGGCCAACCTGCGGAATTCGCTGCATGCCAACGGCATTCACAACAACGAAGATCTGCACCATGTGATCGGCGCGATGAAGTATGAGTTCCTCGACGGCGAACCGGTACGGTGTGCTTCCTGGGCGCACGTCGTCGCCGCCCTCCACGGCAATGTCTGCCTGCTGGACCGGCTCTTCCGTACGCCGCGGCTGCAGCGCCTCCGGGAAGCCATCCCGGATGCCGCCGCCAAGGCGCTGACCGACCCCTGAGCCGTCACTGCGGCCGGCATTCTTGGCGTGGGCCGATTGGAATAGCAGGGCGCTCCCGTATGGTATAGCGCCGCGTGTGTGACACACGTTTACATCGGCTGCTGAATGCAGGAAGTGAAACGTATTGAACCTGAAGCCCGAACCGAGGGGTGAACATGTCTGACCGAAATCCTTGGCTCCGGCCCGCCAACAACGACACCGAAGTGCGCGAGTGGCTGGAATCTCTGGAGTGGGTGCTGGAAGAAGAGGGACCGGAACGCGCCCGCCATCTGCTCAATCAGATGGAACTGTTGATGCGCAAGCGCGGCCTGATCCGGCCGCCGTCGGCGATCACGCCGTATCTCAACACGATCCCGCCGAATAAACAGGCGCCGTTCCCCGGCAGCCGCGAGATCGAGCGCCGGATCAAGAGCATCATCCGCTGGAACGCCATGGCGATGGTCGTGCGCGCCAACAAGGACTCCAACGTCGGCGGCCATATCTCGACGTTCGCGTCGTCCGCGACGCTGTTGGAAGTCGGGTTCAACCATTTCTTCCGGGCGCCCGGTCCGGAGTACGGCGGCGACCTGATCTACTTCCAGGGGCACGCCTCGCCGGGCATGTACTCCCGCGCGTTTGTCGAGGGCCGGCTGGAAGCCGAACAACTGGTCAATTTCCGCCATGAACTGGCGGCCAACGGCGGTCTGTCGTCCTACCCGCATCCCTGGCTGATGCCGGACTTCTGGCAGTTTCCGACGGTGTCCATGGGCATCGGGCCGCTCGCCGCCATCTACCAGGCGCGCTTCCAACGCTACCTCGAAGACCGCAGCCTGAAGCCGCGCCACGGCGGTAAGGTTTTCATCCTCATGGGCGACGGCGAGAGCGACGAGCCCGAAGCCCTCGGCGCCCTGCACCTGGCCGCTCGCGAGAACCTTGATAATCTGGTCTTCTGCGTCAACTGCAATCTGCAGCGGTTGGATGGTCCGGTCCGCGGCAACGGCAAGATCATCCAGGAACTCGAGGGCGTTTTCCGCGGCGCCGGCTGGAACGTGATCAAAGTCGTCTGGGGCAGCGACTGGGACCCGCTGCTCGAAAAGGACGACAGCGGTCTGCTGGTGAAACGCATGAATGAATGCGTCGACGGCGATTTTCAGAAGTTCAGCGTGGAATCCGGCGCCTATATCCGCGAGCACTTCTTCGGCAAATACCCGGAGTTATTGCAGCTGGTCGAGAACCACACTGACGAGCAGTTGCGCAAACTCAGTCGCGGCGGCCATGACCCGGCCAAGGTCTACGCGGCCTTCAAGAATGCCTGGGAACATAAAGGCGCGCCGTCGGTCATCCTGGCCAAGACCATCAAGGGCTATGGCCTCGGCGAAGCCGGTGAGGGCAAGAACATCACGCACCAGCAGAAAAAGCTGAACGTGGAAGAACTGCGCGAATTCCGCAGTCGCTTCGGCATTCCGATTTCGGATGAAGACCTCGCCGCCACGCCGTTCTTCCGGCCAGCTGAAGACAGCCCGGAAATGGTCTATCTCCGCGAACGCCGCGATGCGCTCGGCGGCTCGCTGCCCGCCCGCCGGCGGGAGTGCGAACCGATCACCATGCCAAACGACGACGCCTTCAACGAATTCTTCGACGGCAGCGGCGGGCGGACGATTTCAACCACCTTCGCCTTCGTCCGGCTGCTGTCCAGACTGCTCCGCGACGCCAACGTCGGCAAGCAGATTGTGCCGATCATACCGGACGAAGCCCGGACCTTCGGCATGGACCCGTTATTCCGGCAGGTCGGGATCTACAGCAGTCGCGGCCAGCTCTATGAGCCGGTCGACTCCGACCAGCTCGCGTACTACAAAGAAGCGAAGGACGGCCAGATCCTCGAGGAAGGCATCACCGAAGCCGGCGCCATGTCGAGCTTCATCGCGGCCGCCACGTCCTACTCGACGACCGGAGTGCCGACGATTCCGTTCTACGTTTACTACTCGATGTTCGGCTTCCAACGCATCGGCGACTTCGCCTGGGCTGCCGGCGACAGCCGCGCCCGCGGCTTCCTGCTGGGCGGCACCGCCGGTCGCACGACGTTGAACGGCGAAGGTCTGCAGCACCAGGACGGCCACAGCCACGTGTTGTCCAGCACGATCCCGAACCTGCGGTCCTACGACCCGGCGTTCGCCTACGAAATCGCTGTTATCGTGCGCGAAGGCATCCGGCGCATGTATGTCGACCAACACGACGAGTTCTACTATCTCACGCTGCACAACGAAGACACATACGAGATGCCCGCCATGCCGGAAGGCGTCGAAGACGGCATCGTCAAAGGCCTCTATAAGTTCCGGACATCCGATCTCAAGCAACCGGCGGCCCGGGCCCACCTGTTCGGCAGTGCCGTTGCCGTGCCGATCGCGCTGCGCGCCGCCGCCTGGCTCGAAGAGCATCTCAAGGTCGCCGCCGATGTCTGGAGTGCCACGAGCTATGTCGAGTTGCGGCGCGACGGCCTCGACTGCGATCGCTGGAACCGCCTGCATCCCGGGAAGAAAGCCAGGACCCCCTATGTCGCCGAGGTCCTCAGCAAGGAAGACGGCGTGATCGTCGCGGCCAGCGACTACATGAAGATCCTGCCGGACGGCATCCGGCCGTGGGTGCCGCTGCCGTTGACTGCGCTCGGCACCGACGGGTTCGGTCGCAGCGATACGCGGGAGGCCCTGCGCGATCACTTCGAGATTGACCATCGCTTTATGATCCTCGCGGTCGTGCAGTCGCTCGTCAACGAGGGCAAACTGAAATCCGCCGATCTCAAGAAGGTCATCAAAGACCTCCAGATCGACCCGGAAAAAGCAAATCCGCACAGCGCCTGAAGAAGAAGGTGATCGGTTTCGGAATATGAAGAAAAAGGTATTCGGTAATCGGTTTCGGAATGAGAAGGTCATCATGTCGTCGCCCGGCAGGGGCGGCATATACCAGCCTGGGGCGAGGTTCGCCGCCACCCCAGGGATGAGTTCAGCGCCGTGACCCACCGCGCCCCGCTTGGCGGGCCCCGCAGAAGGCGGCTCCGAAGCAACGATGGACACGGACGAAGTCAGAATCAGAGCAAAGACCGGCAGCCAGCCGGCGCTCCGAACGGAGGCAACCATGCCATTCGAATTCACTGTCCCGAATCTGGGCGAAAACGTCGAAAGCGCTGACGTCAGCAATATCCTCGTCAGTGTCGGCGATCAGGTTTCAGCCGACCAGGAAGTGGTCGAAGTCGAAACCGGCAAAGCCGCCATGCCGATCCCGGTGCCGCAGGCCGGCACGGTCAAGGAGATCCGTATCAATGAGGGCGACAGCGTGGCAATCGGCCAGGTGATCATGGTGCTCGACAGCGACGGCGGCGCGGTTGAAGCGCCGGCGGTCCAAACGGCGGCGGCACCGAAACCGGCCTCCCAACCAACACCAGAGCCGGCGCCGAAGTCCGAACCCGCCCCTAAACCAGCTCCTGCCGAGCCGACCGGCAAGCCGACCGCGAAACCGGCCGCCAAGCCGGCCGCGAAACCGGCCGCCAAGCCGGCGGCTGATGCTGACGACGGATCCCTCGTGCTGGCCCCGGCGTCGCCGGCCGTCCGACGCTTCGCCCGCGAAATCGGCATCGACGTCACTAAGATCACCGGCTCCGGCGACAACGGCCGGATCACCAAGGACGACGTGAAGGCCTACTCCAAAAGCCTCAACACCCGTCTGGCTGACGCGCCCGCCGGCAAGACCGCTGAACGCCCGCTGCCGGACTTCAGCAAATTCGGCGATGTCAGCTACGAGAAGATGAGCAACATCCGCGTGGCCGCGGCGACGCATCTGAGTTACGCGTTTCACGTGATTCCGCACGTCACCCAGTATGACGAAGCCGATATCACCGACTTCGAAGCGCAGCGTAAGAAGTTCCAGGTGCGCGTCGACAAACAGGGCGGCAGCAAACTGACCGTCACCGCGCTGCTGCTGAAGATCTGCGCGCTGGCGCTGCGCAAGTACCAGAACTTCAACGTCAGCGTTGACATGCCGAATCAGAGCATCTACGTCAAGGACTACGTCAATATCGGTATCGCCGTCGACACGCCGCGCGGCCTGGTGGTTCCGGTCATCCGCAGCGTCGACGAGAAGAGCATCATCGAGTTGACCAACGAATTGACGGAGATCTCAACGAAAGCGCGCAGCGGCCGCATCACGCTGGAGGACATGCAGGGCGGCTGCTTTACGATCAGCAACCTCGGCGGCATCGGCGGGACGCACTTCACGCCGATCATCAACTGGCCGGAGGTCGCCATCCTGGGGGTCTCCCGCAGCGCCATGCAGCAGGTGTGGAACAAGGACAAGCAGGACTTCCAACCGCGGCTGATGATGCCGCTGTGCCTCTCCTACGACCACCGGGTCATCGACGGCGCCGACGGCGCGCGCTTCCTCCGCTGGATCTGCGACGCCATCGAGAACCCGATGCTCGTTCTCCTCGAAACCTGACGCACCACTCCGGTTTCTGCGGCCGGCATTCTTGCCGGCTTCTCCTAACCGCTGCAACGCCGGCTCCGCATGGGGCCGGGGTGCACAAGCCACATCCTGCCGGTTCCGAAGGGCGGCAAGCACGCCGCCCGCCGTAGCCCGGCTCAGACGCGCAGCGGGTACGTCTTCACCCAGTCGCCGACGGCCTTGATCGTGTCCGGCGTGGCGAAGGGAGGCATGACGCCGGCGGACGTGACGGCGATGCCGCGATGATGCGGCAGTTCGTCCAGGTCCGCTTCGATCTTGGCGATGATCTCGTTCGCCGGCTTCAACCACAGCATCGCGTTCGTCCCGCCGATCAGACAGGTGTTCGGACAACCCGTGCGGCCGTCCAGCAAGGAGGTATTGCCCAGGGTCGGCGAGGTGAACGCCTCGAACGCATGGACAGGCAGCTGGTTCAACTGCTCCAGGAGCCCCTTCAGATGCCCGCACATATGCAGGATCACACGTTTGCCGGCGCCCTCGATGACGCTGCCGTAAGCCGTGATGTGTGGAAAGCAGTACCGTTTGTACTGCGCCGGCGAGATCAACGTGGTCGATGTGTTCTCCACCAGGTAGGTGGCGTCGGCGATGCTCTTGTCCGCCGCGACTTCTGCTTTACGCAGCAGGTTCTGATGCATCGCATCGAAGAGATCCTCGACTTCGTCCCGGGCGTCCAGTAAAAAGAAATGCGCATTCTCGACACCGGCGAGGTGCTCGACGAACATCATCAGCGGCGACTCGCCGATGCCGTCCACCCAGACGGCGTCATCGGGAGCCGCGGCAATTCGCTCGCGGCCTTTGACCAGGTTGTCTTCGTTCACTTCCACCCGGGCATCGCGGTACCATGCCGCCATGGTCGTGATGTCCTCCTTCGACTTCACCGGGAACGTCATCGGATGCCACGACGCCGATGCCGGGTCGTGGCTCAGCGTGGATTCCAGCTCCTTGTCGCCGACGCGATAGACGACTTGCCGCGTGCTGTCGTCGATCTTGCGGTTTCCGCCGGAACTGTTTGGCCGCACCTCCCGGTGGCAGCCGGGAATATGGTTGTGATTGTCACTGCCGATGTAGCTGTGGAAATCGGTGTTGTTCATCTTGGCGAACTTGCCCCGGCGCATGGTCTGGTAGTTGCCGCCGAGCTTCGGCCAGAAGAGCAGGCGGTCAACGGGTTTCATGTCGAGCGCGGCAAGCCACCGTTCACGGACGGTCATGGTCTGGGTCAGAACTGTCATGGTTTTATTCCTCTAAATGACGATGCGCCTGGAAAGCCGCGCGGCGGCGGCCTTCACCTTCTGTTTCAATGATTCGGTTTCGTCGCCGATCTCGGCGCGGTTGATTGCCGTGATGCCGATGGTGCCGACTACCTGGCCGGAGCCGTTGGCGAATACCGGCGCCACCACGCGCAATACCTCGCCGCGAAGATCGCGGTGGACTGCCAGACAGCCGTCCGCCCGCAAGCGCGCCAACATTGCCGCGTCCACCTTGCCGGCCATGTCCAGGTCCTCCCGGAACGCCAGACAGGCCCAGCCGAACGGGTCGTTCGGCAACGGCCCCCAGTGCGTGCCGATGGTGGAATAGTGGAACGATTCGTCCTTCTCCGTCTTGGCAATCAACGTCATGCCGCTGCCCGTAAGATCAAAAAACGCCGCTGACTCACAAGTTGCCGCCGCCAGTGCGTTGACTTCGGGCTTGACCATTTCGGCTCGCGACTGAACGCCCAATGCCTTGCGTGACAACGCCAGGAAGCTGCCGCCGAGAACGTAGTTGCCGGTGGTTTTGTCTTTATCCAGCAGTTCATCGGCAAGAAGCGCCTGCAGCATCCGCGACATCGTGGTCGGCGCCAGGTCATTGCAGCGCCGGCGCAGTTCATTGAACGGCAACCCCTCGGGCTCACCCGCGAGCAGGTCGAGCACGTGAAAGGTCCGTTTGAGGCTGTTCATCCTGGCGGCCACGGCAATGCTATCGTTTATGATATTACAGTTGCTTATTCGATACTAATATCGCCCGGAAGTTCCACGTGTCAACCGGAATTTCGGGAAATGCGCCGGCGGCAGGTGAACCGGGACGCGGGGATGATAGGGTTATTCCTGCCGTTCTGTCGGCCGGAACCGGAGTTTGAGACCGAGGCGCAGGTGATTCTCCGCGGTGATGTCGCTTTGGCGACGAATCCGTTTGAACTCTTGGGCTACTGCGGCACGCGGATGCGCTGCCGCAGCAGAGCACTGCAGGCGTTTCTGGTCCAACTTGCCAACGGCAATGGCGGCTACCCGCCGATGCCGCCCGCTTTGGATCACGGCCAGTACAGCGCCCTGACCAAGTCAGACCGGGTTGGCCCGGAAGGCGGCAGGACCCTCGTGGCTGAAATTGTGGCGACAATCAGCCGATTGCTCGGTGACCGCAAATACGAACGCACGCGCTGACGACAGCCGGCGCGGCAACAGGGAAGACAACGAATGCGAAAGAGCCAGGTACTGCAGAAACTCCGCGCCGGCAAACCGGCGATTTTCTTCTGCTTCCACAACATCGATCCGAGTTTCTGGGAGATGTGGAGTCTGATGGGCATCGACTGTTTGTGGTTCGACATGGAACACCACGCGCACAACATGGAGACCGCCAACCAACTGTTCCGCGCCACCCGTGTCGGCACGTCAGATGTCATCTGCCGCATCGGCAAAGGCGAATGGATGCGGATGGGACGCGCCCTGGAAGCCGGCGCCACAGGCATCCTCTATCCGAGAATCGATGACGCGGCCGAAGCCCGCGAAGTCGTCCGCTGGGCCAGGTTTGCGCCGCTGGGAGAACGCGGCTGCGACGGCGGCAACCCCGATATGCCGTACTGCGCCATGGACTACGCCGACTACGTCAAGACAGCTAACGAAGAAACGTTTGTTATCGTCCAGTGCGAATCGAAGAGCACGCTGCCGCACCTGGACGAGATCTTCGCCGTCGACGGCGTCGACGGCGTAATGCTGGGTCCGTGTGATTTCTCCGTGCTCTCCGGGTTCCCCGGGGAGATTGACCACCCGGACGTCTGGGCCGCGCTCGAACAGATTGCCGCCGCCGCCGAACGCGCCGGCAAGTACTGGGGCACAACTTGCGGTCCGATGGACAATGACCGGACCAGGCGCCTGCTGGACATGGGCGCCAGGCTCCTCTTCAGCGGCGGTGATCTCGGCATCATGAAGACCGCGCTGGAGGAGTACGCCGCCAACTGGAAGCAGTTCGGCATCGAATTCAATAACCAACTCGCCGCCGGGAAATCCTATCTCGACAAATAGCCCTCGAGGACGTGGACACGACGCCAACTTCGGGAAGCGCGACGGCCACAGCAGGCATCAGGTCAACAGCAGTCAGACGATCGGCTTCAGGCCGACGCCGTGGGGCCCAACCCGGCAGAAATACCGGGACGACACCCGGCTTCGGTCGAGGCAATCTCCCGCACCCGGGGGCAGGGCATAGCTCCCACACCGGCCCGGAACGGCGCTGGAA
>CAYLNH010000110.1:0-21481 GCA_964384625.1 uncultured Lentisphaerales bacterium
GCCGCCATCTTACGAGAGAAGAAATGACCGAAGAACTCGGTACTGTCAAGTTCTCTACAGTCTTGGTCCGACACGAAAATGCTTCGGCAATCCTCTTGTCGGTCCAGTTGGGACCATCGGCGTCGGCTTTCAGCAGCACTTGTGCGCGCCGTACTTTCTCCGATGTGCCCTTGAGTTTCTTCACGACCTGCCGGAGTACTTCTCTTTCTTCGGCCGAGAGACGAACAATGTACCTTTTCTCCATGATATGAGCCCTCCATGCTCATAGCAACATGGAGCAACACGCACCGCAATTCAATCCTAAGATTTAATCTTGACACAGCACTAGAGCGTTTTAAGCTATTCTGTAGCCGCCACTCCTCACGCTGAAGGCGTGATAGTCTTGAGCCTGGGGTTGGCGAAGCCTACCCCAGGATGGGGGGAGATACGGTTCAACGCTGAAGGCGTTGTAGTAGGCCCTGCCGTGTCAGCGGCTATAGTTCTTTTGGGAAATGCTATAATTGTTCATCACTCGTTTCTGGTGCATGCCGTTTGTCTCCGCAAGCAGCACGCCGACCCTGGCTGGTACTCATGAACGGTCGAGTAAACGCCCATGTCTGACACTCCGCCCGGCACAGCCCGGGCGATCTTTTCGCGGCCGGTGCAGCTCAGTGCCGGCAGCCAAACAGTCTGTGGCCGTAGTGTTCCGGGTCAGCAGTAGACCTTGACGACGCTGCGGGCGGGAAGGCGGACCGCGATGTCTCTGGCGCCTTTGCCGTTGACTACCTTGCCTTTGGCGTCGATAATGATGTGCGGCGTCCGGGCCGGTTTGGTCGGGAACGTCAGAGACGTCTTAATCGTCCGCTTGGTCGGGTTCCAGACGTGGGCTTCGCACTGATCGTCCGGGCCGTAGTCGTAATGGGCGGCATCGGGGACAATGGCGATGACGCGGTCGTCGCCGACGCGGGCGAGGCCGCCGCCGAAGGTGAGGTAATTCATCAGCGGCTCAACGCCCTGATACGGCGCCTGCATGGTCTGGTCCCACGGGTTTTCATAGGCGATGTAGCCGCCGCGCATGTAGATCTCGCGTTCGTTGGGGAATTCGTCGACCGGCACGAAGAAACGATTGCCGTCGGGATCGTAGACGCGTTTATGGGTCCGCGCCGCCGGCAGCATGCACAGGCCGGTGCGGGCGGCGAGAAAGACAATGTCGTAGTAGGCGGCGATGGCCGGGACTTTGTTGAGGATGGCCGCCACGCCGCGGATGCCTTCGAGCGATTCCAGCGGGGGCATTTCCGCCAGCTGATCGCGGCCGCAAGTACCGCCGTTGGCCCAGCCGCGCGTGTCCATGTCGGCGATCGGAGAGGCGTTCGCCGTCGCGTAGCAAAGGGCCAGGTTGTAGTTTGTGAAGCGTTGGGCGCACTCGAGAAAGGTATCGCGTCCGGTAAGTTCAGCGGCCAGAATATTGGCCAGCACGGCGCGGCCCGGGCCGAGGGCGCGGATCTGCTGGCCCGCCTGGCACCAGCCTTCCATGGGGCCGCAGCCGAAACGCCAGAACTTGCCGTCCAGCTGGCGGTTCACGACCTGCAGAATGCCGAGGCCCTGCTTGACGACCTTGTCGTCGTCGAAAACGCTGCCGGCCAGGAGCAGCATCTCCGCCAGCATCGCCAGCGTGCCGAAGTCGCCGTTGACGTTCCGCCCGGCGCTGTCGCCGGCCAGGACCTTCATGATCTTCCGCAGGAACCCGCGGATCTGCCGCTGCAGTTTCTTCGGCGTCGGACTGGCGTTCTCCAGCGTGCGGACACAGGGGTTGATGACAAAGGGCAGACTGCCGATGTTGTTGACTTTCGCCGACATCTCGCCGACGGCGCCGGCGTGTTTGTCGGCCAGCCGACAGACGCGTTCGGCCAGTTTGCTGTTGCCGGTCACCTTGGCCTGGTAGGCCAGTGGGCCGTACCATTGCTGGGCGAATCGCGCGTTGCAGCCGTAAGCGGCCGGCCGGCTGCCGTCCAGGTAGATCTTGATGCCTTCGTCTTCATTCCAGACGTTCGCATACTTCTTGCGGCGGAACATGGCCACCAGTTCGTCGTTGGCATCCTTCCAGTCGATGCCGAGGTCGCCGGCGATGTCCCAGGCTTCTACTTTGCCGTTGCTCGGGAACGTGTAATGCAGCATCCGCGACCAGCCCGCCATGAGCCACTCGTCATACGTCAGCGGGGCGATGTCATTGCAGTAGTCGACCGTGACTTTCTGGGTCACCCGCTGGTTTTTACGGACGATGAAGTTGGGATCTTTGATCTCGCTGGACGACCAGTTGGTGCAGCCGACCAGGTACTTGTAGCCGCGGCACTCGTTGTCGCCGGTATTTCGTGTCGGGGTGGCGTACACCTCTTTGAAGGTGCAGTCGTCGTAGTGCCCCAGCACCATGATCCAGCGTTCGTTGCCGCCGTTCTTTTCTTTCACGTTGTGGGCCAGCATCGGCGCCCAGCAATGCCCCGTCTGGCGGGCGCGACGCTTGCGGTTGCAGACCCAGAGAGCGCTCTCGAGATACAGGCCGCTGATGATGTCGTCGCCCTTGTGCTTGTAGACCGGGTTCTGGCCGATGACCGTCGTTGATTCTTCGGAGTTGTCGTACTCGTACGGGCACTCAAACGACGAACCCGATTCGTAGATCTCGATGTCGCCGGTTTTCGGGACGTATACCGTTTCGACTACGAAGCCGCCGCCGTCGGCGGCCGCGGAAACGGTGACGGAGCATTCGCACGTCTGTTTGTAGTACTTGTGCCTGCCGGTGAACTGCAGGCCGTTGTCGCCGTGTTTGACCACCTTGGTGAGCTTCGGGCGATCCACGCTGAGCGACATCCATTCGTGGTCTTTGAAGCGCAGCATCGGGCGCTTATCCAGGTAGAACCAGTCGGGAGTCCAACCGTCCGCGGTCTTCCGGAAGCGGCAGCGCTGGGCGCCGTTGGCAATCGTGGCGACGGTCTTCTTGATCTCGATCATAGGACGTCTCTTTCCAGGCTATTTCGCTTTGGTCGAATTCATCTCGACGATACTGTAGTTGAACCCCGGCAGAGTCACCTGTTTGCGGTACAACGGCGCGCCGGCCAGGGTCTTGCCTTGCCGCGGCAACTGAATGGAGAGCGCCTCCCACGTGTGATTCGTGATGATCCAGATGTCGCCGCGGCGCACGAGCTGCAGGCCTTGCGGCACTTCGACGAGGTCCCGAATGCCGCCCGCCCGCAGAGCCCTGGCGACCAGCCCGCGCAGACCTTCCCGGGCCGTCTTGACGCCGCAGTAGATCGCCAGGCCGTTGCCGAAGGTGTTTTCGCAGACCGCCGGCCGGTTTTTGAACATGCCCTCCGCATAGGTGCTGATGGTCCGCGCCGTGGACGTTTCCAGCACTTCAAACCAGCCTTCCGTTCTGGCCCGGTTCAGGGCTTTGCCGCGCAGTTGATAGCTCAACTCCGGAAAGGGAGGGCGGTAGATGCTGTGCATGACATCGCAGCGGTCTTCCGCCGACATCGTCTCCACGACGCGGGCGCCGAACATGTCGGGAAGGGCCGGATGCACGCTCTGCCGGAAACTGGCGCTGTCGGTCTTGCAGAAGGTCTTGCGCCCGGCCAGGAGCACGCCGCCGTTCTTGACGTAGTCGCGAATGTTCTCCAGGGCGTCGTCACCGACGAGCGACAGTCCGGGGGCGAGGACCAGGTCATACTTGGACAGGTCGGCGGTCGGCTCGACCATGTCGCAGATGTAGCCGAAGTCGAAGAGCGCCTGATAGAAATCCGTGGTCTCGCTCCAGTAACTGCCGTAGTACTTGTTTGTGGCCCAGTAGTTCTGGTAGGAGAAGATCATTGCCACGTTGCAGGTAACCGGCGGCAACTCGATGTGCTGCAGCGATTCCAGGATGCCGGTAAGCTCCTTGATCTCCGCCAGCTTTTCGGTCGGGGTGCCGCCCCAGTCCACGAGCCCCTGCAGATCCATTTCGTGGGCAAAGGCGCAGGACCGCCAGCGGAACAGCGTATGGACCTCCTCGCCGTGGGCAATGGAGCTCAGGGCCTGGACGATGTTGAAGCCGGGGTAGGTCTCAACCCCGTTTTCAAACGTCCAGGTCGGCTGGCCGTTTTTTAAACTGCGCATCAGATTGCAGGCGAAACTGTTGCTGGCGAGCGTGTGCAGGAACGTGTAATTGTCCCAGCCGACAAAGTCGACATGCTTGGCCATTTCCCAGTAGTCGACTTCGTCGAAGTTCGCCATCATGTTGGTCGAGATCGGCAGTTTGCAGCCGGCATCCCGCAGCGCCTTGATCTGTTCTTCCATAAAGTCGATGATTGTGTCGGAGTAGAACTGGCAGGCTGCCTGGCACATCTCCGGCGAGGTATTCGGATTGGCCTCCGGATCGGTACCGCGGGGGACGTGCAGGTGCTCCCAATCCCAGAAGTCGATACTCCAGAACGCGCCGCCCCAGGCTTCGTTCAGCGCTTTCAGCGACCGATATTTGCGCCGCATCGACTCCCGGAAACGCTCGTCGCAGGACGAGCAGAAACAGCGGTTGAACCCCAGTTCATTGTCGACCTGCCAGGCGATCACGTTTTTGTATTTGCCCAGTTCCTTGTGCATCCGCACCGCAATGCGTTTGCAGTAGTTGCGATAGGTCTCGGAACTGGCGCAGTAGTGCCGTCGGCCGCCGTGGGAGGCCCGATGCCCGACCTCATCCATCCGCACGCATTCCGGATGCCGCTGCGTCAGCCACACCGGCGGCGCCGCCGCCGGTGTGCAGAGAACGACATGCATATCGTTCTCGTCAAGCAGCTTCATGACGCGGTGGACCCAGGCGAATTCGAACTTGCCGTTGGCCTTCTCCATCCGGCTCCAGGCAAATTCAAACAGGCGGACCGCGTCGATCCCGTTCTCTTTCATCAAACGAATATCTTCAGCCCAGCGGCTTTCGTCCCAATGTTCCGGGTACCAGGCGACGGCAAGGTGTTTCAGCATGGCAGGAAGTCCTTTCAATCAGCTGTTGTGAACGCTCATCCTGGCAAAGTACGAATATCAACTCAGCGGGCGGCCGTCGGCCGCAATCCACCTCCCGGATCTCGTGCAGAAGGATGATCTGCCGACATTCGAACGGCGGACCATGGTTGCTGCTGCATCTGTGCCTGACCGGCGGCGGCAGAGCGTCCGTTTTGTTCCAGCGTGAAGTTCGAGATCAATGGATGAGCAGATTGGGCCCCAGCCGGTTGGGATGCCAACCCTGCACCAAGGGCAAGGCGATGCAGGATAGTAGTACGCCGGGCGGTCAAGTCAAGCCGGCAGTGACCCGTCGGCCGCCGTTTGCCGGCTGCAGGACTCCCCCCTCCGGCGGTTCGCCGCCAGAACGGAACCGCGCCCCTGCAGGCCGGACGTTGACACCAGGCCCTGTGGGACTACATTGGTGGCGCCTGCAAAACTCACCAGACGACGGACAAAGCACATGGACCGAGCAACCTACGACGAATACATCCGGCGCGCCGAAGCCGCGGCTGAATTAGAGGCCCAACTGATTCACGCGGTCCGGAGCTACCTGGCGATCACCTACCGCGTCGACTACTCCAATTGCGCCGTCAAGGTCGAACAGGCCGGCCCCACCATTCTGCGGGTCCAGGTCCTGCCGCCGCCGACGGCGTCAACCGGGCAGACGACCGGAATCTTCCATATTGACACCAGCCTGCTCCTGTCTGAGGGGTAGTGTCGGAAGGAAACCTGTGGTGAATTGGGGTAGAGAACGGGTCCTGGTGACCGGCGGCGCCAGTTTCATCGGCAGTCATCTGGTGGAACGGCTGGTCGGCGAAGGCGCGAGAGTGCGCGTTGCCGACAACCTTTCGAGCGGCCGCTTGAGCCATTTGGCGGCGGTGATCGATGATGTCGAATTCCTCGAAGGAGATCTGCGCGACCGCTCGTTCGCCGATCGGGCATCGACCGGCTGCAGTACGGTGTTTCACCTGGCGGCAGATCACGGCGGGCGCGGCTACATCGCAGCCAACCCGGCAAACTGCGTCACCAACATGGCACTGGACAATATCGTCTTCGAAACCGCCCACCGAAACGGCGTTGAACGGATCACCTTTGCCAGTTCAGCCTGTGTTTATCCGACCCACCTCCAGCGGCTGAAAGTCCTGTTGCGCGAAGACATGGTTTCCTTCGACGAGCCGGGAGGCGCGTTTGCCGACGAGGAATACGGCTGGGCCAAGCTGATGGGAGAGCTTTCGTTGCGCGCGTACCACCGCCAGCACAAGATTAGCGCCGCGTCGGTTCGGATCTTCACCGCCTATGGCCCGCGCGAAAACGAGACGCATGCGATCATCGCCTTGATCGCAAAGGCCTTCATCCGGCAATCTCCCTTCGAAATCTGGGGGGACGGACAGCAGACGCGCAACTTCACCTACGTCGACGACGTCGTCGACGGCCTGGTTCGAGCCTGCGGACATATCGAGGACGGCAGCGCCGTCAACGCCGGAACGCAGCAGTTCATCGGTTTGACGGACGCCGCGCAGGCGATCTTCGATATTCTCGGTTGGCACCCCCCGGACGGCATCGCCTATCTGTCGCAGCAACCCGTCGGCGTGCTGCACCGGGCCGCGGACCGTTCGCGCGCGGCACGGTGCACCGGTTGGCGGCCGCAATACACCTTCGAGCACGGCCTGCGGCAGACGATTGCCTGGTATGCCGAAAACCACGACCCGACGCAGGTGCGGGCGAACCTGCAGCAATTGCTGGTTTCCCGCTGATGGATCTCGACGCGTTCACATCGGCCTGCCAGGCGTTTATCTTCAACTGGCCGGGCGTCAGTGAGAATGCCAGAAGACTCCAGCGGCAGTTCGCCGATCTCGGTGTGGATATCCACGTTGTCAACAGTGACGAGTCGGAGGACGACAACGGCTTGCCGAACTGGGTGAACATCGGCGATTCCGGCTACATGGTGCAGCAGTATGCCAAGGCCCGGGAGCTTTTCAGCCGTACGTACTTTCTGGGGATGTTTGCCGACATCTACGACGTCGAAGCGGAACTGATCCTCAAACGAGCCTGCCATGTCTTCAGCACGTATGATTGCGGGGCATACGCCCCGAACATCGACTTCATGGCCTGGAACTTTCGACGACGAAGCCTGCCGAAATTGGAGAAACATCTGTATGAAGTCCCCAATGCCGAAAGCCTCTTGACCTTCATCCATCGCGATGTGCTGACGGAGCTCGTCCTTGACCCGGAGAAATACCGGATCGGCTGGGGCATTGATTTTGTCGTCAGTTTCCTGGCCGATCAGCAGGGGAAGAAGGTCATCCGCGACTACATCACGACAGTGACGCATCCGCGGGGCAAGGGCTATTCGAACGCAGCGGCGGCGGCCGAGATGGAGCAATTCATCAACGATCGCGATCCGGCCACGGCAGCAAAGCTGTGGGACTGGATTGCCGCCGCCCGGAAGCTCCGGGTCCGCCGCCGCCGGCAACGGTTCCGGAAGTACTGGCGTTCGGCTCTGGCGCCGGTCCGGGGCTTGTTCGGACAACATGATTGAATCGGCTGCGGCGATCGGGTAGATTGCAGGAACCCAAAACGGGAGGACCGGTGATGCGTAATGCGTGCCTGTTTGCAGTTATTCTTCTCATCGTGATCGGCTGTTCCACGCCGCCGCCGACAGCTTCCCGGACCAAGCCTGAACCGAAACCGGCGCCGCCGGAAGCGCGAACAAGTCGACATCGCGAAACCGTCAAAGCCGCGGACGGGCTCGTGCCGTTTCCGGCGCGCGGCGACCGCCGGATCAAGATCGACGGCGATCTGTCGGATTGGGGCGATCTCCGGGCCGACGGGCTGGTGATCCACCAGGTCCTGCATCACATGCGCGGTACCGGCCGCGTCTTGCCGACGGAGAACGACGCGGCGCTGGTCAAACTGATGCGCGATCCGGAGGCGATCTACGTCGGGGTCCGCGTGGCCGATGACCAGATCATTGCGCACCTGCCGATCAAGCAGGCATTCCGGGCCGACTGCGTCGAGTTGTTCTTCGATGTGCGCCCACTGACAGGCCCCGGGAAACTGTTGGGCGACCGCAAGTACTCGGTTGGCTGTTACCAGTTGTTTGCAGTTCCGCCGACGCCGAAGGGCAAGCCGTTCCGCTGGGCCCACGCAGGGACGAAGGTCGGCAAGCTCGGCCCGATTGAAGCCGCCGGTCGCGCGATCCGGGGCGGCTATGAAATCGAGTTGCGGCTGCCCTTGAAGAGTCTGGACCCGGAGGCCGCCCCGGAGCGGTTGTCCCAACCCATCGGCTTTCAGATGATGGTGGACGACCTCGACCGGGCGTCGTTCCGTAAGAACGGCACGCAGCGCACCTACCGCCACGGCAACCGCAGCGGCTACCACGTGAATGCAGCCGCCCTGGCCTGCGCCGATCCGGCCTTCGCCCGCAATCCGAAACTTCCCTACCTCAGCCTTGAAGCACCGGCCTTGCGCCGTGTCGAGGGGAAACTCCGCCTCACGATGCGTGCTGTCACCACGGACGCCATTACGGAGATACCGGGTTTCAATATGGCCTGGCGGCATGCAGCTACGGCCTTCGACCAGCCGCAGCCCGCTGATGCCGCTAGCTTCGGCAAGGTCCCGCTCAAGCCCGCCTGGGAACCGGTGAACGTCCCGCGGCGGGTCAGCAAGCCGCTCGGCGTGGCGTTCCACTCCCGGCAGATTCGACCCCAAGAGACTGCGCCCGGCCGCTATTACGTGACCTATAAAATGCCCGGAAAACCGAAAGGCGAAACGCACTACTACGGCGCCTATTTCAATGACGAAGTGATCCTGCGGAGGACGTCCGCACGCGTGGCAGAACCAGTGGATGTCGGCGCCATGCTGATCAACGGCCACCCGTGGCTGCTGCTGGACTCGCCGTTCTACTACGGCCAGCATACATTCGGCGGGCGGTTGACGGTGTACACCGACTATCGCATCTATTTTGACCTTTCAGAGACCGCGGCGCAAGGCGGGGACTTGCCGGCATACGGCCTGCATCTGGTCGTCCGCGACAGCGCCGGCAAGGCCGTGAAGACACTGCCGCTGCCGCTGCGGCCCAGCGGCGCCCGCTTCGAACTCGACGCCAAAGATCTGGAGCTCGGTTCCTACCTGCTGGAGCCGGCCGTGATTACGCCGGACGGCCAGACCCATGTCTTGAAAGCGCGTGGGCGTGGTGGTAAGCGGACGAAAATGCAAATGCCCCTGCAGATTCTGAAACCGCGGGACGTCGTCCTGAAGACCACGGTCGTCGACGCCGAGGAGATCCGGCGCAAACCGATCAAGATCGGCGACCCGGCGCGGGCGCAATTCCCGAAGGACAACGTCAGTGATTGCCAGGCGCGGTCCGTCCATGACCTGCAATTGTTCAACGGCCGCATCTATGTCGGTGTCGGCGATTGGAACAATAACCGGGGTCCCATCGATATTCTTTCGTTCGTGCCGCCGGCAACCGGCCAGCGGGCCGGCTTTATCAAAGAGTTCAGTGTCGATGACGAATCGGTGGACATCTTCCGAGTGAGCAACGGCAAGCTGCTGGTGCCGGGCACCGACTCGGCGGACAAGGTGCCGAACCAGTGGGAACTGGGCAATCTCTACATTAAAAGCGAAGGCAAGTGGACCAAGCGGCGGACGGTGCCCAACGGCATCCATGTGTTCGACGCGACCTACTTCGACGGCAAACTCTATGTCACAACCGGCACCCAGAAAGGCGCGGCCATGTTCGAATCCGCGGACGACGGCAAGACCTGGATACGCTGCGCCCACAGCGCCGACGCCGGTCGGTTCTATGAAATGCAGGTGGTCGGCAACAGCCTGGTAACCTGGCCCGGCAACGCCGATCAGGTTGGATTTCAGCTGCACGCCGGCAGGCAGAAAGAACTGCGGATTCCCTTTCTGCCGGGAGAAACCGCACGCCGCAACACCGTCGAACGCAGCACGGCGTTTCTGCAGGGAATCGTCTATACGACGAAAGGCTGGCGCACCCCGATCGGACCGAAACCAATGTTCTACCTGCACGACCTGGAGCAGGGCGCCAGTGTGATCCAGGCATTCCTTAAGCGGAATGTTCAGGACATCCTGGTGCGCGAGGGAATCTGCTATGTGTTGACGCGCGAAGTGAAGGACAAGCGATTCTACGGACGGATTTTCAAGTCCGAAGATCTCAAGGCCTGGACCAAGGTCGCCGAGTTCGAAGTGCCCGGCGCCCCGCGGTCGTTCGAGCTGGCCAACGGCAGTTTCTACGTCGGCCTGGCGAATCTGAAGCCCTGGCGCTCCGCCGATAAGGCATCAGGCTCCATCTGGCGACTCGAGTAGCCCGCACAGCAGCAGATGGAGACCGCCGGCGGTCGTTGGGAGCGCGAACCGACCCGGCGTCTGCCGGACGCCGGCCCGCGGCCCGGTGTGAACGACGCGGACCTTGCTGCGGCTGTGCGGCCGCCGGGGTCAGTTGTCCTCGTCCTCGTCCTCGTATTCGACGACGCCCTTGCGACTGAGCTCAATCTCTTTCGGGACGATCCCCAGCTCCTGGGCTGTGCGCCGGACCTTGGTGTTCTCTGCTTTGACCATCAGCAGTTTGTCATTGGCGTCTTTGAGCAAAGCGACGTAGCCGTCGTAGGTCTGGCCGGAGATCTTGGTGTCCTTCTTTGCCTTGCCGTCGCGCAGGACGCCGACGGCTTCTTCTTTGACGCTGAGCTTGGTTTCGATGGCAATGAACTGGACCTTCTTGTACGGCTCCAGCTTGATGCCGGTTGTCAGCTTTTTCGGGCCGGCCACCGGCTTGCGGTCGCGACTGCTTTTGGCGGCGGTCTCGGCGATGATGTGGACTTCGAGTTTGAGGCCCTCGACGGTTTCCTTCATCGAGCTTTTGAGCGTTGCCGAGATCTTGATGTGTTCGATCTCTTCTTCGTCGTCCTTGTGGGCCTCGCCCTTGTTCCGGTTGATGCTGCGCGAGCTCTTTGTTTTGGTGCGTCTGCAGTCGACTCTTACTTTGCGCCAGACGATCTCACCGGGTTCGTCGGCGAACAGCAACGGAACGGTGAGCAGAGTCAGGGCGACGACCATCCATCGTGTTTGTGCGGCAAACATATTGTACCTCTTGTTTTAATTTAGAGGATCCCAAAAATCCACGTTTCTGCGGTCCGGGTCAGTCCCGGGCCAATCAGGCCTACGATGACGCGGAACGCCTTGAATGTCAAACGGAACCGCGAACGGAGCCGGAAGCCGACGGCGATGCCGGGGATGCCCCGGGGTCGTCTGCTTGGACGGATCTGCCGCCGGCCGTATTCACGTGCGGCGGCGCTTGCTGAGCAGCAGAACGTCGCGCAGGTGGTTTTTGTTCCGGGCCGTTTTCCAGCGTTTGTCGAAACCCGGATCCTGGATGATCTGGGCGATGGCTGCCAAAGCCTGAAGATGGAGACTGCGTTCCGTCTTGCTGCCCATGATGACGAAGATCGCCTTGACCGCCGGCGCCTCGTCGGAGAAGCGGATTCCCTCCCGGCAGCGGGCGATCAGAATCTGGAAGCGGCCGCTTTCGTAGGTGATGATGTGCGGCACGGCCACCTCCGGCACCAGCACCGTGGTCCCTTCTGCTTCGCGCTCATTCAGCAGCGCCACGACCTTCTTCGCCGGCAGCGATACGCATTCGGCCAGTTCCTCGGCGCAGCGCTCAAAGAACGCCTCGCGATCCATCGCCGTGTCCAGGTCGAGCACGGCCGCCTGCTGCACCAGTTCGTCGAAGCTGTCGCTTTCCACGTCGTCGCGCTGGTGGATGATGCTGCGGAGTTCGGATTCGAGGTCGTAGGATTCGAGTTGACGGTTGCCGATGCGTCCCATGAGGTGGAGCCAGGCGTACTCGCTCTTGGCCCGTTTGCGGCCGTAAAAGACGTACAGCAGGATGGCGCCAAACACCAGTCCCAGACTGATCTCGACTGTGGCCATCCCCATGTCCACGATCAGGAAGCCGAAGATGACGATGCTGATCAGCTGGATCCACGGATACAGCGGCGCCTTGAAACTCGGCCGGTAGTTCTGCAGCCGGCTCTCCCGCAGGATGATCACCGCCAGATTCGCCAGGACGTAGGACGTCAGCACCACCGTGGACGCGGCCTTCACCAGGATCTCCACCGGCAGGAACAGCGAAATCACGATGAAAAACCCCGTCAAGACGATCGACCGCACCGGCGTGTGAAAGCGTTTGTTCACTTTGCTGATTGCATCCGGCAGCAGTTGGTCACGGCTCAGGGCCAGCGGATAGCGCGAGGCTGACATGATCCCGGCGTTGGCGGTGGTGATGAAGGCGAGCATGGCGGCGATCGTGATAACCACATAGCCGGGTTGGCCGGTGAATGTTCTCGCCGCATCCGCCACCGGCGTCAGTGATTCTTTTAGCTGATTCCCCGGCAGCACACCGATTGTCACCATCAGCAGCAGGGCGTACAGCGTGGTCACGATCAGAACGGCCGAAATCAGACCCAGCGGCAGGTTGCGCTGGGGGTTCTTCACCTCTTCCGCCACACTGGAGACGTTCAGCAGACCGCCGAACGAGACGAAGACGAACCCCGAGGTGGCGAGCACCGGATTTAGACCCTTCGGTGTAAACGGGTCGAAGTTCGGGACGGCCACATGGCGGACGCCGAGGACGACATACAACACCATCAGCCCGAGCAGCGCCACCACCAGAGCCACCTCGAGCCGGGCGGCTTCCTTGACGCCGACAATGTTGAGGACCACGAAACCGATGCAGACTGTAACCGACAGCAGCGTGATGTTTATATCCGTCAACAGATACAACACTTCGGCGATACCGAACACGGCGAACGCGGATTTGAGCGAGAGCGCGAACCAACTGAAGATGCCGGAAATGGTGCCGAACATCGGCCCCATGCTCCGGTTCACGTAATAGTAGTCGCCGCCGGCCTTCGGCATCGCCGTCGCCAACTCGGCCACACTGAAAACACCCACCAGGGCCAGGATGCCGGCCAGCACATACGAAACGATCACCCCCGGCCCGGCTTCGGCAAAGGCCAGTCCCGGCAGGATGAAAATGCCGGAGCTGATCATCGCGCCGGCGGCAAGACTGAAAATGTCGATGAAACCCAGTTCTTTCTTCAGATTTTCCATGGGCAATGCCATCGCCTCCGGTTTTGTAATCCTGTATTCTGTATTCCCCGGTTGCCAACCCCTATTTCAGGTGGAACAGATCCGGCACAGGTTGGCAGCCGGGACAAAAATAGCACGAACGACGGCTCGGCGACAGCCGAAGCAGTTGAATTGTCTCCCCGCATCTCAGACAACGCCGGCCCCGGCGGCGATAGACATCGCAGTGCCAGCGCCCCCCGTTGTGGTAACATTCCCACATCACCTGCTCAATCACATCGCCCAGACGGCTGCAGTCGTTGCCCGCCAACTGGTCTGACCTCGTGCTCGGATGAATGCCGGCGCGATGTAGAATCTCGCTCTTGGCGATGTTCCCAATGCCGGCGATTAAGGCTTGGTCCAACAGTGTTTCGGCAATTGCCAGCGGCGTCGAGGCCAGGGCCGACAACACCGCGGCTCGCGGAAACGGCAACGACATCACATCCGGCCCAAGTGCCTCAAGGCAGGCCGCCGTCCCCTCCGGACTCAAGAACTCCAGGACCTGTCCATTGCGATTGCGCAGCACATCGTCGCCGACACAAAGCTCAAGCCAGACATCAGCGGGAAGAAACAGGGATCGGCTTGGTTCTCGCCGCCACGTGCCGCGCATGAGCAGGTGGTTGTGCAGTGCCTCACCTGTCTCCAGTTCGATGAAGATATGCTTGCCCTTACAGGTGCAGCGGGTCACGCGCCGCCCGCGAAGTGAAGCCAGGGCTGTTTGCAGAGCGGCGCGATCACTGGCAGCATCCGTGATGACGCGACCGGCCAGATGCCGGTGCAGCCATTCAGTACGAAGTTTTACTTGAGGACCTTCGGACATCGGAGTTTGATTCTCTTCCTGACGAGATCCCGCTCCAGCCGGACAACGGCCAGTTCCTTGGCTTTTGCTTCTACGTCAACGGTAATTTCCAAATGGCTCCACGCCGGCGGGAAATCGTCTGGATCTATGTAGTCGTGATGATAGTTCGGTGACGCCCCGTCCCAGCCTTCCCGCGGACTGGACAGATGGAACAGCGGTTCCCGGTCCCAGGTCGCCAGTGCCTGTTCGCTTGCGTCTGCCACACTCAATTCGTCCGGCAGACAACGGTGGTGATGCACGTCGTAAACGAGCGGAACCTGCAAGTCGCGACACACCGGCAGGAGGTCCTGCGGCGTGTACGTCCGGTCGTCGTTCTCGAGCGTGAGTCGGGCGCGAACGGCTGTCGGCAGCGAGCCAAGGACCTCCTTGAGTCGCGTCAGCGCTGTTGTCTTGTCGCCGTAGGCGCCGCCGCCATGAATGTTGATCACGTCCGCTCCAACCCAATCCGCCACCTCGGCCTGGTACGACAGCTCCTCGATGGACTTTGCCACCACATCCGGCCGCGGCGAATTCAGCACAACGAACTGATCCGGATGGAACGACAACCGGACATCCAGGTCGGCGGCGAGCGCCCCGGCCCGACGGAATGCGGCAACGATCGCTGCCGCGTCGGGCAATGCGTCCACCGCGTAACCGGCGGTCGGATGGGTGCGCAGCGGCAGAATCTGGCTGTTGATCCGGAACCCGCCGATGCCGTTCGCTGCATTGAAACGAATCGCCGCCGTCAATGCCTCAGCATTGTGCCGCGCCAGTCCGGACAGCTTCGCCAGACGCGTATCCGGCGGCAGACTCAGCACATGCGTGGCGGTTGTCGTCCGGAAACGGATCGGCGCCGCCATATATTTGCAGCACAGTCCCAGCCGGATCATGCAGACACTCCTTTCTACCTCGTGCATTCACGAGGTCCGGCGAAAGGGGTCAATTGCGGCGCCGCGGTCCCGGCGGCATGGTCCGGGCAGCTGGACGTCCTGACCCCCCCGGCAAAGCCGAACGATCATTTCGCGCCAGCTGCAGCTGTGCAACGATTGCCTCCCGACCGCCCGGGAATCGGGATGGGGCGGAGTTCCAGGGACGGTGCAATGCGCCAGCTACGGGGAGTGGCCCCCGCGTGCTGCTCTCCTGCCGGTGGTGGAACGGCGGCAGACGTTACTCCCCCTGACTGACGCATGACGGGACGGTTGTCTTCGAGCTTGCCGGAGTCGCGCGCCCTCGCTATATTGGCGTCAAAGTAAACTTCGGGACATTGTGCCGCATGAGTGAAAACAACGCCGCTTTAGTCAGGGAATTGGTCAATCGGATCGCTTCGGTAACCGGCCGGAATCGGTCCGAAGTTCGCGACCTCTTGAAGCAACTGCCCGACGACCAGCTCGCTGGTCTGGCAGCCTTGCCGGACATCGAACTGCTGGGACAAGGCACGGAAGTTCTGGAACGCGCCGCCATGGGGCACTTCTCCGGAAAACCGGCCGTCAATGCCGCCGACCTGGCGGTGGAAGCCGCCGCTGCGCGGCGGGCGGCCGCATCGCAGCATACCGCGGAACCGCAGGACCAGGCCGTCGTTGATTTCAATGAGAACACGAAGGAAATCAACATTGGCTTCCAACAGGAGACGGATGGGGAAGCAGGGACGAAAACCGCCAAACTGAATAAGGTCTGGCTCGTCGGCGGCGCTGTCGGCGTCGGGCTGGCTTTCGTGTTGGTGATCATCCTGGTCATTGTCGTGCTGCAGCCGCCCCCGCCCCCGGACAAGACGGAAGAGGAACTGGCACAGGAACACGCCCGCAGAATTGCGCGCCTGCCCCCCCTGCCGCCGCCGCCGGAGTGCGTCGCGATCACCCATCCCTGGGCCTATGCCGTCGCCGGGACAGGCAAACAGCGGATCGAACGGCGAGGGTTGTTTGCCGACCATAAAGGGGAGCTCACCATCGAGTTGTGGCTCAAGTTCGACAACCCGGCCGGCGTCAACCACGTCTACCTCCGCAACGGCGAAGGCGATGTCCAGTTCGAATTAGGCTGCCAACGCGTCCGCAACAATCTGACCGCGTATTTTACCATCCCCCAGGCGATGTCTGACGATGACCCGAAGGCCTGGACTGTACTGCCGCAGGATGCCGACGGCTGGCTGCATCTGTATGGTTCCTATGATCTGCCCGGTTCCATTGACGACCCGCCGATCATGCGGCTCTACGTCAACGGCAGACGGAAAGCGCGGGAACGGGGCTCCGGCAGGCGGCCGCGCTTTACTTGCGACTCCTATGTGCTGCACTGGGACCTGGCGGCCGACAGCAAAGTCGTTTTCGACGCCGTTCGGATCTCCGCGGACCGCATCCGGCCCGAAAAGATTCTGCCGGCTGCCGGCGCGGCTGTTCGCGACGATACCCGGGCCTTGCTGCAGTTCGACAAATTCGATGTCGGCATCACCGCCGACCGGCTGGAACCGCAGATCGACATCAACCTCAGCGGCGGAACGTTTGTCGCCTCCGGCCCGGCCGTTGACATGATCGTGCCGGACGAGGCGCCGGCCGAATTCCTGGATGCCCTCGGCAAGTACAAGGACGTAGCTTATCGCGAGAAATACGAGCGCGAATGGCCCCGGCTCAGTGAGCTCGACCGCAAGCGCTTCCTCCGGGGCCTGCGCCGCGGCCGCTGGCCGCCGGCGGAATAGCTGCAGCCTACGGCGGAAAGGGTTGGGGCGGCATCCAGCTTCAGGATGCCCGCCTTTTCTTTCTGGTGTCCGATGAAGCCGCCCGTCAGCTCGTCTGACAGGTGAATCTGGTCTCCAGCCGGCCTCTGGCACGTACCTCTTACACCGTTTGCTTCCGGAGCCCCTCCGGCCGGCAATGTGCGGTTCCGAAAAAGCTCTGATCAAGCTCGTGTGCGGCAATAAAAAAGCCGCCGTCCGAGAGAACTCGAACGGCGGCCTGTAAACATGCTTCAACCGGCTGTGAGCCGGTATCCGTGACTACTTGCCCAAGAGCTTGCGAGCTTCGGTCACGGCGGAGTTGGCGTTGTCGCCGTAACCGTCGGCGCCGATTTCTTCGGCATACTGCTGGGTTACGGGGGCGCCGCCGATGATGACCTTAACCTTGTCGCGGGCGCCGGCTTCGGCCAGCGCATCGATGGTGGTCTTCATGGACGGCATGGTGGTCGTCAGCAAGGCGGAGAGACAAACGACGTTGGCGTTCTTCTCGTTTACCGCTTCGACAAACTTCTCGGGAGCGACGTCGACGCCAAGGTCAACAATCTCGAACCCGGCGCCCTCCAGCATGGAAGCGACGAGGTTCTTACCGATGTCGTGCAGGTCGCCCTTGACCGTGCCGATGGCGACGGTGCCGGCGGGCTCGGCGCCGGAAGCGGCGAGCTGCGGCTTGACGAGCTCGAGCGCGGATTTCATCGCCCGGGCGGCGATCAGCAGCTCCGGCACGAAAAACTCGTTACACTCGAAGCGACGGCCGACTTCGTCCATCGCCGGGATCATCCCCTCGTTGACAATTTTCTGCGCCTCGATGTCATCGCCAAGCGCTGCTTCGGTGACTGCGATTGCCTTCTTCTGATCACCATTCAGGATTGCGTCGTAAAGTTCCTGAAGATCTGCCATGACTGGTACCCTTTCCTTCTCTGGGTGTGTGAGGGCCCCGACTGCCGCCTCGGCAGACAGGTCGCATCCGGCTCCAGCACGGCCAGCACCAAAAGCAGATGCGGTGCCCAACGCGTCCTAGTATAGGCACCGTATCTGCTCTTACAACTGCTCGATTCGAAAAACGAACTCGGTTTCTGGGGCTTCGATCCCGCCTCCCGATCAGAATGTCGCTTTGGCGCCGAGGTAATACGAACGCTCCGGCATGCCGTAGCTCCAGGCCGTTTCGTACTCCTCGTTCGTGATGTTCTCGACGCGCCCGAACAGCTGCAGACGGGAGCTGACATCGACCGTTGCACCGAGATTCATGAGGAAGTATTTGTCCAGTTCTTCCACCGCGTTGCCTTCGGCATCCAGGGAACCGCTGTACGCATCGCGGTCGCCGACCCAGTGCATGTCCAGGTTCAGCGTCAGCCGTTCAACCCGATACGTCGTCGTCAACAGAAACTTGTTCATGGGCCGGCGGATCAGACGTTCGCCTTCATCGTCCTCGGTGTCCGTGTGGGTGTAGTTCAGCACGAACCCGAGGCTTTCGGTCGCCTGCAGTTTGAGGAAGGCCTCCACCCCCTTGATGTCCGTATCGCCCTTGATCTGGTTGTAGCCGCCATACATCGAGATGTGGGTTGCCGTTGGATCCCAGTCGATCATATCCTGGTACTCGGTGAAGAAATAGGTGGCGCCGAAGCGAACTTTGTCGTCGGCAACGCCCTGTTCAAAGCCGACATCCCAGCCTTTGCTTTCTTCCGGCTCCAGCGTTTCGCTGCCGTAGACCGAGTACAGCTCAAACAGCGAAGGCGCGCGCAGACCCGTGCCAAAGGACCCCTTGATCTTGGTATTCGTTGCCGCGATCGTATAGGCTGCAGCCATCCGCCAGGTGATGTACTCACCAAAACGGTCGTGTCGGTCGTACCTGGCGCCGGTCAGGATGTAGAGACCTTCAAAATCAATCTCGTTCTGCAGCCAGACGCTGCGGGTATCGGCGTTTTCGTGGATGTCATCCCCGTTCTCGATGAACTCACGATAGTATTCACCACCCAACGTAATCGTGTCGTGCGGCAGGTTCAGGTTGCCCTGCCAGCCGTAGCTCTCGGTTTTGCCGGTGTAGTCGTAGCTGCGTGAACCGTTGACATCGTAGCCCTGCCGGGCCAGATCCGTGTGGGAAACGTAGATGTTCGAGTCGAACAGACCATCGGCAAACCGATTGTGGATGTCAGCCCGGATCATGTTTTCGTCCGTATGGAGTTCGTCTTTGTGTTCGCCGTCCGGGTACGCAGTGGGCGGCAACCACCACATGATGGGGTCCGTCTGGAACTCGTCACCGGCATAGCCCGGGCCGTACTGATCGGTTTCCGACTCGCTCTCGGTCTGGCGACCGGTCAGCTTGATGTCGAAGCTATCCGTGAAGAAATACTGCAGGCTGAGCGAGTACGTGCGGTTCCGGTAAACGTCGTGCTCGTCAGTATTGCTGTCTTTCGGCAAGTCACCGTTGTTTGCGTCCGCGATGGAATACCCGCCGCGGCCCCAGTAACTGGCGGAAAGCGAGTAGCGCAGGCGGTCGATTTGCCCGGAACTGGCAACTGTACTGCGGAAGGTTTTGAACGAACCGCCTTCCACCGTGATCGAGGCGCCCGGCTTCCCCGTCCCCTTCTTGGTGATGATATTGATCACGCCCGCAGTTGCGTTGCTGCCGTACAGCACGCTCTGCGGCCCGCGCACAATCTCGATGCGGTCGATGTTGTCCACCGTCAAATGGTCCATAAACGGATTGCGGTTGGAGGCGGCCGGATCGTTGTAGGGTACACCGTCGATCAGCAGCAGCGTGTTCTTCGAGTCGGCGCCGCGAATGAACACACTGGTCGTAGTGCCGGGGCCGCCGTTGCGGGAGATGTCAATGCCCGGCTGGTTCTGCAGGACCTCCGCCACCGTCCGATGGCCCTTGGCGGCAATCTCCTTCGCGGTGATCACCGTTACAGAGTTCGCCACCTTCTTCTCGTCCTGGGCTGTTCGACTGGCCGTGACGACGACGTTGCCCATCTCAACGGCGTCCTCGTCTTTGTCCTGTGCGATGCAAAACGGGGTCCACACCATTGCTGCGATCGCCACCATCACCCACCACCGGTTCCGCTGCCTGCGCATTCCTGCTCTCCTTTGTTTTCCGACAATAAAAAAAGCCGATACCCGCGAACGGGTATCGGCTGATATGAAATCCGGCGACAATCTGCGACTGGCGCAAGATTGTCCACGGCGCCTGGCTCTTCAACCGAACATCTCTTCCGCGGAGATCCTCGTATGTTCAGGGTGTTCTGACTTGCGGGCCTACTTGCCGGCCTTCCCACTCTCTCGAGCAGTGGCTGTTCGGCGTTCGCTCCCGCTCACAGCGGCGCGACCGTCCCGGATTTTCACCGGGTTCCCCTGCGACCGGTTTGTCTCTCCGGCCATTTCGGGCGCAATTCACCAAAGTGAACTGCAATTAAGGGCACGAAGATAGTCAGGCTAAACGCGCCTGCAAGACCGTACCGCACAAAAAACTCAAAAAAAAGATCCCGACCGCAATTGCTGCGGCCGGGATCGGTCAAATCTCGGTACGTGAACTACTTCAGTTTGCCGTCGCGATAGGCGCTGATGTACGCCATGCCGAACATGTCTTCGCCCACCAGCACGGCTTTCGCCAGCTGGAACTTTTCCGACTCCGGATCCAGTGCTTCGATCGAAGACATCGGGATCACGGCCGGGTCGATGATGCCGCCGTCGGTGCCGGCTTCCATGCAAAGCCAGATGAAAACCTGGTTCAACAGCTTACGGCTCGGCATGCCGAAGGAGATGTTGCTCAGGCCGCCGTTGAAGTGGCATTCCGGAAACTCCGCCTTCGCCTGACTCGTCGAATCCAGGAAGTGCTTGCCGTTCATCGAGTCCGTGCTGATCGGCAGGACCAGCGGGTCCAGGTGCATCTTACTTCTGGCGATCCCGGCCGCTTCCGCCTTGGCGATGATCGCGCGGAAGTTCGTCAGGCGGCCTTCAACGTCCGCCGGCAGATCAGCCTTGCCCGCGGCGCTGACAATCGCATCCGCGTCATACTGCTTGACGACATCAATCACGTCCTCGCGTTCCAGGCTGATGGAGTTGACCATCGCCGGACCAAGCTCCTTCCGGCAGTTCTCCAGGCCGGTCGACAGTGTCTTCGGGTTGGATGAGTCGATCGACAGCGGCGTGTCGTACCGTTCGCTAAGGAACTTCGTCAGCCAGTCCATGATCTCGACGGTGGCCGCGCTGTCCGACGAATACTCGTCGACGTTGACGTCGAGGAAGGTTGCGCCCTTGTTGATCTGGCGTTCGGCAACGTAGCAGAGGTACTCCTCGCCGATCTTCTGATCGTCCGCCGAACCATTCAGTGCCTGGTGGATCGCGAGCGCGACGTGCTTGCACTTGCCCTTCTCGTAATCCGGCGAGACCTCGCCCCAATTCGCCGGCACAAGCAAATGCCGCTCTTCGCCGTCAACCTTGAATTTGACGGCTTCTTTGCCGTCGACTTCGGTCATCTTGATCCCGCCCCGTTTGACCATGCGCGTGCAGTGAATGTTCTCGCCCACGATGATGAAGTTGCTGCAATCCATGGTTGATCCTTCCCTTGGTTTCGATTCGTGTCCAGTATCATACTGGCCTGTGCCCCGCGGTAAAGACGCGATCCAAAAAACAGTTGTACCGGGCCCACTGGTGGGGCGCATGTCGCTTCCGTAGGTCTTTTCTGCCAACAATTGGCTCGATCATACGACCCCAGGCGGTTTACCCGCCTGGTGAAGAAGTTCATTAGTGGCTGCAAGCCCTCACCCCTCACCCTGCTT
>CAYLNH010000111.1:0-21453 GCA_964384625.1 uncultured Lentisphaerales bacterium
CCGTGTCATCCGGAAACTCCTTCTCCAGATCCTGCAGGTCACGCAATAGATGAGCGTAGCAAAACTGTCGCTGTACTTTTACTGGGTTGTAGCCGGCATAACGGTCGACGACCAGGACCCCGGGGATGACGCCATCCCCGAGGACTTCAAGCGGCACCTGACTGCTGCGGGTATCACGAAAGCAGAAGATGCTCAGGTCCGGTGTCGTAAACAGCCAGCCGAATCCATTCGCGCCGTTGTTCCGCCATGTTGTTTCATCCGCATGCTTGCATGGGGCTTGACAAAGTTCTTCAGCCAGCCGTACAGGGACTTCCTCAAGGCGCGCAGCCAGATTGTGCATGGCGCAGATCAAACTGCCCGTATTTACTCCTGTGCGCTGCGTCAGATGCCCCAGAGTATAGCCGAAAAGATAGTGGCCGACAGCTACTTCACTTAGAAGCATATTACTGAATCGAAACTTCGGCAGGACTCCCGGAATGATCGGTTGAATGTATCTGCCGCAATCCGGACAGCGCTTCCGATCAAAGCAATAAATCCTGGGCACAATAGTCAGAGGCTCGCAGTCAATGACATCACGACGGCGGGTCTCCACATGCGTCAGAAGTGCACCACAATCCAGACAGTGCACAGGACTGTCCAGGTGCTCAATACGGGCGTTTGATTTGAGCCGTTGACGTCCCTTGCCGCGATGTCCCGGCCTGGCACCACCTTGTCGGGCACGGTTCTTTTCTGGTGAGTTCCCCTTGGGCGGCAGCTTGGAAGATGGAGTAGAGGAGCCGAACTGACGTTCATCGATGGTACGATGCTCGTTGCCCAGTCGCTTACGAAGTCGGGCGTTCTCCTTTCGCAGGCGCTCCAGTTTTGCCTGCAACTCATCAATCTTGATGCCCTTCTCAAGGCATCCCGTACACCGGGCCATCTGCTGCAGCATCAATTGGAAGCTTTCTCCTTTGCGTCGCGAATCAAAGCCAGCCCAGCTTTCACCAGAATCTGCTCCAGCGCTTTGCCATTGGCCAACGCCTGCTGCAGTGCGGCCACGTCGTCGCGCGGCACATACACGCATTTGCGTTTGCCGTTCAACACGCAGCTGTAAAGCCAAACCGTGTGTTTCGCTCCCGAAGCACACACCCGGCAGTTCGGATTCACACAGGGCTTTCGCACTTCGCTGACTGACCCCCTTGCAGCCGGCCAGACCGACTGCACTTGCTCAAGCAACTCATCCATAGTCTCGACAACCGCGCTCTTCTTCGCCATGGGCTTTCCTTCCTCGCTGAATCACAAATAATATAGCTACCCTTGCAAAGATATGGGTAAGCCCATATCTTTGCAAGGGTAAAAAAGAGAAAAAGATGAAAAAAACGAGAAATCTTCCCCGGTCCGATTCACCCACACCCCATCACTGACGCATTACAGCGAGATCGGACGGATCGTTGGTTGCGCACCGGCGTGCTTGCCCTTAGGCGCTTGGTGCGGCCGCAGTTCCAACGCCGCGAAAATCCGTCTGCGCCCGCGCCTCATGACGACCCTGACCACGATGATGGGCTTCCTGCCGCTGGCCCTGAACCTCGGTGAGGGCGGCGACATGCTGCAGCCCATGGCCGTCGGCGCCATCGGCGGCCTGCTCCTCGAACTACCCGTGGCACTGTTCCTGATGCCCTGCCTATACCTGCTGGCGGCGCGGCGCAGCGGTGGCGGTTCTGCGTGCCCGGAATAACGTGTTACCTGTGTCGCACCGATGACGACAGCCGGGGGCGCAGAATCTTCTTCCAGGATTTGCCTCGTAAGCCCTCGGCTACTGCCCTGCGACTCCTGATGCGCCGCGATGGAAGCCGGTGGAAGGGCCAAGGGCCCGGAATCACCGTAGCCCAGGCCAGCGGCCTGGGTGGGTGATGGTTCAGTGGTGAAGCCTGAAGGGCTTCTTCAATCGAGAGGGCAGTAATCGAGGGCTTACTTTGCCTCCCCCTCGCGACTTGACACATGATCTTCATCGTTTAGAGTATTAGCAGGAACTAATATGAAGGACGACCCTGACAAACTGGCACGAGTGCTGAAGGTCCTCGCCGTGGGCACGCGGGTGCGTATTGTGCAGCTCCTGCGGGAGCGGACGCTGTGCGTGAACGCGCTGGCCGCGCAGCTTGACGTCACCCAGGGCGCGGTCTCGCAGCACCTGCGGGTGATGCGAGACGCGAACCTGGTAATCGACGAGCGCCACGGCTATCGCGTCCACTATCGCTTGAACGAAGCGACCCTGGCCCAATGGCGGACGGACATTGACGCCTTGTTGGCGCCGAAGGCCAGTTCTGAGTTCTGAGTTCTGAGTTGGGGAGTTCTGAGTTCTGAGTTTACGGAGAGAAAAGATGGCGACGATTGAGCGGTTTGAGAAAATCAAGGCCTGGCAGATGGCACGTGAACTGACCCGCGATGTTTACGAGGTAACCAAAGGAACTGCGTTTGCGCGGGACTATGGTCTACGGGATCAAATCACCCGGGCATCGGGATCGATCATGCACAATATCGCGGAGGGCTTCGATTCGGAGACCAATGCCGACTTCATCCGATTTCTCGGGTACGCCAAGCGTTCATGCACGGAGGTGCAGAGCGAACTTTACGTTGCTCTGGATCAGAAATACGTAGACAACGTGACGTTTGAGCGCCTCTACACGCTTGCCGGCGAGACACGCGCCGCCGTGCGCGGCTTCATGACGTACCTTCGAACCAGCGACCGCTAACTCAGAACTTTGAACTTTGAACTCAGAATTCAGAACTCAGAACTCAGAACTTTGAACCTTGAACTCAGAACTCAGAACTCAGTCCCGCGAACGCGGGTCGGCTGGGGCCGATTCCTTGGCGACGTGTTCATCTGTTCCCTGGGCGCATACGGCGGTCCCGAAGCCCACCTGGGCGTATTCACGGAACAGATGGTGGTCCGGCGCAAGTATCTCGACGAGACCGATCTGATCGAGCTGGTCGCTCTGTGCAGCATGCTGCCGGGACCGACCAGTACCCAGACCATGGTGTCCATCGGCTACCGGACAGGCGGCCCCGTCCTGGCCCTGCTGACCATGCTGGTGTGGGCTTTGCCGGTGTTGACGGTCATGACCATCCTCTCGTTCCTGTACCAGTTCCTGGCCGGGCGCGGGATTTCCGCCGACGTGCTGCGATATGTGGGCCCGATGGCGGTCGGGTTCATCATCCTGGCGGCATTCCGGATCGGGCGCAAGGTGGTCAAGGATGCAACGACCGCACTGCTGATGGTGTTCGGCGCGGCAACGACCTACTTCATCCGCGCGCCCTGGATATTCCCCCTGGTGCTTGTCATCGGGGGAGCCGTCGCGATCCTCATGGAGCGGGAAAGGGGTCTCTGGAACCGTGTGCGCATCAATCCGCCGTGGCGGTATCTGATCGCCTTTGCTTTGCTGGCACTGGGATGCCTGGCGCTTGCGGGAATCACCCACCACCGGCTCGTCCATATCTTCGAGAGTTTCTACCGCTACGGCTACCTGGTTTTCGGCGGCGGTCAGGTCGTGGTGCCGGTCATGCACAGCGAACTGGTGTTGATCAGCGAGTACATGACCAACCAGGAATTCCTCACCGGCTACGGCCTCGTGCAGGGACTGCCGGGCCCGATGTTCAGTTTCGCCGCCTATGCTGGGGGCCTCGCGGCGCGCGACGGTTCCGTGGCGTACCAGGTGCTCGGGGCGGTACTCGGCGGGATCGGCATTTTCCTGCCCGGACTGCTTCTGATCTACTTCGTCTACCCGGTGTGGGAGAATTTGAAACAGATCCGCGCCGTGCGCGTCTCGCTGCGGGGGGTCAACGCGGTGGCCGGAGGGCTGATCGCCATTGCCGCCGTCATTCTCATGCAGGCCAGCGGTCTGAAACTCGACAACCTGCTGGTGGCAGTGATGACCGTGGCCTTGCTTGCCACACGCAAGGTGCCCGCGCCGTTGATTGTTGCCGCGGCTGTGGCGGCGGGATTCCTGCGCTGGACGTAAATCGGGAAAGTCCGAGCCGGGGAGGATGCGGTGTCTTCCTGATTCAGTAGGGCGCCGCACCTGGTGTGAGTCCGAATGATGCAAGAACTCGTCAAATAGCCGATAAATTGCCGACACTCGCTTGACCGCCCGGCAAAGTCCATTAGATTATTCGCAGGTACTAATATAAAGGTTGCCAGTCCGGCCGCGGCCGATTGCCGATGAGGGGCTGGATTTTCGTCAAACACAATGAAGCAAGCAACAAAGGAGACCGATGATGTGTTGCAATGACAAGAAACAAGGCTGCGAACAACCGGAAAACTTGAAGGGCGCCCCACAAGACTGTTCGCCCGAGCAGATCCGTCAGTGCCACGGTGACGACGCGGGCCATCCGTGCACCGAGAGCACGGCTTGCGAACACCCCGAGCGTCTGAAAGGCAAGCCCGGCGAGTGCTCGCCCGAGCAGATCCGTCAGTGCCACGGCAGCGAGGCCGAGCACCGGTGCACGGATTCGTAGGGCAGGCGTATGAACACCAAGAACACCGACAGCCGCATGGGCAAAGATCAGGCGGCGCTGCCCGACTATTATAAAACGGTGGCCCGGGATTTGATCGAGTTCTGCTCCTTGTCCGCCGGCCAGGTATGGGTCGATCTTGGCGCCGGCCCCGGCGGCGTTGCCTTGGCACTGCTGGAGGCGCGTGACGATGTGACCATGGTGCTGATCGACCCGAAAGCCGATGCCCTGCGTCGCGCCCTGAGCGCGGCGCGGGAGCGCGGGGTCGAGTCGCGTGCGGTGGCTGTACTCGGGGCAGCGGAATCATTGCCGCTGCCGGACGAATCGGTGGACGTGGTCGTCAGCCGAGGATCGTTCTATTTCTGGGAGGATCGCGCGCAGGGGCTGCGTGAAGTATTTAGGGTACTTCGCCCCGGCGGCCGCGCCATGATCGGCGGCGGCTTGGGCCGCGACTATCCCGACTGGGCGCGCCGGGAGTTTATCCGCCGCAAACGCGAATCTCAACACCGCGATGGGCCGGATGCGATGCAGGCATTCTCCGAGGCGCGAAGCCCCGACACCTTCAGGCGTATTGCCCGAGAAGCCGGCTTGCCGTCGTTTGAGGTCAACGGCCACGGTGGGCTCGAAGCAGACGCCCAGAACACGGGCATCGGCATCTGGCTGCAGTTTGTGAAGGAGGCGGCAAATGACGGCTGACGCAAAGAAGGCCATCGAGGTGCGTGGCCTGGCCAAACGGTTCGACGATATCAATGCAGTCATCGGCGTCGACTTCGAGGTCGGCGACGGCGAACTGTTCGGTTTCCTTGGCCCCAATGGCGCGGGCAAGACCACGACCATCAACATGCTCACCGGTCTGGCCCGACCGGATGCAGGCACCATTCGCATCGCGGACATCGACTGCTCGCGCAACCCGAAAGCCGCCCAGCACCTTATGGGCATCGTACCCGACGAGAGCAACCTCTATCCGGAACTCACCGGCTTCGAAAACCTGAATTTCTGCGGATCGTTGTATGGCATGGCGAAGGGTGAGCGCGTGCGCTATGCCGGGGAACTGCTCGAACGCTTCGGTCTGAAGGCGGCGGCGCGACGCAAGTTCGGCGGCTACTCCAAGGGCATGAAACGCAAACTCACCATCGCCGCCGGGATCATCCATTCGCCGGCCATCCTGTTCATGGACGAACCGACCACCGGCATCGACGTTGCCAGTGCCCGGCAGATCCGCCAACTGATCGCTGACCTGAACACCGGCGGTACCACGATCTTCCTGACCACCCACTACATCGAAGAAGCGGAAAGGCTCTGCCAGCGCATCGGTTTCATTGTCCAGGGCAGGATCGTGCGTATCGACACCGTCGAGGATCTGTTGCGCCAGGTGGCCGGCCGCCATGTCGTCCAGTTTGCGGTCGGCCGGGATGCCGAACGGCTCTGCCAGGTCGCGGGGGACGCGTTCCCGTCGCTTCAGTGCAGATTCCTCACCGACAACTCCCTTCGTGTGACCAGTGCCGAGCCGTTGCGCATCGGACCGCTGGTGCGCCTGTTCGAGGAACATGGCGCGGAGGTCACCGAAGCCCGCGTCATCCGCCCCTCGCTTGAGGAAGTTTTCGTCGAGGTGACCGGCATTGAGGTTGACGCGATGAAACGCGAGAAGGAAAAGGCCGGTAAAGGAGGTGCGGCATGAAGTACTGGATCGCGTTCTGGAATATCCTGGCCAAGGACATGCGTGCTTACTACCTCAAGCCGCCGAACATCAGCTGGGGCATCGTCTTCCCTCTGGCTTGGACGGGGATGTTCTTCATCCGCTCCGGGTCGGGCCTCGACAGCATTCCGGCCCTGCTGCCCGGCGTCATGGCCGTGTCGGTGCTCTTCGGTACGACCTCCATGCTGGCGGTCACCGTTACCTTCGAGAAAAAGGGCCGCTCCTTCGAACGCCTGCTCCTCGCCCCCATTCCGCTTGAACTGCTCATGTTCGCCAAGACGGCCGGGGCCATCCTCTTCGGCACGGCCAACGCCTTCGTGCCCGTGATCATGGCAGCGGTGCTGAGCGACCTGTCGGGCGTACAGTGGGGCATCCTTCTACCCGCCATCGTTCTGATCGCGATCTCGTCCACCTTCCTCGGCCTGTTCATCGCGGTCTCGGTCAGCGAGGTATTCGAGGCACAGACCTTCTCGAACTTCTTCCGCTTCCCCATGCTCTTCCTGTGCGGCCTGTTCTTCCCGGTGGCCTCGCTGCCGTTCTGGCTGCGTCCCGTCTCCTACGTCCTGCCGTTGACCTACGGAGCCGATCTCCTGCATGCGGCCGTCAGCCGGACCGGAAAGCTGCCGCTCCTACTCGACTTTATCCTCCTCGCGGTCTTCTGCGCCGGGCTCTTCGCCGTCAGCCTGCGCAACGTCCGTCGCAAGTGGATCACCTGAACCCCGGAATCCGCATGCCAAAGCACGGCTCTGTCGGGTGGACGGACACCCCGCAGGTGCGGGGGGTGCGCCCTGGTCGCCGTCAGGGCCAACACGGGCGTCGAGGCCGCCTGGGTCTACCACATGGCGCGGGTTCGCCAAGGCGAACGACTCCGTGGCAGAGTCTGGTCGAGACAACTCCCCGGCTGTTGACAGGTGGCGGCTCAGAGCTACAGTATTCGCTTTCTCGAATATTCGGAAACCTGCATTCTGAGGGGGTGCCTTGATGAAAACCTCAACCGACTATGGCACGGCGGCCCAACTGTTGAAGACGCTCGGGCACCCGGTCCGTCTGTCACTGCTGGGCGAACTGGTCAATGGCCCGAAGTGTGTCAGCGACATCCGGGACTTGATGGGCGTTCGGCAGGCCAACGTATCGCAGCACCTGGCCATTCTCCGTCGGACGAAACTGGTGGCGTGCCATGAGCATGGCAATGTGCGCTGTTACTACCTCCTCCGTCCTGGACTGGTGCGCGACCTGTTGCGAGTGGTTGGCCGCGACTATCCGGTCGTCGAGCGCACGCCTGAAGCGGTTCGCCGTGCCGCCCGGAAACGTCTGCAACGGGAATCCAGTCATCAGTGCGTCGGGGACGACACGGTGTCTACGGGTTGCCAGACCGGAGCCCGTCCATGACTCCGCTGACTCGACACAAACACTATTCCGGCCCGTCGGTCTTTACCGTCGAGGGTCTTCTTCGCGAGGCCCGTCGGCAGAAGAATGTGCCTCCCGGAAACGTGCCGGAAGTCTGCCTGCTTGACCCGGACGGCGATCTCTCGCGCGAGCTGAAAGAGGCTGGAGCCCGCCTGAATCCACACTGGCCCTGCTACCACACGGAGATGCTTGAACTGACGATGCCAACGGCAACCGTCGGCGTGGTCGGCTGTGCCGTTGGCGCACCGTTCGCCGTACTTGTCGCCGAGGAACTGTTTGCTTCGGGGTGCCGGTTGCTGGTCAGCATCACCTCCGCCGGACAGCTTGTTCCTGCCGGGGAACCACCCTATTTCGTGCTGATCGACCGCGCCTTGCGCGACGAAGGGACCAGCCACCATTATCTGCCGCCAACTCCGTATGCGCATGCTTCGCCGCAGATGCTGGCCTCGTGTGATGACCTGACCACCGGCGAACCGCCGGTCATCCGGGGCGGCTCGTGGACGACCGATGCGCCGTTCCGGGAAACCGGGGAAGCGATTGCTTTCGCCCGCGCGGAGGGACTGCTGGCAGTCGAGATGGAGGCGGCTGCACTCTACGCCCTCGCCGAAGCGAAGGCATATCCGATCATCTGCTTCGCCCACGTCACCAACCGCATGGCGACCGTCGAGAACGACTTCGAGAAGGGCGAGGCCAACGGCAACAAGGCGCTCATCGATCTGATCGGACGCGTCATCCAGGCATGGGGGGAGCGACCATGAAGACGCGCGAGAGCGGCATGCCCGACGAGGCCATGTGGCGCACCTTCTTCGATCCCGCAGCCATCTTCGACGCGCTGGAGCTGACCGCCGACACCGGCGACACGGTGGATTTCGGCTGCGGCTACGGGACCTTCTCGCTGCCCGCCGCCCGCCGTATTCGGGGCACCCTCCATGGCTTCGATATCGAGGCTGCAATGATCACGGAGTGTGAGGCGCTTGCCCACCAGGAAGACCTGACCAACGTCCATTTCGAACGCCGCGACTTCGTGGCCGACGGCACCGGCCTTCCTGACGAGAGCGTCGAGTACGCCATGCTCTTCAACATCCTCCATGCGGAGGAGCCGTTGTGCCTGCTCCACGAAGCGTGGCGCATTCTCCCGCCCGGCGGACGGGTTGGGGTGATCCACTGGAACTACGATCCGGCCACGCCGCGCGGGCCGTCCATGAGTATCCGTCCCCGGCCTGGGGACTGTCGACGATGGTTGATGCAGGCAGGTTTCACCGTCGCTGAGCAGATCATCAACCTGCCACCCCACCACTACGGCCTTGTCGGCCGGAAAGGAGCCGAAGTATGAAGCTTGGCATGATCATCACCCAGACCGATCCCGAAACTGTGTTCAACGCGCTGCGCCTGGCCCAGTACAGCCTGGACCAGGGCGACGAGGTGCGCATTTTTCTCTCGGGCCGGGGCGTCGATATCGACAAGATCGAGGATGCCACCTTCGACGTGAAGGGGCAGGCGCAACAGGTGCTCGACGCGGGCGGCGAGTTCCTCGCCTGCGGAACCTGTCTGAAGCTGCGCAACTCGGAGGGCTCGGAGATCTGCCCGTTGTCCACGCTTAAGGATCACTACGAAATCGTCCGCGATTCGGATCGGCTGATCACGGTCTGATCGACCGGAGTGCGCCATGACCGCTCCTTTTGACGCCCTCGCCAACGACTACGATGCCTGGTACGACGAGCCCGTGGGCCGGGCCATCCTGGCGGCGGAATTGGCCTGTCTGCGGCGGCTCGTCGACACCTGCTCAGGGCGATGGATCGAAGTCGGTGTAGGCAGCGGCCGCTTCGCCGCCGGTCTCGAGATCGGCGAAGGCATCGATCCCGCCGAAAGCATGCTCCGTATCGCGGCTCGCCGTGGGGTGCGCACCCATCTTGGGACGGCGGAGAACCTGCCGTTCCCGGATGGCAGTTTCGACGGCATCCTGCTGGCCCTGACCCTATGCTTCATCGACGACCCGGCGGAGGCGCTTCAGGAATGCTGCCGGGTGCTGGCAGGCAATGGTGTGCTACTCGTCGGCATCGTGCCCGCCGACAGTCCGTGGGGGTGGCTCTACGCACGCAAGAAGGCCGAGGGCCATCGCATCTACGCCTCGGCCACCTTTCGCACCGTCCGGGAAACGGTCGGTCTGGTTGAGGCCGCCGGTTTTCACCTGCGAAACGCCGCCAGCACGCTCTTGTGGGACCCGGACGAGCAAGTCGAGTCGCCGCCGCGACTCGAGGACGGCGCTGACCCTCGCGCGGGCTTCGTTGCACTGGCGTTTGCCGTTCGGCCAGTCGCTGACTGACGGATAGACCACCGCTGCCAGCGGTCGCCATTTTTTTCTCGCGAGCCCTTGACGACTGGTTTCGTACCGCTAAGTTAAGCGTCCTTAACACGAAACCAGGAGTCTTTATGGATGCGTCGGCGCTGAGTTCGGAAATGGAGGACTATCTCGAGACCATTGCCGCGCTGTTTCGCGCCAACGGTCAGGCGCGGGTGACCGATATCGCCGAACGGCTCTCGGTCAGCAAGGCAGGCGTGACCCAAGCCTTGCGCTCGTTGGCGGAAAAAGGGCTTGTCGATTACCGCCCGTATGTCTCGCCGACACTGACGGAGACCGGGGCACGCGTTGCGGAACGGGTGCAGCATCGCCACGATGTACTCAAGCGATTCCTGATCAAGGTACTGCTCATCGACCCCGAACTGGCGGAGGCAAATGCCTGTCGCCTCGAGCACGCCGTAGACAAGTCCGTGCTCGAGCACCTGGCGCATTTCATGGACTTTGTCCAGCGATGCCCGCGTGGTGGGGCCAAGTGGATTCGCGGGTATGAATACTATTGCGATCCAGACAAGGAGACCGAGAAATGCGAGCGGTGCATGGAAATGGCGCTCGACGAATACCGAAGCAGGCATCAAGAGCAAGCAACCGAGGAGAAGACAATGACCTTGGCCGAACTTAAGCCGGGAGAAACCGGACGGATTGTCCGGGTTGGGAGCGTCGGTTCGATTCGCCGACGAATCGTCGACATGGGCGCCGTCAGTGGAACCAGCGTCACCATGGTAAAGGTCGCACCGCTGGGCGATCCGATGGAGGTTAAGATCAAAGGCTATAGCCTGACGCTTCGCAAGGAGGAAGCCGAGGCGATCACTGTTGAGGCACAATCGGATCAGGAAGGCGCGAGATGACTGCGGCACGTCCTTCATCACAGGAGAATCGCACCGGGACGAATGACGGTCCTGAAGACGCAAGTCTTGCGGGCATGAACGCGACCGCCATGCCCCTGCCGCTGTTGCCTCCCGGCCAGACTGCCTGTGTCGAGCGTGTGCTTGCCGCCGGGCAGGGAATGGTGCGCAAGTTGAGTGCAATGGGCATCGTTCGCGGCGTCCAGGTGACGGTTCTGAACACGCAACCGGGTCCCCTGCTGCTGAGAGTAGGCGAGGGGCGATATGCAATCGGCCGAGGAATGGCCCAGCGCATTCTGGTGGTACCATGCCAATAGTCGCAAACACACTACTGAATCGCCGGGACCATCAAGGGCTTATCGATCTCTATCTCCCTTTTTTTTTGACACATTGTTAAGGCGACTAAACATAAAGAGGAAGGCTGTATAATGGAACAGGAACGAACAGGTACACCACCGCGAGTTCAGCGCGCGAATATCACCGTCGCGCTGGCCGGGAACCCGAATTCGGGCAAGACGACCCTCTTCAACGCCTTGACCGGCTCCCGTCAGCATGTCGGCAACTACCCCGGCGTCACGGTCGAGAAGAAGGAGGGTGACCTGTCACATGAAGGGGTCAAAATCCACGTAGTCGACCTGCCCGGCACGTACAGCCTGACGGCGCACAGTCCTGAAGAGTTGGTAGCGCGGAACGTGGTTCTCGACGAGTCCCCGGATCTGGTGGTGGACGTGGTGGATGCGTCTAATCTGGAGCGGAACCTGTACCTTGCCGTCCAGTTCATGGAACTGGGCGTCCCCATGATCCTGGCGTTTAACATGTCGGATGTGGCCGAGGCGCGCGGCCATAGCATCGACATCGACCGTCTCGCCGGGTTGTTCCAGGTGCCTATCGTCCGCATGGTTGCGCACAAGGGACAAGGGCTCCAGGAACTCAAACAGACCATTCTCGACGTTGCCGGGCAAACGCCTCCACGTAAACCCACGACGGTCAAGTATGGCCGACACATTGAAGCGGAACTGGTCAAGATAACGGACTTGGTGGCCGACAGCATGCCGGAGTCTGCAGGGCCTATACGCCGCTGGCTCGCGCTGAAGCTGCTCGAAGATGACGAGGTCGTGATCGAACAGGTGCGGCGGGAAGCCCGTGATGCCGCCCGAGTCATGGAAGCAGTCGAGCGGTCCCGCAGCCACCTGGCCCGCGAACTTGGCGACGACGCCGAGATTCTGATCGCCGACCGGCGCTATGGATTCATCTCCGGGGCCTGCCAGGAAGCGGTCCGCAGCACGGTCGAAGCCCGCCACACCATGTCGGACCGCATCGACCTGGTGATGACACACCGCGTGTTGAGCATCCCAATCTTCCTGTTCATGATGTTCCTGGTCTTCAAGCTCACGTTCACCGTGGGCGATCCGTTCATGGGCTGGATCGAGGCGTTGTTCGGCTGGCTCGGCGACGCCATCAGTGGAGCGTGGGCACAAGGCACCGCGCCCTTGCTGCAGTCGCTGATCGTGGACGGCATCATCGGGGGCGTGGGCGGGGTGATCGTGTTCCTGCCGAACATCCTGCTGCTGTTCCTGGCCATCGCCATCCTCGAAGACAGCGGCTACATGGCCCGGGCCGCGTTCATCGTCGACCGCTTCATGCACAAGCTCGGCCTGCACGGCAAGAGTTTCATCCCGATGCTGATCGGTTTCGGCTGCACGATTCCGGCGATCATGGCCACGCGCACGCTCGAGAACCGTCGCGACCGTCTCACCACGATGCTCGTGGCGCCGCTGATGAGCTGCGGCGCGCGTCTGCCGATCTACGCACTGATCATCCCCGCCTTCTTCCCGCCCGCCTGGCACGCCCGCATGCTGTGGCTGATCTACGTCATCGGCATCGTGCTCGCCATTGCCTGCGCCAAGCTGCTGCGCGGCACACTGTTCAAAGGCGAGACCGCGCCATTCGTGATGGAACTGCCGCCTTATCGGCTGCCCACAGTGAGCGGCGTGTTCCACCACACGTGGGAGCGCGGCTGGCTGTACGTCAAGAAAGCCGGCACGATCATCCTTGGCGTGTCCATCGTGCTGTGGGCAATGACCACCTTCCCGGAGAAGACCACGTTCGACACCGACTACGACAAGGCCATCCATGCCGTCGAGCACGAGCAACTCGCAGAAGAGCAGACCGCCGAGCGCATCGCCGAACTCGAAAACGCGCGCCAGTCCGAGGTACTTTCGCACACCATCGCTGGACGCATCGGCCACGCCATGGAACCGGTCATCAAACCACTCGGCTTTGACTGGCGCATCGGCACGGCCCTGATCGGGGCCTTCGCGGCCAAGGAGGTCTTCGTCGCGCAGATGGGCATTGTCTACGCGGTCGGCGAGGCCGACGAGGAATCGACGGCCTTGCGGGACAAACTGCGGGCCAACTACACCCCGCTGCAGGCCTTCTGCATCATGCTGTTCTGCCTGATCAGCGCGCCCTGTATGGCGACCATCGCCGTGACCAAACGCGAGAGCAACTCCTGGAAATGGGCGTTGTTCCAACTCGGCGGCCTGACCGCGTTGGCCTACGTCATCACGCTGGTGGTCTACCAGGTCGGCAGCGTGTTGGGAATCGGAACTTGATGTTGGATGTCAAAACATGATCGAACTCACCATCATCGGGTTGATTGTCGCTGCCGTCCTTTACGCTGGTGGGCGGTCCCTCTGGCGGACGTGGACGGGCAAGGATACCGGCGGTTGCGCCGGGTGTTCCGGGTGCGGTGCGCGGGAAGGGTGCGAAGCAGCCGATCCACCCGGGTTGCGGCAAGAGGCAGCCACCGATTGCGGTGAGCAATCCATTAAGGAGACACACCGATGAGTGACAGCCACGAAGCCGTAGTGCAGAAACTGATCGACCTCTATCACATGCTGGTCTGCCACAATGGATTCGGCGAAATGAGCGTGGACATCCGCATCCTCAAGCGCGGGCAGAAGGAAGTGATCGTCCGTTGCGGCAAGCAGTACCGCTTCGTGGTGGACACGCCCGGACAGGGCGTGGAGCGCGAGGAATGGCTGGCCAACTGGAAACACGACGAGGACGAGGCGTCCTGTCACGTCGCGAACACGGTCCCGGAGGTCAGGACTGCCGGGGCGAAGCAGCTTCCGCCGAAAGGAGGTGGTACCGGGGACTGAAAACACGCTCGACATGCTACCGGGGCGAGTCCGGAGTAGATGAATAAACCAAAGGGAAAAGAGACAAGCCGTTCATGGGCCTGTGACGGGACGACGGCTGCGCAAGCAACCGCGCACGCTGCGCCAAGGTGGTGTAGCGGCGACAGTGCATAGACAGATAAAAAGAGGAGTAAGCCCATGAACACAGGAAGAAAACTGGCGGTCGCTGTTGCCATCGGTATCATAGCAACGGGACTTTGTTTCGCTCAAGACACCCCGCAGGAAGATGAACTGGAAACCCTGAAGAGCCGCATCACCGAACTCGAGCGTCTCGTCAGAGAGCAGCAGCAGGTGATTGCTGGACAGAACTTACGACCAAGCGCCTCGGCCGCGTCGGAACAACAGCATCAATCCGCTTCGGATGGAGTGGGCGGACCCCTTGGTGCCCATGCAGCCCAACTATTGGATCGTCTGAATGTGTCCGGGGCCATGGAAGTGGAAGCGGGTTACGGGCGCACGAAGTCGGACACCGACAAAGAGGAAACTTCCGACATCACGTTGGCGACGGTTGAGCTGGAGATTGAGGCCGAGATCACGGACTGGATCAAGGGGACGGCAGTCTTCCTTTGGGAAGAGGACGGCACGGAGCCCGTTGACCTCGACATCGCGACCATCTCTCTCGGGAATCTCGAACGCTTCCCGTTCTCGTTTGAGATCGGCAAGTTCTACGTGCCGTTCGGAAGGTATGATTCAGCATTCATCACCGACCCCATGACACTGGAAATCGGGGAGACCAGAGAATCCGCCGCGCGGCTCGGGTTTGGGCATGGTCCGCTCCAGGTGGGCCTGTCCGTGTTCAACGGGGACGTGGACGAGACGGGTAGCACGGACAATCACCTGGAGAACATCGTGCTGGACGCGAGCCTGGAGTGGCAATGGGAGAATGGCAGCCTTGCCTTGGGAGCCGCATACACCAGCCACCTCGCCGAATCCGATGGCCTGCAGGATGCTGTCATGGACAACGCGGGTGGCGGAACGCTGGACGACCGGATCGGCGCAGCCGCGGCGTGGGCCACCGTCCGTTACCGACGCATCTCCCTGTCGGCCGAGTACCTTGCCGCCTTGGACGACTTCGAGCCCAACTCGCTGAGTTTTGGCGGCCCCGGCAACGACTGGGCCTGGAGCGCCAGGCCGCGCGCACTGAACCTGGAAGCGGCGTACCAGGTGACCGATCGGTTCACACTGGCCGCCAAGTACGAGGCTGCCGACGACACCTTTGACTGGTTGCCTGAGCGTCGCTATGGCGGCTGCGTTCAGTACGTTCTCCATGAAGGCAAGTTGGGTACGGCCAGCGTTGCATTGGAGTACCTGCACGGGACCTACGACGATGCCGACGACACGCATGAGGACACGGTCACACTGCAACTGGGACTGGAGTTCTAGTAGAATTGTCCAGATTCCTCATAGAGCTTGTATTGATTGTGCGTAAGAGGGCGGCTTTACGACGGAGGATTGCAGGAATAGAACATTCCCACGCAGCGGTTAACCAGAGCATCAAAAATACCGACCGGAAGCGCAGTTTTTCTATTGTCACCGATGGAGCTTCATAACAGAGAGTTTTCCGGGGTTTGCGGGCTTTCGGCGGGATCAATGCGGAGCCATTTTTATTTGGCTCCATACATCTGGGGCCTTCGTTTAACGGCTCGCCCAACGGCGGGCCGTTTCATTTTCCCCTCCGAAAATCCCGCTCATTCAAAGGGGTTTGCGACACGCCCGCCGCCAAACGGCTCCGTGGGGCTCTCTATCTTCGGCCGGTCGCCACCGCCGTCAGGGCCGAAATCCGGCGAGAGTCGGCCCAAACTCTGCCTCGCTCTGACGCTCTATAGAGCGCCGGACTCTACGCTCTCCCGCGAAGCCCCAAATCGGCCATCTCCCGTCCACCGTCGGTGACCGTTTTTGACCGCCGATTAAACGACCGCCCGCCTTCCTGGCTGGGGTCGACGAACGTGAGGTGGATGGCGTTCAACTGAGGGTTTACAACGCGGAGAAGCCCCTGGCCGACTGCTTCAAGTTTCGTCACAAGATTGGACAGGACGTGGCCACCGAAGCACTCAGAACATATCGGCGGCGTCCAGGCGCGAATCTCCAGCAAGTTTACGAGTACGCCCAGGTCTGCCGTGTGGCCAACGTCATCCGTCCTTATCTGGAGGCCGGACTTTGAGCAAGCGCTCCGTAACCAACAAGGCCGCCTCTGGCCGCTGTTGTCGACAACCAGGCACCGCTGACAAGGCGACGGTTCCATGGGTGCATGCGCAATCTCCTCGTTCAGGAGGGAAACCGCAGTACCAAGACAACGAAACGCTGGCAAACGGCTGCGGCCCTATCATAGTGATGGCATGAGTGAGTATCAGTTTTACGAATTCGCGGCAGTCGACCAAGCAGTGTTGGAAGTCGACGCACCGTATCCATGGTCAATTTCGTCCCGTGCCGAAGTAACGCCCTGGCGTTGGCGAAACGTCTACAACTGGGGCGACTTTCGCGGCTCCACCGAGAAGATGATGGAATTCTACGATGCGCATGTCTACCTGGCCAATTGGGGCACGTTCCGATTTATGCTGGCGTTCCCGGAAGACATGGTGTCGGTCGAGGACGTACAGGTGTATGCGAGCGACGAATCGCTGGACGTGTACAAACGTGGGGGGCGCACGCTTCTGAGCTGGACGATCGCTCCGGAAGATTCGACCGGGGAGTGGGTTGAAGGCGATGGACTGTTGGATCAGTTGCTCCCGATCCGGGAGGAACTGCTGCGTGGCGACTGGCGTGCACTCTATCTTGGCTGGCTCGCAAAATGGCGCTGGTGGGATGACGAGTCCGAAGATCTCGCCGAAGAGCTGCAGTGCATCCATGAACCGCCGGTGCCTCCGGGGCTCGGGAAGCTGACCTGTGCACAACAGGAACTAGCGGATCGGCTCGATGTCGACCAGGATCTGCTGCAAGCGGCTGCCGAGCTCGAGATGCCTATGCCGGATCGCGACATCGCTCTTCAGGAGGCAGTGGAAGCGCTCTCGCGGGAAGAGCTGACCGGACTTCTGCTCCGCGTCGCGGCCGGCGAGGGAAACCGTGTTTCGGCCGAACTGAACCGTCTTGCCCGCGACGACCGTCCATCGGCAGCAGCCGGCCAACGGCGCCTTGGCCAGCTTTGCGAAGCTGCCCGGCGGCACCGGGAAAAGCGCCTGCGGCGGGAGGCGGAGCAAAAGGAACGACGGCGCCGCGAACGGAAAGCGAAACGCAAGGCGCATCTTCAGTCGTTGCTGGAACGGGCTGATGCGGCATGGGATGAGGCCGATTCCCTGGCCCAACACACATCGAAGACGTCCTACGACCAGGCTGCGGCACGCGTCCGTGAACTCGGTGACGCATATGCTCTGGCAAAACGTGAGAATGAGTACCGGAAACGCCTCAACCAGTTCCGCGACCGCCATAGCCGACGTCCCGCTCTTCTGCGTCGGCTTGCGGACCTCTAAGCATGTCGTCGTAAAGATTCGAAAGGGAGAAAACCGTGCCGGACAACGCTGCGATTTCTGACCGCCCCACTTTGCCGGTATTTTGAGGCGAAGCATCGACGCCAACCTGTTTCGAGTCGGCCTCCTCCAGAGCTCCTGCGGTATTGAGTCGAAGCCGCCGACCGGCGCCCCGGCTTACTGCGGTCGCCGTCATTGGCGGGCACGTCCTTCTGCCGCCGTTCGCAGCAGTTCCGCCCTGGCCGCGACCAGATCCTTGGCGTTGAAGCGGTTCTCCACCAACTGCCGCGCCGCCGCGGCCCGGTTCCACAGCGGCGCCGGGTTCTCACACAGTCTCTGGATCAACTCCTGAAAACCGTCGGCGTCATGCGGCTCGATCAGCCAGCCGGTCTCGTCGTTCAGCACTTCCGGAATACTGCCGGTGGCCGGCGCCAGCACCGGCAGGCCCGTGGCCATCGCTTCCAGCACGACATTCGGGATGCCCTCGCGATCGCCGGACTGCAGCTCGCGACTGGTCACCAGCAGCACGTCGCTCAGACGCATCAGTGATTCGACCTCGCCCCGGCTGAGCACGCCCGGAAAATGGGCCTCGAACCCAACAGCTTCGACGGCGGCCTCATCCCGCAGGGCGCCGTCGCCCACCATCGTCAGTTTCACCGGCGTCCCGGCCTGCGCCAGCCGCCGCACCAGACGTACGGCTGCCAGGGGGTCCTTCTTGTCGACGAAACGGCCGACGAAGAGAAATTGCAGGGGGTCCTGCAGACGCGTACGTTCGACGAACGGCCACTCGTCCAGACAAAGACCGTGATGGATCAGCTGCAGCCGGTCCTGCAGCCACGGCGATCGCCGCCGCAACTCCTCTTGAACACAGTGATTGCAGCAAGCCACGAAGGCGGCGTTTTTGAAGACGTACTTGTCGTCATGCCGCCCGACAAAAACATCGGCCGCATGCACACTGACGGAATAGGAGAGACCGAGGCGTTTGGCGGCGGTTACCGCCAGCACGGCCGGCATCCCGCCGAACGCGGCGTGGATATGTCCGACGCCGGCCTCGCCGCAGAGTCGGACAAGCTCATTCGTTGCCGGCGCGTGTCGCAGGCCCCAGAGATGCCGGCGGAACATACCGGGCACCAGGCCGCGAACCAGGCAGGCAATACTGTGCCCCCGGGCCGGGCCGACCGTCAACGTCGGCACAGCCGGCAGATCCGGCGGCGCCGCCCCGTTCCCTGGCGCAACGGCCAGGGGGACCAACGGCAGCTGCTGCGCCAGCAGCAGCCGCAGTTCCTGCTGAATGAAGGTTTCACTCCAGACCGGCCAGGCGCCGACCAGATAGGCAATCTTCTGCATCCCGAAGTATACCAAGGAACTGCTTGGAAGGAAAGCTCCGGGAACCACTGCCGTCAGCCCTCGATTACTGCCCCCTGCATTCTGCATAGAGATCCCGCACCCTCTTGAGCGCCGAAGCCTTGGCGAAGGAGTTTGCGGTGCGGAGTTTCAGGGTCGGTCACCGACAACAAACGGGGGACGGGTGTGGCACGAACTCAATGCAGGTGACAGATCCTCGATGTCCCCGACAGAAGTCGGGGATGCGCGGTCGAGACGACCGCGGCCACGCTCGGAGGCAGACCGTCTGAGACAGATGCGGGCGGTGCGCCCGGCGGCAACCCGCTTCGCCGGGGACACGTCAAGTCGGCAGGCCGCCCGCGGCCCCGGCCGAACGGGCCCGCCGACGGCCGGGCACGGCGGGCTGGGGCCCCTTTCGCCACCGGTGCAAGCCCATTGCCGCGGGCCGCCTGCCGGTGTTTCCGAGCTTTTGTTTGAAGTGCCGGGGGCTCTGTTTATAGTAGCGGGATCACCGGTTGTTTTGAGGCAGCAAGAGGAGAGAAATGACCAGTCCCGCACTCGTGATCCTGGCCGCCGGCATGGGCAGCCGCTACGGCGGCATCAAGCAGATCGACCCGGTCGGCCCCAGCGGTGAAATCGTCCTCGACTATTCCGTCTACGACGCCGTCCGCGCCGGCTTCGAAAAGGTTGTCTTCGTCATTCGCCGCGACATTGAAACGCCATTCCGCGAACACATCGGCGCGCGGCTGGAACAGCAGCTTGACGTTGCCTATGTGTTTCAGGAGATGGACGCCCATCTGCCGGCCGGCTTCGATGTCCCCGCGGACCGCGGCAAGCCCTGGGGAACCGGCCATGCGATTCTCTGCTGTCGCGACGCTGTCGACGGCCCGTTCTGCGTCATCAACGCCGATGATTTCTACGGCGCCGAAGCTTACCGGCTGATGGCGACCCAACTGCAGGCCTGCCCGGAACAGATTGCGATGGTCGGCTACCAACTGGCCAACACCCTGTCGGACCACGGCTCCGTGTCGCGCGGCGCCTGTGACGTTGCCGACGGCTGCCTCCGAACCGTCGTCGAACGAACGCGTATCGAGCCCGACGGCGACGGGGCCCGATTCCTCGACGACAACGGTGCCTGGCAGCCGTTGACCGGCAACGAAGTGGTCTCCATGAATTTCTGGGGATTCCCCGCGGCGATATTCGGCGTGCTGGAAACGCAGTTTCACGAGTTTATCCGGGCGCGCGGGACAGAATCGAAGTCGGAGTTTTTCATCCCCAGCGTCGTTGACCGTCAGATCCGGGAAGCCGGCGAACGGGTCCGGGTCCTGGAAACCGACGCGCAATGGTTCGGCGTAACCTATCCGGAGGATAAGCCGGTTGTGGTCCGCAAGATTGCGGCCCTGGTTGAAAACGGAATCTACCCCGAAAGGCTGTGGAATTGAGTCAGGCGTTTTCTTTTGAGGAGCTGCGCGATGTCGTCGGCAATTTTGAGATCGACGGCGAGTTGGTTGATACCGAGAACTGGGACATCGGCCATATCAACGACACCTTTTTCGCGACGATGCGGACGGCTGCCGGCAACCGGCAGATCTGTCTGCAGCGGATCAACCACCATGTGTTTCTGAATCCGCCGCTGCTGATGGAGAACTATCTGCGCACCACCCGGCATCTGCAGACCAAGGTGAAGAACCCGGATCGAAATGCGCTGTCCCTGTACCTGACCAAACGCGGCCGGCCTTACTATCATTCCCGGCGGGGCAACTACTGGCGGGCGACCTCTTATATCGACAACACCTTTGTCGTCAGCGTTATCGAGGACAACCACACAGCCCGCAATGCCGCCCGCGCGTTTGCCCAATTCCAGAAGCAACTGGTGGATCTCCCCGGCCCCCGGCTGCACGAGACGATCGTCGGTTTCCACTATACCCCGGGCCGTTATGAGGCGCTGATCGACGCAATCGAGTCCGATCCCAGAGACCGCGCCGCGGCATGCTCCCGGGAGATCTCCTTTGCCGTGGAACGCGAGGACCTGACCACGGTGATCACGGAAGCGATGGCGGCCGGCAGCGTCCCGGAACGCATCGCCCACAATGACACAAAGATCAACAATGTTCTCTTCGACTGCGACACCAAAGAAGCCGTCTGCGTGGTCGACCTGGACACGCTGATGCCGGGGTCGGCGCTCTACGATTTCGGCGACCTGGTCCGCAGTTCCGCCGGCGGTTTTGCCGAGAACGAAAAGGATCTGAGCAAGGTCGAACTGCTGCTCGACCGGTTCGAAGCGCTGGTGGAAGGCTATCTGAGCGAGGCGGACTTCCTGACCCGGCGCGAACTCGACCTGCTGGCGTTCTGCGGCAAACTTATCACCTTCGAATGCGGCACCCGCTTCCTGGCGGATTATCTGAAGGGCGACGAGTACTTCCGCATCCACTATCCGGAAGAGAACCTCGACCGCTGCCGGACGCAGTTCAAACTGGTGGAAGAGATGGAGAAACACCAGAGCGATATGGAAGCAATCGTCCACAAGCACAAGTAGCCGCCACACTGCAACACGCCCCCGCCGCCGCATGCATCGGCGCCCCGCCAATACCACACTTGCATTTAGGGTCGGCGCGGAAATAACGTCGCATTATTCGGGGCAGACATACCAACC
>CAYLNH010000112.1:0-21340 GCA_964384625.1 uncultured Lentisphaerales bacterium
TGGTCCAAAGAGAGTGAGTTTGTCCAGCAGGATTTGTGCGTAAAGGCCAGGGCTCGTCTGACGGGTGAATACGTTGCTTAATCAGGCAACGCCACCCCACCGTGCCCGAGGCGGGAAAGAACCTGCACCTGGTCAGCTTATTCACCCGCGGCGCGAGGCCGTGGGGTCTCCAGAAGGCTCTTCGCGGCAGGTGCAGCTACTCGAAGCGCACCAGATGATATTTCTTCTTCCCCTGGCGCAGCAGCAGGCAGGTCTCTGATGCGAGATCATCAACGTTGACGACACGCTCGATGTCGGTCGCCTTCTTGTTGTTGATGTTGGCGCCGCCGCCCTGGATCAGCCGTCGGGCTTCGCCCTTGGACTTGCACATGCCGGTCTCGGCCAGCAGGTCGATCAGGCTGATGCCCGCCGCCAGGGAGGTCCTGGCCATCGTGGTCGATGGGACGTCTGCGAAGATGTCGATCAACTCGGCGTCGCCGAGACCTTCCAGGTCGCCGCCGAAGAGGACCTGCGTCGCTTTCTCGGCCGTGGCCAGGCCGGCTTCACCGTGCACCAGCTTGGTCATCTCCGCCGCCAGACGTTTCTGACCGAGGCGCCGATGCGGCTCGGCCTGGTGTTCCTCAACCACCGCCCCGATCTCGTCCAGCGGCAGAAACGTGAAGTACTTCAGGAACGGGCCGACGTCGTTGTCGTCCATGTTGATCCAGTACTGGTAGAACTTGTAGGGGCTCGTCTTCTCGGCGGCGAGCCAGACGGAGTTGCCGGCGGATTTGCCGAGCTTCTCGCCGGTAGACGTCGTGATCAGCGGAAAGGTGATGCCGTAGAGCTGCTGCCCCAGCGCTTTGCGGCCGAGTTCGATGCCGGCAACGATATTGCCCCACTGGTCGGAGCCGCCAACCTGCAGCGTGCAGCCTTCCGCCTCGCACAGATGTTTGAAGTCGTACGCCTGCATCGTCATGTAGCTGAATTCGGTGTAGCTGATGCCGCTCTCCGTGCCCAGACGGCTCTTCACCGATTCCTTCGCCAACATCTGCTTGACGTTGAAATGCTTGCCGACATCCCGCAGCCAGTCGATGAACGACATCGTGCTGATCCAGTCGTAGTTGTTCACCATCTTGGCGGGATTGTCGCCGTCGAAATCGAGGAAATTCGAGAGCTGCTGCCGCGCGACTTCGGCGTTGCGCCGGACATCGTCGGTCGTGAGCAGGTTGCGTTCTTCGGACTTGCCGCTGGGGTCGCCGACCATGCCGGTGGCGCCGCCGACGAGCATGATCACCCGGTGGCCGGCGCGCTGGAAGTGAGCCAGGGCCATGACCGGCAGCAGATTGCCGATCTGAAGGCTGTCGGACGTGGGGTCGAAGCCGGCATACAGCGTGACCTTGTTCTCTGCCAGGTGTTGGCGGAGACCGTCATCGGTCACTGCATCGATGAACCCGCGTTCTTCCAGAATCTCAAATACCGAGGCCATTGGGATGTCGCTCCTTTGTATGGTTCGCCCTGCCGCAGTCGACGCCGCAGCCTTCAGGAATCTTTCTGCCGCCGGGTGGCGGGGAGGTATAATAACGGCCGTCGGCGGAATTGGAATAACCGGAGCCCGGAAAAGGCCAATCGGGCGCAGTGTTGCCCTGCGCGTCAATCGGTTGCATCGCCTGTCTCCGGCTTCAGTGTCAATATGTTGACCCTGGCAAGCCCGGACTGCTGGCAGAGATCGAGGATTGCTGCGAGTTCGTTTTCAGCGGTATCCGGATGGACCCGGATCTGGATGATGGTTTCTGCCGTGATGTCCTTCTGCTGCAGACGCTGCTTGATTGCAGCAATGGTGCTCACCTTGCCGGACAGCCGGTACTCCCCCGGGTGCACGATGATCTTGAGCAGGTCCGTCTTGCCGTCGGCTTGCTTCTTGGCCGGATCGGTGGCGGCTTTGTCGTCGTCATCCAATTCGCGTTCGGCCGCCACGCGCCAACGGCCGTCCTCGATCTTCATCAGGACTTGCGTGATGAACTCCGGTTCAGCTGTGCTGACCATTTGGCGATTGCCGTTGTTGTCAGTGACATTCGGGAAGTGCCGCGCCACCTCTTCCATCGGCGGAAACTCCAGGCTTTCGCCGCCCTCGACCGTCGGGGTCAACAGGCAATGGGGACACAGGCCTTCGGGGGCATCGTCGGACAGCGGTCGGTCGCACTGCGGGCATCTCTTTTCCGTAGCCATAGTCAGCGTCTTCCTTCTGTGTGCAGTTGTTCGTGCACCCTGTAAAGAAGGAAAACCAGCCGCAGGTTACAGGCCGTTACGAAAGTTCCGCAAAATAATCCCGTGGCATGGCGGAGTGCTGCAGTCTCGCTCCTGTCAGCTGAGGTCATCATTGTTCCCACTCCATTCTTTTTACCCCGGCACCTGCGGCGCCATCCTTCCACCATTCCATTATTCCAGTATCCCACCATTCCATTCTCATGAAAGCGCGTCCCGCAGGTGGTTCAGTTCGTTGTCAATGTCGACCGGTTGTTCGACCGTTTCTGCAATGACTTCGCGCAGCGCTCCCTGATAGCGCCGCCGCAGACGATGGACCGCCACCTTGACCGCGCCTTCGGCACAATCGCACTGCGCCGCAATGTCACTGTAAGGCAGCAACTGCTCGCCGCTCAAGCACCCTTTGATGTGATCAAACAACAACTCCTGATCTTTCGCTGTGTACGTCGCACGCAGTCGCGCGAGGGCTTCCTCCAGAACTCGCAGCGCCCACTGCCGATCAAACGTCTCCTCGGGCGAACGCGTGTTGCCGTCAGCCAGCCAGGTCTCTACCCTGGCCGTTTCGAACGGCACGAACTCCTGATCGCCGCCGCGCTTCTGCGCCTGCTGCCGGTCGATCTGATTCAGGATGTAATGCTTGAACGCCGCCAGCATGAACGACCGAAACCGGCCGCGCTCCGGCGAGACATCCGCCAGGTTACGCCGCGCCAGCAGGTCCACGAGAAACCCCTGCACATCATCCTGCGCGTCTTCCCGCGCCCGCCCCCGGCGCCGGGCGAACGCATACAACGGCGACCAGTAGATCCGGCACAGCTCACCCAGAGCCCGGCTTATCTCACCGCGGTCCGCTTCGCCGGCCGCCGCCAGCACCACCGACCACCGTGTCGTCATGAACCGGCGCTTGCTTGGGTTTGAGTCACTCATTGTGATTCTTTCATTGGCTGAACATAGCAGGTGCGCAACGACTCTGGAAATCAACCGCCGCGGAATTTCTCCACACGGGCTCCCGTTCCCCCCTCCTTCCATTCGGTGCCGGCCGGAGGTCGTGACAAAACCCCCTCCGCGTTCCTCTGTCATCCATTTCTCTGTCAGCTCCTGTCCCATCCGGTACTGCATTCCGGACAACACAGGCGCGGAGCACGCCTTCCCGGCAGTCTTCGATCTCCACGGCCGGGAGGCCGATTGTTTCTCCATAACAACGCCGATCCGGGCGCCGGTCTTGCCGCCATGTCGAAACTGCACCAAAACCAGCAGACGCCTTGGCCCCATCGGAAAAGGCCGTTTCTCCGAACGCAGGGGCCCTCACAAGCTCGGGCGAAGCCGACGGGGCACCTGCGGCAGGGGAAAACAGCCGGGGCCAGCGTGCCGGCGAAATCAAGTCACGGCGAGTTTCTGTGCGCGACTGAAAACCAAGTGAACTCTTTCTTCCACAAACAGTAAAAGGGCCGAATTCTTAACACCCCAGGTTTGACTCCATTCCTTCCACACTGCCGGCCAGACCTTGCCTGCTAACTCGAGGCGAAATACTCACGCTATGGATTGTTTCGGTTTGCCCGAAACGGTGGGGCCGGAAGCCCGTCGACATTGACCAGATTGCCGATCGGGTTGCCGGCCCAGGCGTAGGCGACGCGGGCGGGATCGTCAATCTGCCGGCTGAACAGGACGACTGTCTTCCCAACGATGCGGGCATTGGCCCAGACGTAGTCACCCTTCCTTCCGGCAATTGCAAAGCCCTTCAAGGATTTCCCGTCGCGGGTTGTCAGGCCGCCGCCGATAGAGTTGAAATGAATCACGGCCTTGCTGTTGCGAATCTCCAGTTTTGCGAACACCGGTCCAGTGGCGGGGATCCCTCTCCCGTAGGCTTTGGCGAGTGCCAGTTGCGCAAGGCGATGGCCGACGGGCTCTTTGTCGCGCGGATGGATGCGTGGGTCCTTGCCGTCGTATGTAATCGCCAATCCGGTCGCCGGGAGTTCCAGGGCTGTCGCTTGCGCCGCGCGAAATACCGGCCAGCCTTTGGGTTCGATCGGCACCGTTTGTGGTTTGCCGATGTTCGGCAGCTGGACAACATAGAACGGCAGTTCCTTGTTCCCCCAGGCGTCACGCCAGGAGGCAATCAACGTCGGCAACGCCTTGCTGTAGTAGCCGGGATGGCCGGCGTTGCTCTCGCCCTGATACCAAAGCACGCCTTTGACGGGCATCTGAGTCAGCGGGGCGACCTTGCCGTTGTACAGCCCTGTCGGCAGGGTGTTGTCGGCAAACCAGGCGCTCGTCCGGTAACGCCAGTCACCGGCCAGTACGATCGGTTCTGCGGTTCCAGCCGGACCCAGAGTCCAGTCCTCCGGCTTGCCCAGGAGGCCGCCACCGCCGAAACGGTCGTAGACCTTCAGGACCAGCGCGACTTCCCCCGCCTTGACCAGGCGACCAGGCACCGTGTACGTGCGCGGCGTCTTCCAGGCCAGAGGAATCACTTCGCCGGTTGCGATCTTCACACCGTTCCAGAAACAGTCCTCATAGTCGTCGATCGGTCCCATCTTCAGCAGGAGATCCTGACCCGCCCAGTTCCGCGAGATCGTGACCTGACGCCGGAACCAGACAACGCCGTTGAGTTTCTTCATACTTTCCTCGGCCTTCTCCCATTCCGCGGGGATCGCCATCGTTCCCCAGCTCTTGAGATCCAGTTCCGGCTGTTCCCAACCCGTGTCATCAACTGCTTCCGGGAATTCCTTCTCGCGTTTCTTCCAGGCATCGGCTTCACGTTTCAGCGACGGGGTGCTCTGCAGCCCCTCCAGACGGTTCCAGGAGCTGATGCTGGTCGCCCCGACCGCCGCTACCTGAATCCCGATCGGCACCTTCAGTTCCTTTTGAAGGCGCCGGGCGAAGTAGAAGGCCACGGCCGAGAAGCCGCCGGCGGTCTCGGGAGTACAGACCTGCCAAGTCCCCTGGATGTCCGTGGCTGGACGGTAGGTGGAACTGTAGCCGACGGTAAGAAACCGAATCTGTGGTAGGTCGGCTTTCTTGATCGCCTCCGGTCCATCGAAGGAACCCTTCAGGCCATAGACCATGTTCGACTGGCCGGACGCCACCCAGACATCCCCGATGAGAACGTCCTTCAGGGCGACCGTCGAGTCTCCTTTGGCGATGAGTTCATAGGGGCCGCCGGCTTTCTGCGCCGGCAAGGTCACCGTCCAAGTGCCTGCCGCTTTGGCCTTCGTCTCAACCGAGACCCCGGCCAGCTTGACGGCGATCGCCTCCCCGGCCTTGGCCCTGCCCCAGACCCGAATCGGCTTGCCGCGCTGCAGGACCATATGGTCACCGAACAGATTCGGCAGTGTCGGGTCAGCTAGTGTAGAGATCGAACAGAGCATGATACAGATGATGAAGAGCTTGCTTGGTTTCATATTCCACTCTTTGCGTCTTTCCACGTTTTCAGAAATCCCAGGGCGGCGTGATGCACATCTCAGTTTCCAGTTCCTCCACGCACAAGCCGGTTCCTGCCGTGGAAGGCGCGCCGTGTTGTTCCATGACCCGGTAGGTCAGCAAGTGGTGCCACTGCTTGTCTGCCAGTCGGACCGTCTGACCAACCGCGTGGTCCGCGCGCCATAGATCGTGGGTTGGTTCGCCGAAATCCCTGAAGCAGTCGCGCACGACAAGCGGCGCCAACAGCCGCCGCCGATCGTCCGACAACGGCCAGAGCCACGAGTTCTCACAGCCGGCGTTGTTCCCGTAGTCGTCGCCGGCGGGGGGACAACTGACAATGTAGGCGACCCCGTTCAGAGCGACGTTGATCGTCATCGGCGCATCGGCACGAACCGCAATCTCCTGGAACAGCATCTCCCAGGAAACGCCGTCGGTCGAACGCCAGAGGGTGATTGCCGGCATCTGCCGATGACTGCCGCGAGCGGCATAGAGCAGAGCACCGTCGGCGTCTCGAGCCAGGCTGGGTTTGCCGAAGCCGCGTCCGTCTTTGCTGACCAGAGTCAGTTCTGTCAGACGCCACCGGCCGTCGCGACACGTGAACCGACCAAGATGCGGCGTCCGGACCGGTTCCTCGTCGGTCCGGTGGGCGCAGATGCCAAGCAGGATGTCGTCACCATCTGCAACGAATCCGCCGAGATGGAAGTTTGCGGCGTTCCAGCCCCGCAGGAACTCGTCCAGCGCGAACAGGCGTGAGTCGAGCACTTCGAAGGTCTCACCGTCAAAGCGGTACTGCTGCATCTCAGCGCGGTGGAAGCCGGATGCACCAAGCCTGCAGTTGGGTGTGCCGTTGATGAGACCGCCGTTGTCATCCGTTTCGTAGCCGTGCACGTGACAGATGCCGAAACCGGTTCCGGCGTAGGGATGCGGCGATCCGTCGGCCCGGAGGGCGTTCAGCGGAACGAAGCCCCCAGTCATGCCGTACTTCGACAGGAAGTAGGTCTCGTCCGTCTCCGGGTCGTGGTGCGGCCCGGTGCGATTGAGTGGGACGGAGCTCCTTCCGGCGTTGCGATCGAGATTGTCGAGAACGATCAGGTCATTCCCCAGTTCGAGATCGAAATGACAGGTCCCCCAGCTTCGGATATTGGCGATGAGCCCGGCTTGGGTGGGACTCAACTGCCAGAGCCGGCCCAGTCCGCAGACGCCCTTCTGACCCTCCGGAAGGGGGCTGAGTGGTTCGGACAAGAAGCGATCATGGCGTGTTACGCTCATCTCACGGGTAGAGGCGGTCATTGCGTCTCCTTGATCAGTTTGGCCGCGAAGTCAGTCGCAATCGCCGGCAACCCGAGTCGAAGGACGCCATTGCCGTCGGCCCTGACTCGATCCGTGGTATCGACTTCTCCGGTCACCGTGTTCCACCACTCGATTGTGTAGTCGCCCGGTGCCATGCCGGAGAGAACCGCAGTTGCATCCTCGATGGGTTCGCACTCGCGTGCCGCCTGGAACGCGGGCCAGGACCAATCGAGGTTGAGAAACCACAGGCAGGTCCGATCGCCGCAGCGCACCCCCTGGCCGTGGAGACGGCGCCTCGACGTCTGGTACGGCGTCAACACCAGATGGCCGGTGATGAACATACCGCCGCCGGCGTTGACGGCTTCGATCTCGTGCGGGCCCGCCGGAACATCGACCGCAATGAGATCGGCGTACAACTCGCCGTCCGGTCGTGTCGTCTTCACCGGTCGCCGCAGGACCTGGACTCCGTCGATGCGGATCTCTGCTTCGGGTGTGCCGGTGGCGCCGTCGTCCGACGCGATGTCGTTGCAGACCGATTGGCCGGCCCAGACCTTCATGGTGAACGTGCCTGCTTGCGGGAAGTCGACCAGGAAGGTTCGGCGCATCTGCAGGTCCGGCCAGTCGCTGCCGTACCAGGTGTTGGGGATGAGATGCGAGTCCTCAAGGATCCCCTCGCGATCGAGGGTGAAGGTGGACCTGTAGAAGTTGCGGCCGGACAGCGTCGTCGGGACTTTGAGCGGCCCGGGTGGATCGATTGCATCGAGGGCTGCTTCAACTCTGAGATCAACGACTTCACTCAGTGTCTCATGCCAGCGTTCCTCCGCCAGGAAGCCGCTGATGCCGGTGAAGGCAGTATCGTTGTCGTGGTCGTAGATGTAATTCTGCCACCACCAGAACAGGGCGGCGCCGCAGGCGCGCGGCAGGATCACGCTGCCCCAGAGCGATGCGTGCAGGACGCGCCCGTCGGTCTCCCATCTCTCCTGTCCGGGCCCGCGGAAGCTGGTGCCGATTTCCGTCGACATGTGGGCCTTGCCGAAGAGTTGCAGCGCCTTCTCATGGTAGCCCTTGAGAACCACTGGCGTCTGGTCGACGGAATCCTCGTAGCCGTAGTGGTGCGTCTGGGTGAACTCCATCTCCGGAAGCTGCCAAAGCGCCGCGAGGTTCAGTGGATGCCCCGTGGATGTTGTAATGATGCGGTCCTCCGGGTCGGCAGCGCGCAACACGCGCGACATCTCCTCGTGCCACGCAAGCTGTTGATGCTGGTCGACATGATCGAGTCCAATGCCGTCGACTTCGTTCCAGAACTCCCAGCACCACACCGCCGGGCTGCTCGCCCAACGCGCCGCCACGTACTTCATCTTCTCTCGTGTCATCGCGCGTGCGTCCGGGTGGTCGAAGTAGTCGCGCGGGCATTTGCAGGGCCCGCCGTTGGCTTCGTGATACGGCGAACGCGTGATGTCGCGGTTCCAGTTGTTGGCCGCGTCGATGCAGAACATGATCCGCATCCCGATGGTTTCTGCGTGCGCCAGGATGGCGTCGAGCTTGGCACAACCGGACATGGAGAGCTGACCAAAGCGCAGCGCGTCCTCGTATTCGTTGCCGGTCCAGTCAATGACGTGACCCCACTGGGCGTTGCACCAGAGACGGATCACGTTCGCGCCGCGCTCCGCGAAGCGCGTCATCATCGCGAAGAGCAGCTTGAGTTGCGACGGCTCCTCCGGCGTGGCGTCGGCCCACGCCACGTTCGAACCAATCGGATAGAACGGCGCGCCGTCGTCCAGTTGGAATGCGTAGCCATGCGGCGCCATGCGGACAGTCGGCATGCTGGTGAGTGAAGAGACCTGGAAACCGGTCTCGGCGGCAACGCCGGCGAGCTGCACGGAGAGTGTGTGTTTGCCAAGCTCCTTTGGCAGGAAACGACAACGGAACTCCAGTTCACCGGTCGGTCGCCAGATGTCCGGCTTGGCGTCCGCGTTCTGCTTCGGTTCCGGTTCGTGCGGCTGGTAGGCGAAACCGAGGAACTCGGTCTTCGCCCCGCTGGGAGCCGTTACGACGCACGCCATTCGAATGTCGCGCGTATCAAAGAGATTATCGTCGCCGTCCGGTGCGTTCATGCGGAATTCAGCGGCAGCGCCATGGGCATCGATTCGCGTGAGCAGAGTCATCGGGAACTCCGTCGTTTCATCCGTTGGGCCTTCATCCGGTCCAGTTCGCGGTGCAGCAGGTCACCGAGTTCTTGAATGCGGTCCGGACGCTGGTCGGCAAGGTTGTCCTTCTCGCCGACGTCCTTACTCAGATCATAGAGTTCGCGACGCCCGTCCTCGTACCACTCGATGAGTTTTTCGTCACCGATCCGGATTGCTCCGTGCGGCCTTCCGGTGCTGTGGTAGTGCGGATAGTGCCAGACCAGCGGTCGCTTTGATTTCAGGGGTCTTCCGCGAAGCAAGGGAAGCAGGCTGCACCCGTCCTGGTGCTGGTCCGGGCGCAACGGCAGGTTCGCGAGTTCGAGAAACGTCGGGTAGAAATCCGTGCTCAACACGGGCGTTGTTTCGACGGCGCCGGCCTTCGTCACACCCGGAGCATAGACGATGAGCGGCTCACGAATACCGCCCTCATAGAGGTTCGACTTGCCGCCGCGCAGAGGCAAGTTGCTGGTGGCCGTTTCGAAGCCCTTCTTTCCTTTGACCCGCGGCAGCCCGCCGTTGTCGGAGAAGAATACGATCACGGTATTCTTGTCGACCCCGGCATCCTTCAGCGTTTCGCGCAGCCGGCCGAACTGCGTGTCGAGCGTCTCGATCATGGCAGCCATGGTTGGGTTGCACTGCCCGTTCTTTCCCGGCGCCTTCTTGCGGTACTTCTTAACCAGCTCGGAATCTGCCTCCAGCGGAACATGGACGGTGTAATGCGAGAGGTAGAGGAAGAACGGTTTGGCGGCGTTCTTCGTGATGAAGGCGATCGCCTTGTCCGTGAGAAAGGCCGTGCTCTTGTCTCCGCGCTTCTTGCCCCGGCCCGCCGTTTCGCCGAAGCCCTGACGACTGACGTCGCGGTGCGGCCCGATGTGCCATTTGCCGAAACAGGCCGTGGCGTAGCCCGCCGGCTTCAGCGCTTCCGCCAACGTAACTTCCTCCAGGGGCAGTCGCCGACGCCAGTCAAGTTCGGCCAGCAGTGTCTTCGCCGGCGGTCTGCAACCCGCAGCTTCGGTAAAGTGCAGGCGAGCCGGATGCTTGCCGGTGAGGATGCTGGCGCGCGTCGGCGAGCATACGGGCGCGGCCGCGTACGCCTGCGTGAAGCGCATGCCGTCGGCCGCCAGTTTGTCGATGTTCGGCGTTTCGTAGTAGGTACTGCCGTAGCATCCCAGGTCTGCCCAGCCGAGATCGTCGACCAGGACGAAGACGAAGTTCGGGCGGCGCGACGCGGCGCCGTCAGCCCGGGCCGGGAGCGCGAGGGCAGCGGCCCCGGCCGCCATGGTATGCAGGAATCCCCGGCGCGAGATGTGTGGTATGCAGTCCATATTGGTACTCCATTGCTTCATGGGTTTCTCGAATTCAGCCAGGCCCAGTCGAACTGCGCCAGGTGCATGCCGGCTTCGCCGTCGGTGATCGAGGACGCACCTTGGAGACAGAGAACGGCGCCGTCCCGGGCGTAACCACTCGGCCCGGGATCGAGGCCCCGTAGTCTCTCGGATCACCGATTACTGATTGCCGATTACTGCAACTCATACATCCCGACGCCGGGAACGCTGAACGCGCCGTCGCTGTCGGCCGTGTAGCTTTCGCCGGAGGTGACATCGGTGACCTTGCTGTACTTGGCGTAGGCTTCGGGCAGCTTCACCGGATCGCCCTTGTAGTGGCCCGGGAAGAACGCATGCCCATCCAGTACGGAGATGTCGCCGGGGACGTGCACGGCGTTATAGATGCTGTGTTCCTTGACGAAGGCGGTGACCTTCTGAAACAGTTCGCAACTGTAGATCTTTTCCCACTTGTCGTCGAAGTCGTCGCCTTCGATGTGGTTCCAGGGCAGCGTCAGTGTACCGCTGGCGGGCACCAGAGATCCGGCCTGGTCGACCACGACATGGCGCCCCGGGAGCCGGTTCCAACTCAGCACGTAGTCGCGCGGGCCCAGGCCGTCCGGTGAGTGTACGGGGTTGTGGCTCAACGCCGGAACGTGCACCGGGAAATCGCTGGAGAACCCTTCGCCCGAAATGATCACGCCGGGGTCGAGTGATTGCGCGTAGGGTGTGATCTCCTCGTAGAAGCGCACCGCCATGACGCCGGTGTCGCCGGGCCAGTCCATGAAGTCGCGTTCGCGGAAGTCCGGCGGCATCGCCCAGCCGCCGCAATCGAAGAAGAACCAGCGGAAACCCAACTCGATGTAGTACTTCAACCACTTCTTCGTGTACTCGATGTAACCGGGGTGGCCGGGGTTGATGCAGACCAGCGCCGGTCCGCGCTGACTGCCCCAGGACGCGGTGTAGTTGTCGTCGACGCCGCGGATGAACCAGTCCTCGTCAATATCGCGTCCCGGCGCCAGACCCGAGTGCGACATCCAGATACCCAGCGGCACGCCGCGTTCCTTGACTGCCAGGGCACCCTTCTCGAAGTCGGCGACAGACCCCATGGTCGGGTCCGGCTCATAGCCCATGGGCGTTGTGCCGCCCATCGCGCGAGACCAGTTGTGGACCATGTTGTAGGGGCCGATCGCACTGCAGACGCCGTTGTCGATCAAGCGTTGGCCGCGTCCCCACATCTCGCCCCAACTCGTGTGCGGGCTCCAGAGATTGAAGCCGAGCCAGGCGACGTTGCCGTTCCACTCCGGCGCCGGATGCCAGCGCTCCGTGGTATAATCCTTGATGAACTGCTCCATCTCGCCGGTCGTTTCGCCGTAGTAGATCGTGATCTCCGGCAGCGTGATGTTGCGGCCCATCTTCACTTCGCCATGCAAGGTGAAGTTGTAGGACAGCCCGAGGCCCGCGTGTTCGAGATCGACGTAGTAGCCGATCTTCGGGAGCCGACAGGTGAACGCCAGCCAGTTGCCGCTGTCCTCGTCGTAGTAGACCGCGCCATGCACCGCCATGACGCCCGGATACTGCCGGCGCCAGATATTTCTCAGGTAGCCTCTCACTTCGTCGACTGTGCCGCGGTTGTAGCCGACGTGAGAGTACTCGCCGTCCGGTCCATTGGCGTGCAGCGACAGATGGATCATGCGCGTGTTGTCGCCCCACATTCGCCACTGCCAGCGCGGCGTGCTGAAGGTGTCCACGTGCAGGCGCGCCTCGATCGGCGGACCGCCCGGTCCGGGAACGGGACAGGTCGGCTTCGCCGGTGTGCGGCGCAGCTGGTAGCGCATCGCGACCATGTTCTTGTGCGGCTGCACCCGCAGGTGTCGGGTGATTTCAAAGCCGTAGCCGCAGTACTGGTTGATGAAATGCTCGGCGTACATGCCGCCCGGCTTCTTGGGTGACAGATCCTTCAACGACAGTGACGACGCTGCATCGCCCAACTCGCGCCGCCGTTCTGCCGCTTCCGAACGAACGCGCAGCGGCACGTCGTTCACCGCAATCTCACCCAACGCCGGGTCGGCATCGGCAAGGAGGTCCTTGCCGTAGAGATTGATCTGTGTGATGCCGCCGCTTTCGCGGTCGTAGCGGATCTCCAAGTCTTCGCACTTGGCCAGTACTTCACTCATGATTGGTCTTTCGTACGTTGTTATTGGGATGGGTTCAGTCTATTCCAGTAGATTGTCGATGGCTTCGAGATCATCCGCCTCGCCGCCGTCGCCGGGCTGCAACTCGAGCTTTGTGCCGAGGTCCGGGCCGTTCTTCCGAGGCCTGCGGAACACGATGTGCCCCCACATGCCGGGGTTGAGCCGTGCCTCCGTCGGCTCGTCACTGACGCCGGTGGCCGTCTTGTCGGCCCAATATTGCCGGGCCGTCGTCAGGTTGCCGGCGTCGGTCGACAGGACGCCCCAATCCAGTCGGAGTCGCAAGTCCTCCCGGATTCGGAGCCCGAGCGTCTGCAGCGGCACCGCGGCCTCAACCGTGTAGCCGCCCGCGGTATCCGTGATGGCAATCTCGGCGTTCTTCAGAATGGACACGTCGTCGAACTTCGTGGTGCCGCCGGCCGGGGTGGAGGTCTGCCACGGCTTGCCTTGGCCGTCAGCCGAGACGGGGCGATAAAGGATTGCCGTCGGCTTGTTCCCGATCCGGGTGACCAGGAGACGCAGGTCGCCGCGGACGGGTTGCCGCCGCTTGGAGTCGGCCTTCGGGTCGGTGCTGAGTTTGACGTCGACCGCGGCGCCGGTCTTGAAGGCGCGCTGGAAGACGTCCGCGGCGTTCTTCATCGGCCCGGCGTTGCGCACGGTCCAGGCGAGGAAGATCTTGCCCTTGCCGTAGGCCGCAGAGAATCCCGCGAGGTCCGGGATGCCGACGGATTGCGCGTACTCGCCGGGTGCGATAACGCCGTTCACGACCGGCCGGCCCGGTGCGCAGTCGATGATCTTCGGCTTCGAGAGGTTCTGTCGTTTGACTCGCTTTGCGTCCCACCGGCGCGCTTCGGCAAGCATTGCGGGAGTCACCTCGAACTTGCCTTCCAGCCGTTTGAATTTTTCGAGGCCGGTGACTTCGAGGATGTTGATCTCGAGCGGACCGGCAACCAGGTAGAACTTGCCGTCGCTCTGTGACTTCGTGAAGAAACAGTGGAAGTGCTCCTGGCCGAGAGAGAGGTTCGGCATCGGCGTGCCCATGCTGTGATCCGGGAAACTGCCGAAGCGTTTTGCTTTCGGGTTGCGCGTGTGCAGCGTGATCTGTCCCGCCAAGAGACCGTCGGCCGTCCAGATGTTCACCTGACCGGCATTCGAGTGGACGACGACAAACTCGCCGAGGTCCCCCCGGTCGGCGACGGCATGGCCGGCGACGGCGTACTGCAGGTCGGCGTAGCCCGGTTTCCACGGCGGCACGAAAAGCCCCTGCATACCAATGCCGGCGCGGTAGGACCAGACGATCTCACCGTCCTTGTCCAGTCCCTGATTCATACTCGGCCTGCCGTAACCACCGCGGTGGAAGCGGAAGTGGCTCCCATCCCGGAAGCGCCAGTCGGCGTAGAACGGCAGGCTCGTCTCCCTGAATACCGGCACGCCGTTGGGCAGGAGCTTCTCGACCTCATAGCGCAATCCCCGGACCGGTACATGGTAACCGCTCCAGGTCCGCGCCATGACACCCAGCTTATAGTCGAAGCGGCCGATGGCGATCTTCCGGCCCTTCTTCTCGATGAACTTCACTTCCTTGAACTGCACGTCGCCGTCGCCGTTCCAGTCGGTCCAGTGAAAGCGGAATGCACCCAGCGGCTTGCCGAGCTTCAGAAGGAAATCCGTGCTGCGCAGGAACGGAAACGCAGTGGCTTCGCCGAAGGCCGCCACCTTGCGCACGACGCCGGTCTCGTCCATCAATTGGACCGACGCGAGGGACATCGTCGGCCCCACGCCCAAGGGCGCGGTAACGATGTAGCGGCGGCCGTCAACGACGATGGGTTCGATCACCGAGCGGTAACTTCGGTCACTCCAGACGCTGGTTTCCATGTGGTCCGTGCCCATCAGCGCGGCCAGTTTTGTCTTGCCCGTCTTCCAGTCGAGATCGAAAATGAGGTCACGAAAGTAGGCCTTCGTCTTGTCGAACGGATCGAGACAACCGCCGCCGCCGTAGTTGGTGTTGCCGAGGAAGTCCATCACGTGTTTGCCGTCGTTCGTGAACTTCATGCAGCGCCGCGGATTGTCGTGCGGATAAACCATCCACACATGGCCGGTCTTGTCGACGGAGATCGAGGACACGTCTTCCAGGTAGTGCGGGTCGTAGGGACCTGGTTTCCGACGCCCGAGTCTGCCGATCGTGTGCGAGTATGTACTGTTCGCGCGATAGACGCGGACGACACGGTTCTCGTCGGTGTGCTCGTAGACGTAGGCGCTCCCCTTGCCGTCGAAGGTCAGGAGCCGGGGATGCTTCAGGTCGGTGATGAAATCCGTCGTCTTACCCGTCGGGATGTCGATTCGCACGACCTTCCGGCCGACAATGCCGAAAAGTTCGCCGCGGTGATTGAAAGCCATCTTCCCGGTGATCGCCGAGGGGTACTCGTGCAACAGCTTGCCGGTCTCGGCATCGACCTCTTCCAGACGCTGGGTGATCAGCGGGTCCACCGGCGCCTCGCCGCCGAGGTACTCCAGCGGTGCGACGCCGTAGATGCGACAACGCCGCGGATTGACCGCCGTGGCGCCGCGATCGTGACGCACACCGCGCGGTCGGCCGCCGCGTTCCCGCCATTGCGCCACAACCCGCAGCCGAACGGCACGCGTTTCATACTGCTTGCCGAAGTCAACCGTGCCGTCGATGTAACGAGCCTGGGCGTTGTTGTTGTAGTTCGGCTGGTAGAAGTCGCGTGTCACCTGCCGATACGCGGCGACCTTTTGCCACTTGCTGTTGTCCTTCGGATCAATCGGGCCGCGGCCGACAAAGACGTCGATCTCGGTTCGGGCCCCATCGATTTCCTTCACCGCCAGCGCGCGGATCTTCTGTTTCTCCGGCCATTCCATCGTGAAGACGGCCGGGTTGTCCGGCGTCAGGACCTCCTTCCGCTGTGCGTCCCAGGCGCCGGTCTTCGGGTCGTAGCGGCCGGAGCTGGTCTTGATGGTCGCGCTCGGCAGCAGGCTGCGGAAGCGGCGGCGCAGCACACGCATGCCGGCGATCTCCGCCCGCCATCCTTTCTTCGCGGCGCCGACCTTCCCTTTCTCTTTTCCGAGGTCGAGGTCGTTCGGCAACGCCGCGCCGCCCTCGAGGTCGCCGTCCATCAAGTCATCGAGTTCGTCGCCGGGCCTGGAGAAGCGCAGCCGGATTGCGCGGGTTCGCGTCTTCGGCGGCGCGGCGGCGACGTTCCAGGGGCCGAGCTTGTCGAGCTTGAGATCGATCCAATCCCGGTTCGCTTCGGGGTTCGGCGGATACGTCGCGTCCTGCCGGTGGATGCTGATGCCGAACTCGACGCCCTTCGTCTTCGGCGCCGGGAAAACAAGACTGCCGACCGGAACCGGCTCTCTGTAGGCGAGCACAACGTACTGGTGCCGCCGGCGACCGATTGTTGACGGGATATACAGCAGGCCGCCGTTGAACGGCGAGCCGCGGACATAGCCGGTATAACGAAAGAGGCTGACGAAGTCGTGCTGCGGCGTCGCGGGGATGCCGTAGTTCTGGCCGCCCTTGATGGTTTTCGGCAGCTTCGGCAGGCAGTTCGCAATGTCGATTGCGCCGGCATGGGTGTTGTTGTGGACGAAAGGGTCCGGCCCGTGGAACGCCAGGTAGATCTTGTCCGCGTGGTTTGCGATACCGAGAAAGCGACCCTTTCGTTTCGGCGTGTAGAAAGCGTTGCGAACGTGCTTCTGCTTCTTCGTCTCCGGGTCGAACGTCTTCACGTGATTGCCGGAACGGACATAGACGATCTTGTCGTCGGTGCACATCTCGTGGAAGTCGGCGCGCGGCGTCCCCCAGATCTTCTCGCCGGCCAATGTGCACAGGGCGATCTCGTGGCCGCCCTCAGCACCGCCGCCGCCCATGACCACGTGATCGCCGACGGCACAGACAGCGCGCGGATTGCCGTGGTTCATGAGCCAGCCGTCGGCCGGACCACGCGGCCAGGGGGTGCTCTTCGGCGAATGATCGGCGACGTTCGGATAGGGCGTCATCCGGTAGACGCAGACCGGCGGCGGGGCGTAGATCGCCTTCCACGTGTACGTGCCGGGGGCAACCCACGCGCCGTCCGGTCCCTTCAGATCCCAAGGCTGCAGGTTCTTTCCCGCCTTGCGGTCGACTTGAGCGATCAGATTGCGCACGCGCCGGCCCGCGGCGTCGTTGACGACAAACGCGACTTCGCCGTCGTTCGCCAGTTCGTAGGCGATCTTGAACGGCGGCTCTTCATCGCGGCTCACAGGCGGCGGCGCCCGTTCGTTGCCCAGATTCTGCCACACGGTGAAATCATCGATCCAGCAGATGCGCTGCTCGCGCGGGATCGTCTCGAGGATCTGCAGCCTGATGGCGCGCGTCTTCAGCTTCGGCAGCAGCAGGAGGTCCTCGGCGACCGCGGCGCGGCCGTCGCGCCGGCGCCGGAAGACGATGGCGTCGATGCGCTCCCAGGACTTCCCTGCTGCCAGCGCCGGGTTCTCATCCTTGCCGCCGCGGAAGGCATGGAGCTTGTACTGATCGATGTTGGACCGCAAACGCAGGGCGACCGGCGTCCGGGCTTCCTCCCAGACCAAGGTGAACCAGGACGGGTTGACGCTGCTCACCGGGATGCGTTCGATATTGCCCTTCTTCGGCACCGGCCCGGCATTCGCCCAGCGGCCGCCGCGAACAAGGGTCATCGGGTCGGCGCCGTACGGCGCCTGTTCGCCCTGGGCGACGGCAGCCGGAGTCAGGTTGTGCAGCCGCGCCGGCCGGACCTGCCACCGTGACAGCAGTGCACCCGATCGCCGGCGCTCCTCGGTGATGAGCAGCGCGCGCGTTTTGAAGCCCGGGGGCAGCACCAGCTCGAGCTGCTCGCCGGCGGCATGATGCGGCAAGCGCTGCCAGTCCCCGGCTCGAGCCGGGTTGCCGGGATACGTCGCACCTGCCTTCAAGGCGGCGATGCGGACCGAGCTGCGGAACCGTTGCTCCAAGCGAATGCTCAGGCTGCCGACGGCGGTCGCTTTGGTGAATGCCAGGCGGAAATGGAAGACGTACGGGTTGCCTTCCGGCGCCCACGAACGCGGCTGTTCCGGGGTCTGCCAGCGGCCGTTGGCTTTCGCGCTCAGCACGGCCGCCAGCGTGCCGCGCGCGACGGGCGTGGCATGGCCGTTGTGAAAACTCGCGGTCGCCTTCAAATCGACGGCGTCAACCGAAACCGTTCGCAGGAGGTCCTTGTCCGCTGCCGTTACGGACCCCAGCAAGACCAGAAAAGCAATCAGAAGAGTTCTTGTCATTGATCCATCACCTGTCCTTGTCGATCACTTCCGGATCCGTCCCCACAGATCCGGAGATACCGTGTACCCACGGTGCAGGCATGCCGGGTTCGGCGGTCAGAACCACCAGACATAGTTGAAGCCGCCGAAACGGAACTGGAAGCCGGTGCCGGCGCTGTTGGCGCCAATGCTCGCAGGCTTCCTGGTGATCACCGCGCCGTCAACCTGCGCGACATTCTGGAGTTCGAGCTCGGAGAAATTGCATGCCGGATGTTCGAGGTGGACCTGGCTGCCGGCACGCGTATGGGTGTAGCGGTCTTCGCTGGCGCCGAACGCGTAGAAGCCATTCACCAGATCCGCCCAGACGACCGCATCCGGCTCACAGCCCTTTTCCGCGTAATGGCGCTTGTACTTCTCCGGCACCAGGTTGTTCGCCGTGTCGCCGCCCATCAGCAGGCTGCCGAAGTAGCCGTACCCGGTCTCGTAGCGGTAGATGTTGTTCAAGCCGTCGTCGTTGTAGTGCAGGTTGTACGGAACGTACACAGCCCGGTACTTCGCGAACGGGCACATCATGATTTCGGGGAATTGGTCCCGGGGTATGGCGGTGTGCGGTGCGAAGCGATGCGGAAAGCCCATGTACTCCTGAATGCGATTCAGGTCGGTGTCCTTGAAGTCGTGCGGGTGGACCTTGCCGCGCGGGATGCCCTGGGTGTTGTCGAACCAGCGCACCGGCGGCGGGTAATAGTCGTCGTAGTCCGACTTGTACGCTTCCGAACCCAATGCCAGTTCGTGCAGGTTGTTGATGCACAAGACCTGTCGCGCTGCAACCTTCGCGCGCGACAGCACCGGCAGGAGCATGGCTGCCAGAATGGCAATGATCGCGATGGCAACGAGGAGTTCGATCAGAGTGAATTGGAGTCGCTTCATGGGTCTACCTCAGACGTGTGCAGGGATTCCACCATTCGCCGTGCGCACCGCCGTGCGGCGCTGGTGTTCGCATTCGTCAATCGCGGCGATCCGGACACTTCCTCGACGCCTGCGGCGGCCGTTCGCACGCCGCCGCAAGAGATCCAGCATGGCTGTCAGGACTTCATGCATGTCGTAGCCGATGCGTGTAACCGGCACCGAGCTGGGTGTCGGCCATGGAAAGTTGCAGTGAGCGACAACCAGGACCTCGTCGGGAATACGTCCCTCGCACGCGGCCAGACCGCGAGTCACCGGCTCGACCAGGTTGTCGTCGAGAATCAGCACCGCATCGGGACGCGGTTCAGTATGCATCAGCAGTTCCGCAACCCGTGCGCCTTCCGGGCGGCCGTGCGGACACAGACAGATGCCGTGAATCCAGTGCGGCCGCGTCTCCAGACCCGCATCCGCGAGCACCTCCTCCCAGGACGACCCGTCCGGTCCGGGACCGGCATTGCCGAAGACGGCGATACGGCGACAGCCGGATTCCCGCAACGTCTCCAGGATCAGCTCCCGATAGCCGGTCCCGAGTTGCACCGAAGAGAACGTCCCGAGTTGCTTCGGCGCCAGGATGGCGACACAGGGAACGTCGTCCAGCGGCAGCTTCCGCGCGTAATACAACTCGAACGGCGGCATCGGGAAGGCGAGCCCCGCCAGCCGGTCGCGGCAGAGGTCCTCCTGCAGCCGTGCGAAGTCCGGGGAGTCTGCATGATGGTCGACACGAAAATAGGTCTCCAGCTCGAGGTCCGGTTGCTGCGCCAGACGCAACGCCTCGTTCAGGGCGGCGACGTGGAACTGCGTCCAGCTCCCGTCGTCCGGGGCGTTGGAGAAGACCACGCCGTAGCGGGAAAGATGCGGCGGGCGTTGTGAGACGAACGTCCCGTGGCGTCCTTCCGAGCGGATGAATCCCTCGGTTGACAGCCGGTTGAAGACGCGTTGGATGGTGCCGCTGCCGGCGCCGAACTCCGCTTCCAGGTCGCTGCGGATCGGCATCTGCTCGCCGGGCTTGTAGACCCCGCCGACGATCCGTCGCCGCAACTCCGCGGCGATCTCAAGCAGTCGACTGGGCGGCCGTCCATACATTGCTTCTATAATTCCCTTTATTACTTACATTAAACCATGTCCTTTACGGCAGTAAAATGCAAGCCCGTTTGGCACTGATTTGCCGCCCGGCTTTGGATCACTTGATGCGGATTCGGACCCACGCTGTGTTGCCGGGCCAGGCGCCGCCGTCATCTGCCCGGTAGAGGAAGACATCCTCCCCCTTGAAGCCGGGCTTCGGTTCGTAGCGGCGGCGGTCTCCAGTGCCGCTGAGTATTCCGTTTGTCGGGCGCTGAACGATCTTAAAGGTCAACTTGGCGTTGCGTGGCGAACGTCCGAGGAGACGGACAACGACGCTCCGTCCCGATGCGGCGCGAACGATCCGGTTCTGAGTTCAACAGGGCGCGTTCGTCTGCTGCCGGCCAAGACCGGTCGAGATGCCCGGGGGGTGCGGTACGCGTTGGTTGGCGACCGCGATAAGATTCCGGGCGCGATCGTACCGGATCTCCTGGATGCCGTCGGTGTGGCAGTTCTTGCCGCGGAACTGGCGCGATTCGAGAACAACGCGGTCCTCCTCACAGGAGACCAGATAGTAGGCGCCCGAGCGATTCCGTTGGGGACTGGCGCAGACAACGTTCCAGCCGGGGAGGGCTGCCAGTTCATGGCCGCGATCGCCGTTGATCATCCGCATGAAGTCGATGGTCGGACGGTGGAGGTTGAGGATCACGGCGCCGACATCGTCGGGGAAGGCCTCGGTCGACATGCCGCTGGTGATGAACCAGCGACAACGTTCGGTTTCCGCCTGGTGCGACCACTCTTCCAGGCTTGGGAGGAAGGCCCGATTGGTCCTCGGATTCTCGATCATTGCGGCGATCCGGAAACGGCCGTCCAACTCCTGGTGGAGCCGGTTGAGCGGCTGCCCGGTCTGCGTCGTGAACAGGTCGAAGCGGGTCACGCTGGCCATCGTTACGTAGTTCGTTCCGGCCCAGTTGCTGCACCAGTCGCGACCGGAGGTCCATTGGTCCTTGGACGCGAGACCCGACCAGGCCGTCGGCAATCCGTGATGCTCGACGATCTCCTTCGCCTTGAGCCAATCGGCCGGGCGCCCGGAACACTGGCTGGTGATCTGCCCCTTGAGCAGCACGCAGCTTGCTCCGTGCTGCTTGGCGTCAGCCAGGGCGGACGCCAGATGGTTCCAGCGGCCGTCGGTGGCGAGGATCACCGCGAAACGGATCTTCGGATCGCGAGGCGAACGGACAGTGCTCAGCTGGCAAGGAGGTCCCGCGACCTTACCGCCGGACGCCGCCAGTGCGACCACGCGGAATCGGTACTTGACGCCCGGCTGCAGACCGCCAACCCCGGCGTATTAATCCGGCACGCAAATAGGCGACATTCTCGCGGTGTGTGCTATATTAGT
>CAYLNH010000113.1:0-7379 GCA_964384625.1 uncultured Lentisphaerales bacterium
GGCCGCCGGTGGCTGGACTGGCGAACGTTCCGGCGCTATGGTGCGGCTCTTGCCAGAACACGAAGGGATGACCTGCAGAACTGACATGCGCCCCATCCGGCCTCAGCCTCTTGAATTTCTGTATCAGTCAGCCTACAATACGGGTACAATGGCCAAGCAACCGAAACTCAAAGATGACCGTGTCCGTGACCGTATTGTCGAGGACGTGCTGCAGCAGATCGAGAACGGCGAACTGCAGCCCGGCGACAAACTGGCGCCGGTCCGCAAACTGTGCGATATCTACGGGGTCAGCCAACGGATTGTCGACCAGGCCAAAGCCGTGCTCGTCGAGCAGGGAGTTCTGGAGAACCGGCCGCGCAGCGGCTCCTACATTGTTGAGGACCTGCCGTCGGCCAGGCCGGCGCCGGTTGCCGGCAAACCGATCCAGAGTACGCGTTCCGTGGATCCGGTGCTGTCCACCTTCAGCGGCATGTTCCGCTACTACTTTCCGCAGCCCTCGCCCTGTACGCTGCGGGTCTATATCTGCGAAGCGCTCGAGACCAACATGCAGCTCTGGCAGGTCTTGATCAAAGACTTCTGTGAGACTCGCCCGAACGTGAACGTCCAGATGCTGACCTGCGAGGACGGGCACGTGGCTGACTTGATTGATGACCACGAGATCGATGTGGTGATGGCCACGCCGGTCGTCCTCAACGCCATCGGCGCGGAGCGTTTTCAGGATGTCTCTGAGTTCACTGAACGCATTGCCGCCTCGGAGGATCTCCTGGAGATTGTGCCGCGCGGTCCGGCATTCTACCGCGACTTTGTCGGGGTGCCGTTCTCGATTTCATTGACGTACCTGTTTGTCAACCAGGCGCTGGCCGAACAAGTCGGTTATGAGGATTTTGCGCCGGAATCGGCCGATGAGTTTTTCGCCGCGCTGGCAGCGCTGGCGCCGGCCTTGAAGGAGCTCGACGTCATACCGATGGTCGGCCCCGGTCTGAACGAGTGTATGTTCATGAGCGGCGCTCTCCAATTGGACAAACGCGGCAAGATCCATCTGGACATCAACCGCGCCATCGAGTGTCTGGAAGCGATCGGTCGGCAGGAGTTGTTTGCCATGCGCGGCCGGGATCTGGAGACCTTCCTGGCCGGCGAGGCATTCTGCATGACCAACAGTTCGTTCCAGATCGTCAGCTTCGGCGACAACGAACCCGATTTCCGCTGGCGCGTCCTCCCCGTCCCGGTGAACGAAGGCGCCAAGGTTCCCGGCATCATGATGACGCTCGCGGTCAACAGCCAGTCAAAGAATCAGAACGAGGCCATGCATTTCATCGCCTATATGCTGACCAAGCGCAGTCAGGCTGAATTCGGTCGCTTGCCGGGCAACCTGCCCGTGTTGAAATCAGCCCTCGAACGACCGCCGTTGGTCGACCCGAAAAACATGCCGCCCGGTACGCGGGAGCGGGCGCTGGGGCGAAATACGTTGACCTGGAACCAAACGTCGCGGGCCCGCTTCCTGGCTCACGGCGGCATCGGCGGCATGTTGACGCAGGACCTCCTGAACGGGCGGTTGACCGCCCGTGAAGCCGTCGAGCGCGTGTGGCTCATGGCACACTGAGCAACTTGCATCTCCCCGCGAATCTCCAGAGTAGAAGGACGGTCTTGTGAAACAATCCGATTACCGCGAATTCCGTGACTGTTGCGGCGCGCCGCAACGCATCTGCTGGGCTGTGGCCGAACACGACGGCAAGCGCAGCATCTGTCCGCTCGGCTGGAAAATGTGGACGTCGTTTGCGCCGCCGATGATCGCGATCTCCGTGGCGCCTTCACGGTTCACGCACGACCTGATCGCTGAGTCCGGCGAGTTTGTCCTGGCCTGGCCCGGCGCCGATCTCGCCGAAGAAACGCTGGTGTGCGGCACCCGCAGCGGCCGCGACCTGGATAAGTTTCAAGCCTGTGACCTGGCCACGCAGCCCGCCGCCGCGGTCGGGCCGCCGTTGATCGCCGACTGCCTCGCCAATCTCGAGTGTCGCGTCGACGGCCGACTGACGACCGGGGATCACACGATCTTCGCCGCCGACATCCTGGCCTTCTGGGTGCGGGACGACGCCAACGGCGGCGTGCTCTGCCAGGTCGGCGAAGAAAGCGGCTACGAATTTCTGCTGCAGAAGGGCATGTACCGCTTCGGCGTTGTGAAGCCCTGACATCCCTGCTCAAGCCGCGCTTTATGTATCTTGAGCACGTGTCTCGGCGAAGCCTTTGGGCGAAGACTGATCCCGGCTCAAGTCCTTCTTTCTCCCCGGCTCCGACGCCCCTGCTGTCCGCTGTCGCAGTACCGACACTGCATCTGCGACCACCAACGGTGTGGCCGCCGCCACAAACACGGGCAACATCCCCTTCAGCCAGGCCCAACAGAAAATGCACAGCCCTTATTTCAGAAAGGCTTTTACGCGGCCTGGTCCAGACACAATGAATTTATCTCCCGGGGTGACGTAATCAGACGATGTCGCTGTGGGCGTCGATGGCTTTGCGGATTGTCGCCACTTCGTCCGCCGTCAATTCGGCGTCGCCGGCAGCAGCGTTTTCCTGTGCCTGCTGAATGGTCCGGGCGCCAACCAGTGCATGGCTGCAGCCGGGCTGATGCACGGCCCAGGCAATGGCCAACTGCGCCAGCGTGATCTCGTGCGCGTCGGCAATCGGCTTGATTTCGGCCAGCAGGCTGGCCACGCGTTCGCGGTTTTCAACGGTCCAACGTTTGCCGCGTGACCGCTGGTCGGTCTCATCAAACGTCCGGTCCGGTCCGATCTTACCCGTGAGCAGGCCCTGGCCGATGGGAGAATATGCCAGGAAGGCAATGTTATTGGCGTCGCAATACGGCAGGATGGCGTCTTCCATCTTGCGGTCGATCATGGAGTACTTTTCCTGATCGCTGTCGAGGGCACCGACAGCGCGATATTCGTCCGTCTGTTCGGTGGTGGCGTTGCTGACGCCGATGGCGCGGATCTTGCCTTCATCTTTCAGCTTCAGCAACTCAGCCATGGTGTCGGCGATCGGTGTGGTTGTTTCCTGCCAGTGCGTCTGGTACAGATCGATCACATCCGTCCGCAACCGTTTCAGACTCAATTCGACTTCGTAGCGAATACTCTCCGGGCCCAGATAGCGATGGACTTCGTGGGTCTGTTCGCCGACGCCGATCATATCGTCGCCGGACTTGAAGAAGAAGTCACCCTTGTCGGTATGCCAGATCAGGCCGCACTTGGTGGCGATCACCGCCTTGTCGCGGCGGTCCTTGATTGCCTTACCGACGATTTCTTCGGACTGGCCGAAGCCGTACATCGGCGCTGTATCAATAAGATTGATGCCTGCATCGATGGCGGCGTGAATGCATTTGATGGAGTCGGCCTCTTCGGTGCCGCCCCACATCCAGCCGCCGATGGCCCAGGTACCCAGACCAACTACAGATGCTTCAATGCCGGATGCTCCCAAGGCTCGATAACGCATGTCCCAGGTCCTTTCGATCGTCAGTTCTCAAACAGGAAACGAACTATTCTACCCCCTCACGGGGCAAGGTCAACGTGACGGCGGCCGGCGCCGGCGGATAGCTGGTGATCCACGCCGCAGGCTTGATCTCGGCGGTGCCGCCGTCCAATAGCAGCACGACAACGTCGATCTCGCGATTGTGCATCTCCGGTGTGACGGGGATGTAGTGTGTGGTGTTGCCGGATGCCTCGCGTACGCGGCATTCGAACACGTTGCTCGGATAGGACGGACTGCGATCCGGGGCGCCCACCGGGCGGCCCGCGCGTACCGCGACATATGCCGTCTCAACGCCGTGTTCGCCGTCCAGCGCTACCGCGAGATAACTGTTGTCCGCTTCCGTACCAAGCTCGAACGAGCCCTGCCAGGCAGCGATCGGCGGCGCTGCCGACAGCCGGCCGAACAGATTCGAGCCGCGCCAGTCGCTGCGATCCAGCATGTTACCGTCCAGCGCCGCCGCGACCGATGACACACGACCGGGCGCCGGCGAGCAGCGGAGGTAGCGCAGGTCCATTGCCGCCTCCAGGTCGGCCACATAGGTGATGATCTGGTGCTTGTCATAGCGGACGCCGCTGCCGTTGCGCGTGATGTAGGCGACATCCACCGACTCTTGCGGTGCGGCTTTGTCCAGGCGGAATCGGATCGGCTGCCAGTCTTTGAGATCGGCTGTGACGTCGGCGCTCAGTTCAAGCGGGAAGTCCTCTTGTTTCTCGAGTGCCTGCAGTATCAGTCGATCGACCTTGATGCCCTTGCCGAATTGTACTCGCAGCGCGCCGCTGCGGATGCGCATATCCTCGGTTTCGCGATACCAGACACTGAAGAACGTGTCCGGTTTGCCGTCGAACATGTACTTGTCCCAAATGCCGCGCCGCCGGAATAACTCCTGCTCGAAGAACGCATCTCGGGCTGCCTGTACGGCTGGAATCTGTGTAGGGCCCGAACGCCGGAGTTCGCGGACCTCCAGGGCGTCGTTGTCTGCGGCGAAACACGTTGCTTCGTAGAGTTCCTCGGCATCGGTCGGCACCGGACAGGCAGTCAGTTCGCCCAATTTGCGGTGGGGCGGGAATCCCGGTTTGTGGCCCGGGAACTCCACGGTTTGGCTGCTGCCGTCCGGCAAGGAGACGTCGCAACTGGTGCCCGGCGTGCCCAGCAGTCGCAGTTCCACCGGGTGGTTGGGCATGTCGCGTACGACTTCAAAGTCGCAGCCGACAACGCTCGGCTCCGGGCAGGGATCGGCCGAAACCGCCACCAGACAGGACCGGAACGCCGGCACCTCCACGGTGGTTTCGTCGCCGAAGCTGAAGTCGCCGACGACGCGTTCGACCGGATGGTACTGGCGGACGTTCAGCGATTCTGTTTCCTGCAGTCCGATTGTCCGGTCCAGTTTGATCGTGTACTCAACCGGCTCCCAGGACAGGTTGCGCAGCGTGATCAGGCGGGTGCGGTCATTCCCGCGGGAGACGGCGTTCGGACCGTATTGTGCTTCGGACAGGAGCATGCCGTTAACCAGGATGTCGCGATAGCGGCGGTGGAGATTGTAGATGCGTGCCAGCCGCGGAGATTCGTCGTCCCGCAACAGCCAGGGGTTGCCGTAGATCTCGGGCGCCAGAATGAGACAGCGGTTGAACGCCTGCAGAATCAGATCGTCTTCCCAGTAATCCAGACAGGAGGACAAACAAACGCCGTGGTCCTCGGTCAGCCGCTGCAGGTCCGGCGGCAGCCCGCGGGCCAGGGCGCCGGCACGGTGATGCGGTGCGGTTGTGGTGTTTGCCATGTGCACGTCGATATAGGTCTCGGCGCCTTCCCACAGCCAGGTGGTGCAGTGCTCGACCGCGTGACCCAGATTCAAACGGTGATTCAGCAGAATGAGATCCGGACTGTACTTGCGGCACTCCGTCATCATGTGGGCAAAGGCATCGCGCTTTTCTTCGCGCAACTGGCCGCAGACGCCGTCGATCTTGAACAGCATGAAGTTGTGATCGCGGCAGAGACTGACCATCATCTCCGTACGCGCCGCCTCTTCCGCCGGCGTTTCGCCGAAGCCGTCGGGCCCGCCCCACAGCCCCAGCCGGGTGTTGATTTCGGCTGCGGCTGCCGCGATTGGCGCGACGCCGTCCGGGAAGCGTTCGCGGAAGCGCTCGGAGTCCATCGAGCCGTAGCAGCCGCCGCCGTCGATGTTGCCGGCATCCCAGGCGTAGATGTCGAGGACCATCCCGTATTCCCGCTGCAGCCACGCGAAGAACTCCAGGTTGACCAACGTCTGGGCTGCCGTCGAGCCCTCATTGGTGTTGTTGATCCAGGAGAAATACTGCGATCGCGACGGCGTCTGTTCATCGGCTCCGGGGAAGACGTTCGGCATGGTAACGTTCCTTTGTGGTGTCCGTAACACTACGACCGCGGGATCACCGGTCAACTGATCGCGCCTGATCTCCGGTTCCGGGAGGGGTCTGGACGCGGCAGGCACTCTCCGGTATGGTACCCGCGTAATTATAAAACCGACTGGGAGATCATAATGCTCACACGCCTGCTGTCCGCGGTCACCGCGGTTACTGCAATCGGGCTGCTTTGCGGCTGCCGGACGACACCGAAGGTCGAATATGAAGTCGTCAAGGAAGAGCATAAAGCGCTGGCTGATCGCGTTGAAGAAATGCTGCGGCAGACCAGGAATACGCCGGGTCACGAACACGCCAATCGAATCCGCAGTTATCATCTGAAGAACCTGAAGAAGCTGCGCGGCGAAAAACCGGCGAAGAAAGGTGAGTTCGCCAAGTGCATCCCGGACATCAGGAACATCATCGCGACCGCTGAACGCGGGTTGGATTGGCCCCACTGGCCCGAGATCCATGTGCCGGAAGCCGGCAAAGAACTGAAGATCGACGGCAAATTGGATGAGCCCGCCTGGGCCAAGGCCTACACCTGGCGCGCCACGTACCCGTTCAGCCAGAAGGAGCGCGTTGATACACCCAAGACAGTCTGGCGCATTACCTGGGACGAGAAGTACCTCTACTTCGCCTTCGAGTGCGAGGATACCGACGTTGTCTCGCCGAAGCGCAAACGCGACGACCATGTCTACTTCGATGACTGCGCCGAGATCATGATCATGTCCGAACCGCGATTCCGGGTGTATTGGGAGTTGGTGGTTGGGCCGTCGGGCAGTATCTACGACTCGATCCAGTGCAAGAAATATGACAAATGGGGTGCCGACCAGTACCCCGAAGCCACGATGAAAGGGCTTCTGACGGGGATCAGTATCGACGGCACGCTGAACAAGTCCGACGATGTGGACAAGGGTTATACCGTCGAGATGGCGGTGCCGTTCTCGCAGCTTCCCGGCTACAGCCGGGCGTTGCCGAAGAAGGGCGATAAGCTGCGGTTCGTCATGATCCGACTTGATCGCCAGGGAAAACGCTTCGCCGCCTACGCCTTCAAGCCTCTCCTGAGTTGGGGCCACAACATCTGGGACCACGCCACGATGGTACTGCAGTAAAGAAATCGGCGGACCGATTTCTTCTAGTCGGCAGCTTTGCTGCCGAAGATCGGACAACGGCTGCATGCGGCAGTCCCTTGCAGGCCCCGGGCTGACCCAGAGCCTACGGGCCGGGTGTTGCCTCTCCGGCGCCACGGAGTGGCGGAAACACGGGATTACGCGTGGGGATGAACTGCCGCCGTGGACCGTCGAGAACGCCCCTGCGGCGCTCCCACGGAAACATATCGTCGTCGTCGGCATTGTCGATTTCTTCCCCCGCCCCTCCGGCGCCCCGGAGGGTCGGAAACATGAGCAGCCCCGGGTGACCGCAGGGATCTGCTCCGGCGCCCCGAAGGGGCGGAAACATGAGTAGCCCCGGGTGACCGCAGGGAAC
>CAYLNH010000113.1:7479-21263 GCA_964384625.1 uncultured Lentisphaerales bacterium
GTCCCCGAAGGGGGCGAACACCCTATGCCGCCGTCAGGGTGTTCCGTCGTGCCGCCGCACCACACGTAACTCCACGACATCCGCATCATCCGGCCGAACCCGGCCCAATTCGGCGCGGCGGACGCCGGGGACCCAGAGGATGTCGCCGGCGGCGTTGCAGATCAGGAATACCGCGTGTTTCGCCATGTAGTCCAGTTTCGCATCACCGATGAGCTTCTTCAGCTTGGTGTCGTTCTCATTGCCGAACGGCAACATGCGATCGCCGGGCGCGCGCGGCCGGATGATGATGGTTTCCCCAACCGCCGCAGATTGGAAGAATTCGCGATTGGGATCCTGGTTCTGCAGGTCGGCGTTGATGACCCGCTGCGCGTGAAGTTCGACTCGGATGCCGGCGATCGAGAGCACCGGTTGTTCCAGCCAGGGCCAACGGATTTCCTGATCCAGCGCCGGCGGGGTTTTCGGCTGCAGCAGGAGTTGTTTCGGGGTGACTTGGATGAACCAGTCCTTGTGAAAATCGACGAGCCCGCCGGGCTCCTCCAGGGCCGCCCGCAGGCGGGTCACGGCGGCTTCGCCGAAATGGAGGTCTTGGCCGGACTCCTGCACCAGCCAGCGGCGCAGCACGCGTGGAAACAGCGCCGGATGCAGGTCTTGTGCCGTGTCGGTATGCAGCGGCCGGATGTTGATCGCTGCTGCCGCGGTCTCGAGGTAGTCGGCGTCATCCCGCAGATGACTGAGGCTCTTGTAGTAGTCGCCGCCCACTTCCCGCAGCACCGGGAGGATCTGATGCCGGATGGCGTTGCGCGCATAGTCCGTCTGCGCGTTGGTTGTGTCTTCACACCAATCAGTGATGCCGTTGAGCTGCAGGTATTCTTCGACCTCGCCGCGGGTCAGGCAGAGCAGTGGTCGAATGATTGGCACATTCTCGACATCGGCTTTGGGTCGCAGACCGGTCAGGCCGGAGACGTTTGCGCCGCGGCTGAAGCGGAAGAGCGCGGTCTCGACCAGATCGTCAAGATGGTGGCCCAAGGCAACGACCGTGCCGGGCTTCAACTGTTCGCGCCAGTAGTCCAGGCGCAGGCGTCGGCCGGCCGTTTCATCGCTCTCGCCGCTCTGCTTTGCCGTCGGCACATCCAGGGCCGCTGTGCGGAACGCAATTCCACGCGTTTCACAAAACGTGCGGCACCATCGCTGGTCGGCATCGGCTTCCGTGCTGCGCAGGCCGTGATGCAGATGCACCGCTGTCACGCGGATACCGCTCAGTTGCTGCAGACAGATCAGCAACGCCGTGCTGTCCGCGCCGCCACTGAAGCCGACAAGGACCTCCTTGACGCCGGCCAGGAGTTGCTCCTGTTCGATGAATGCGGACAAACGATTCGTGATGTCTTCGATACGCGACATACGGTTGACCTTCAAACGGAATGCGGTATTCCTTTAGCTCTTTGGATTGCAGATGCAACTGCACTATAACGCCGTAACCGATGATGATCGACATTCTGTCAAACCAATACTGCCGTCTGGACATTCCGGCAGACCGCCCGGTGGAATTGGACCTGGGCTGCGGCAAAGGCGGGTTCCTGCTGCAGTTGGCGCAACGCTATCCGGAGCGTCAGATCCTGGGGGCCGACGTGATGATGGGGCGTCTCCGCAAAGTGGAGTCCAAGTGCCGCCGTGAGGGCTGCGACAATGTCCGGCTGTTGCGGGTGAGCGCCTGGCCGCTGGTTGCGGCGTTGCTGCCCGGGCGTTGCCTGGACCGCGTCCACATTCTCTGCCCGGACCCGTGGCCCAAGGCGAGGCATCGGGGCAATCGCCTGCTGGGATCGGAGTTCCTCGGCACGCTGGCCGGCCGCATCAAAGCCGGCGGCAGCCTGCACGTTTCCACCGATAACCGCGCCTACCTGGCGTTTATCCTCGAATCCATTGCACCGTTGTCACCCTATTGCCGCGATGACGACGCGATTGCGGATGTCCGCGATTTGAAGACCGACTTCGAACTCGGCTTCGAGGCAGACGGCCGGTCGGTGACGCACTGCGCCTGGCGGGTGGAGTGAATTGCCGCTCTCCGGGTTGACAGGTCGCGAGGCCACGGTTACCCTGCATCTTTCACTCTGTGCGTCGTCCGCCGAGGCGAATTCACCATCCCCAGAGTTCTTCGACCATGGCCAAAAAGACGGAAAAACAACATACGCTGAAGGATTCGGTTCGCTGTTCGGGCATTGCCCTGCACACGGGCGTGCGGGCGCATCTGACGCTGTGCCCGGCACCGGCGAACGCCGGCATCCAGGTGCGACGCATCGACCTGCCGGACCAGCCAACCGGACCGGCGCTCGCGACGAACGTGACCAACGCTCAGCGCGCCACCACGATCGCGGTCGGCGACGCCTATGTGGTCACGGTAGAGCACGTGCTGGCGTCGCTGTATGCCTGCGGCGTCGACAACGCGGTTATCGAGATGGACAGCCCCGAGCCGCCCCTGGGTGACGGCAGCGCCCAGCCGTTCATCGAGATGATCGAGTCGGTCGGGGTTAAGCGCCAACGGGCGAACCGCAAGTGCTGCCGCATCACGAAACCGCATTGGATTGAAATGGGCGATTGCCGCATTGTGATGCTGCCGACCGACGGCGATGACCTGCGGATTGCCTGCACCGTGAGCTACGGGCAGTGCGATCTGGACACGCAGTACATCAGCCTGAAGATCACGCCGGAGACGTTTGCCGCCGAACTCGCCCCGGCCCGCACGTTTTGCGAGCAGTACGATGTGATCGCCGGCCTGATGAAACAGGGGTTGATTCGCGGCGCCAGCCTGGATAACGCGATCGTGATCAAGGACCGCGCCGTCATCAGCAAGGACGGTTTACGCTTTCCGGACGAATTCGTCCGGCACAAAACACTGGACATCGTGGGCGACCTGTCATTGGTTGGGCGCCGCCTGGCTGGCCAGATTATCGCAATCAAACCGGGTCATGATCTGAACGTGCAGTTGGCGAAGCAGATCATGCAGACCTCGGGGAATGAGTAAGAAGGGATAACCTATGACCATCGGCACAACTGAAATCATTGAGCGCACACCATTCCGTCCGCCGTTCCTGATGTTTGACCGCGCGGTGATCGACGGCGACACGGCGCGCGCCGTGAAACTGGTATCGGCCGGCGAGCCGTTCTTTGTCGGGCACTTTCCGGAACAGGCGATCATGCCCGGCGTCCTGCAGGTCGAAGCGATGGTCCAGCTGGGCTGTCTGCTGGGCGGCGACCAACTGGGGCCGAACCCGTTCGTCAAAGAGGCGCAGAGGATCAAATTCCGGCGGCCGGTCGTGCCGGGCGATGTATTGGACATCAACGCTGAAGTAACGGAACGGCTTGACGGCGCGCTGCGGATCAAGGCGACCACTGCCGTTGCCGGTCAGGCCGCGAGTCAGGGCGAGTTCCTCATCGAACTGGACCGGGACCCCGCCGATTTCGTCCCGCATGCCGTCAGCGTCGAGCCGAAGTTCGCCGCGGAAGGCGAGCCGCTCAAAGAGATCGAGCAGATCAAACAGGGCATCCCCCACCGGTTCCCCTTCCTGTTTGCTGATCGCATCCTGCAATGCCACCCAGGCGACGACGGCCTCGGCGACATCATCGGCGTCAAGAACGTCTCCATCAACGAACCGTATTTCCGCGGCATCGAAACCGAACACCCGTATCTCCCGAACTACCTGCAGATGGAAATCGCCGCGCAGATCGGCTGCATCTATATGCTGGAGATTCCAGCCAATGAAGGCAAGCTCGGCCTCTACATGGGCGTCGATCGCGCCGTCTTCCACCGGCCGGTACTGCCCGGCGACCAGCTCGTGGCGCACCTGCAGCAGACCTCGTCGCGCGCCAGGTTCGGCAAGTGCGAAGGCAAGATCTATGTCGGCCAGGACGTCGTCTCGGAAATCACTTTCAAATTTGCGATCGTGGACAAGGAAGCATGAGTAAGATACATCCATCCGCCGTTATCGAAGACGGCGCGGTGATCGGCGAAGACTGCGAAATCGGTCCGTTCTGTCACATCGGGCCGAAGGTGAAGATCGGCAATCGCAACAAACTCCAGTCGCATGTCGTACTCGATAACGAACTGACCATGGGCGACGACAACGAGCTGTTTTCGTTTGCCTGCCTCGGGAAGATCACCCAGGATCTGAAATTCACCGGCGACCCAAGCTTCGTGGAAATCGGCAATGGCAATACCTTCCGCGAATATGTCACGATTCATACGGCAACCGCTCCGGGCGTCGCCACCAGAATCGGTGACAACTGCAATATCCTCGCCTACAGCCATGTGGCCCACGATTGTATTGTCGGCAACAACGTCATTATCAGCAGCAGCGTGATGATTGCCGGCCACGTTGAGATCGGTGACTATGCCATTATCAACGGCATGTCCGGTGCCGTCCAGTTTCTGCGCATCGGCAAAGGCGCGTTCATTGGCGGCTTCACGAAGATCACGCAGGAGATCCTGCCGTACTGCATTGCCGACGGCATGCCCGCCGTGACGCGGGCGGTCAACAAGATCGGTATGGAACGCCGCGGCATTTCGGCGGACACCATTAAAGCGGTGAACAAGGCCTTCAAAGCGATCATCCGTTCCGATAAGACCGTCGAAGAAGCCGCGACGGAAATGCGGCAGGCCTTCCCCGACGTGGCGGAAGTCCAGGAGATGGTGGAGTTCGCCCTGACCAGCAAACACGGTCTGGCCCGAGTCAAACGCAAGTGAGCGTTGACCACTGCTATCCGGATTGCTACCGGGACTGGCTGTTCCAGGCGCTGGCCCTGGAGTCGGGCGACGAAGTCGAACCGGATTTTCTTGAGCCGCTTTTTGCCTTCAACCATGCCTGGGTGAAGGGCGAGCCGCTGCCCGACTACGCCGACAATCCCGCCGCCATGCGGGCCTACGCCTGCTACTACATGACCATCAATATGCCCAAACTCTGGGCGGTACTCGATCGCTGTGGACCGGCGCTCGATGCCTGGCTGGCCCAGGATGAACTTCACGTTACCGAGTTCGGCTGCGGCCCCGGAACGTTTCTCTGGGCCTTCCTGTTCTATCTGCGCGCCAAACGCCCCGCCGCGTTCAAGAGGTCCTGGCGCTGTACCGGCGTGGATCGGGCACAAGGAGGTCTTGACGTTGGCCAACGCTTTTGGGAGGTCCTGCAGCAGCAACCCGGTTTCGCCCAGCATCAGGTGGAGTTTGTCAACGGCGATTGGCAGCAGGTCCCGGCGGATTCCGGCCAACTGCTCATCCTCGGCAATGTCCTGACGGAGTCCGCAGATATCAATGTTGCCACGACGGCCGCCGACATGATCCTGGTCATCGAACCGGGGACTTCCAGTGTTTTCCACCAGCGCGTACTGCCGTTGCGCGATGAGTTGATGACTGCCGGATGGACCGTGGAGTTCCCCTGTACCAGTCAACACACCTGCCCGATGGCCGCTGATAACTGGTGCCACTTCTCGGTCAACCGCTTTGTCCTGCCGTTCATCCAGCGGATGTCAAATCGAGCGAAACGGCTGAATCCACGACACAACTTCTGCGGCTTCTGCTTTTCCAGACGCGCCGGTGAAGCGGTCTCGCGGTGGCGCGTTCTATCCAAGCTGAAACGTGTGCACCGTTCCGGCATTCGCTGGCTGTGCGACGGCGAGCATCTGGTAGAGGCCGTGTTGAACCGCCGGGCCAAGGCCGAGGGCAACAAAGCATTTCTTAATGCCGCGGCCGGAGATACCTTGTGCATCACCCTCAAGCAGCCGCGCCCGCGCTTCCTCAAGACCGGCCGTTTTATCGCGAAGGACAAAGTCGAATGGGGCACCCCACCGGGAGCTGGCGCAACGTAGTACTGACAGGATGGATGCGGCGGTAGTCCAAGGGCTTGTTCACATTCTGGTCACTCTCGCCGACAACTCAAACTGACACACACCGTTCACCTCGCCGACTTATCTCCCGTATCCCGCCCGCACGCTCGGGCTTGTCCAACCAAGCGATCAGATCGTGGCGACACGATCTATCTTAATTCGTTCTGCTTGAGTTCAGGACACCCAGTTCATCTCAAGTTTGCGATGTGATGACACGCAATCCTGCAAATAGAGATTAATCAGACTTTGGTAAGGGATGCCCGTCTCCTGAGCCAAATCCTTGAAATACTCAATAATCTCCGGTGCCAGGCGTAAGGTCACCTGCTTTTTCAGGCGACGGGCATGGGGATTCTTCCTGGACTTCATCTTAGACAGGTCATATTCCTTTTCCATGACAATCACCTTTTGTAGTGCTTGGCCTCGTTCTTGGTTGCGGGACGTGCTGATATGAGGCGAATGATCGCATCATCCTCGCGATAGCAATGACAGACAAGCAATAGGTTCAGTCGGGAACTCAGACCGAGCAGCAGAAACCGGTCTTCCCATTAGGAATGCTCGTCATCGTAGAACTCGATACCGAACTCGTCGCAGAAGACGGTCGCGGCTTCCTCAAACGAGACCCCGTGCTCCTCACGGTTGTCGGCTGCCTTATCTGAATCCCACTGAAACCTCAACTCATCCATATTTACAATGTAGTTACAATGTAGTTTTTGTCAAGTGCTTCGAAAGCAGAACGCTCACGGCGACGCGGCATCACCGTCCGCCGCCTTATGCTTCAGTCGTCTTGGTCGTGCCTGAGGTCTTCCCCAACGTAAGCGACAGCATCAGCCAGCGTTTCGAAGATCTCGCCCATAGGGCTCGCGAATTTCCCATCGCTGGCCTTGGCAAATCCAAGAGCTGCCTTTGCTGCCACTTCCCACTCACGAGCAAAGCATCGGAAATACGCGAACGACGTGTCCTCTCCGTCGCCGTAGACCTCGTCGATCATACCCCTTTCCTGTGTAACCTCAAACTCTAACATCTGATCGAAGTCATCCGACCCCAGGCTTACAGGCAACGTGCCTGAATGCTCCCTGAGATCGGCTCTGTAGATTGAAACGCTGTAGCCGAGCGACTGGCACGCAGTTTTCTGCCCCGGCCCGTTGTCGGCCAACCTATTCAGTCAGCGTCCTTCCGCTGCAACTTCCTCAGTGCAGCCAGCGTATCTCGATTTGATAACTTGGTATACGAACCAACTCGTTTGGCCCGGGCGTTGACGTACTTGCACTATGGAGAAGCGCCTGAATGTCTTACTTGGCCTGGAGAGCGAATGGATCTCCGGCCAACTGTCGAAGACGTGTTGGCTTTCGGCATCAACTGGAGATCCATCTCCACCGACAGCATTCAGTCCCTCATCAGTCGTGGGGAGAGATTGGAGTACGCCAAGGACCTCCTTCCCAAGCTCGACGGTGGAAACGGAATCCAATTGGCGGAATAGACCAACACGACTACTGACGCCAATGGCTCTGCAAACCAGTGCTTCAAGCACCCAGGTGTCCGACCGTCTAGTGCGGTAGAGCACTACCTCTAGGTCGCGTTTGTGACTCATGTAGATCATCGTTTTCTGCCCCGGCCCGTTGTCGGCCAACTTCCTAAGTCTGCTGCCTCTTGGCCGCAGCACGTTCTTGTTCTCTGTTCCACCTGTCTTCCGGCACAATGACTACAGGGTCCATGACGACGATGTCTTCACGACGCCAGCCTTTCTGCAAGGCAGCGGCAATCGAGTTATAGCCCTCATTTCTCGCACAAATGAACATCATCTGAGTCTGACTCAACACCTTCGCGCAATGCTCTGCTGCCCGATAGGCCGCCGCATAGATTGGGTTATCGAGTCGCTTCAGCTCCAAGGTCTCTCGCGTTCGCTCGTTGATCAGAAACATGTAATCACCAAAAATGAAAGGCGCATTCCTGAGAAAGTAACGGGCGAATGCCATCGGAACGAGACTCAGCAGCTCAGGAACAAAGGTGTCCTCGACTCCATTCTGGGCAAGCTTGACCGTCAACGCTTCATCAGGAGCCTTGGGGTCAGCAATAAGCAAATCCACCAGAGCGGACACCATCGATTCGAAATCAGTCGTTTGCATTTGAGACAGAGAACGTCCCACCTAACCGGCAGGTTCAGGTTCTTGTTCGACGCCTTGTGATTCCATTTGGTGGACTTGTTTCAAAATCTCTTCAATTACTGACCGATAGTCGGACAGCTCGAACCGGAACTCCAACTTCCGTCCTTCGGGTGTAACGTCAGAATCGAAGTCACGGAACACAACCACGTTTTCCTCAAACACCACTCTGCACCGTGTATGACCGCACCCGTACTCTCCACACGAACATACGCAGACTATTCGGACGTCTGAATCTGGGTCAGCATCATGCGGCGGGAAAGTGGGTAGGTCATCTTTGAATATCCAGTACGGGATGCAGGTATCCTTCGCACCGACAAGGTCACCCAACGGAACGCCATCTACCAGTAGCTCAAACGAAAGACCGTTGTCATCGTTTTGTCTGCAACTCAGTTGTGAAACCGTGTGCGTCATGTGTCGTCGAACGTTGCGGATGAGCGGCCCCGGGCTGGAATGTGACCCGCGTGCCACCTCGATGTGGACCCGAAGGGTCCGCTCAATCGCTTGATGTGCGGCGCGCACTCGCGGAGCACGTCGCACGCCACTCGGCGCTCGCAGGCGCCGGTATGTTGTATGTTACAGCATTGCCTGGCGATCACACCAGGCCCGATCGAGATGCTCATCCGCAACGATGTGCGGCCGGCCGGGAAGCATCGCAACCGGTCTTCTCTTTGTACTGGCAGCACCCGCCGCTATTCCACGTTCCCGGCAAGCGCCGCACATCTACCCGGATAACTCCGGTTCATCTTCTTGTTAACTGACCAGTTCCGCTCCGAGAGTCGAACAACCCAGCTCCGCGCAGATCAGATCAGTGAGTCTAGCACATACCGCGAGGGCGTCCTCTCCCCCGCGGCTTCCTACAATCGCAATGCACTCTGGCACATCTTCCGGTGCCACGGCAAGTGTCAACAATTGCTCCTCACAATGGGGCAAGTGCTTCGCTGTCCGGTAAACGTGAATCGTGATTCCTGTATCAGTCGCATGGTCGTACGCATCCCAGTGACGGCCCTTTCGTGTGCCTTCCGCCTCGTCACACACTTCTCGAATCAACCTATCCAGAACCGATGAATCCACTGGCGTGAAATCTCGGCCGAGGAAAAGATTCGCTGTCGGGATCGTAGACATGGTCAGTTAACTTCCGGGATCAGACCCGGTCCTGCATCCTCTTGTTCTGAGTCTGGTCTATGTCGCCGCTTCTTGTGGCCCGACGATCCAAAACTCGCCTCCACATTCCGAGCACTCGGCGATCGCGCCATGGATCTCCGGTATGATCGGAAACGTAGCGTCGCAGTGGGGACAGGAGACCTCATTCTCTGTGGCCTCTGCCTTGACGATGTCAGCCAATGGCGGATCACTGTTTCTACTATCGTCTTCTGAATCACCTGCTGCCACCACCACACGAGGGGGATGATTCGGCGGACCTGTCGGGCCTTCCGGCTGTGGTTCAGGTTGTGGCTGTGTGTCGCTCATGTTGACTCAGAACTCTCAAGTCTGCGGTCCATCCGCAGCATTTTCATGTTAGTGCCTAGAGCAGTGCCTAGAGCACCTTGCTCCTGCACACCTTCCTTACAACCCCGCAATGCGGACACTTCACGCATAGCCAAGATCCATCTCTGGGTGAATGCGTTGTCTGCCAGTAGGTGTCTAACCACTCCGAATGGTCCCACCCCGGGAAGGAGTACCGCTCCCCGCAGTGATCGCATCGTCTCACCTTCCATACGGCCAATCGTCCCAATTCACATCCATTCAGCACGAGTATGGCAAGCACAAGAATGGCAAGGGTTATTCCTATGCCTCCGACGATGCCAAGTACAGGGCCACGCCCAGCGGCAATACAAAAGCCAGCCAAGACGCCGATGCCAACAACGAAGCAAGCAAACGCCAATAGACCTGGCCTCGTTCTGGTGTTCTGCTTCTTCTTGTCAGGCATGTCAGCCATGATGGCACTAACTACCAAAGTCTGCGGCGCAGCCGTAGCAGTTCCTCGTTATGTGCTTCTGTTCTTATCGATCGCGTCAATATTGCCAGCAAAACGTACCACATCATGCTGGAACTTGCCGCTGAATTTGCTACCAAAGTAAAGATGTTCGATTTCCGGGTGATTCACGATATCGCAGGCGATGCTTTCCGTAATTCCGTCAAGCCGCACATCGCCGTGTTCCCCGCCGTGTCCAGGGGTAAAATCAAGTATCAACGGAGTATCACCGTTTGGGCGACATATGTGCCAGCAGAGCGCGTCGGACTCAGCAAGTGTAGTCTGCTCGGCGGTGACAACCCAATGCCGGCTCTCAAGTTCTTCCGGCAGTTTGTCAAGATGGGAGATGGTCATTCGTTCAGCACATAACGCCCCTAATCAGGGCCTGTCCTGCATTATTTTGTTCGATCGGGTTCCTGTTCGGTTCCGGAGTGTTCCTTAAGAAGCGCTGCTATCAGGGCAGATCGTTTGTGGCGGTTCCAATGTGAAATGGTGTAGGCAATCAGAAACAGAGGCACAAGCATGTTCAGAAGAATCGTGTTCTGATGCCTACGTTCAAACCAAAGCAATCCAACATGGTGCTCAAGCCTCCGGTCTAGATCAGCAGCAGTTACGGGAGCGTCGGGCTTCAAGAGACTCGCATCCTGATGTGCGGCCGCGAACTTGCGACTGACCCAGCGATCGCCCCCAATCAATGCAGCCATGTAGAACACAGCGATTGCCAAGCCCAACCATCGCCACCACCGCCAGGACTTCGCGTCCTTCTCATACCGCCGAATGAGCCTTTGAGCGTAGTCTCGGTTGTCTTGCGATAAACTCATTTCCTCGATCGAACGTCCCTAAGTATCCTGCAACGCAGGATCAGTTTCTTGTTCTGCCGTCCTGTCAAGGTGAATATACGCGCCTTCGTGGTGAAACATAGAGATCCGAGGCTGCGACAGCGATATGAAGAGTACATCCCCATCAAAAACACAACAGGGAAACTCTTTCACACAGCTGCGCAGGTCGGTCGAATCTATCACGATCGGGTCTGCTACCTCGCGGAAGCAGAAATCTGGCACAAAGATCACCGCACCTGCCGGCATTGGGTTAGTCGCAAAGATCTGATCAAACAGCTCCAAGTCAGTTTGGCAATCGGCACCGGGTATCCGCACGTAGTCCTTCTCGATGCCGGCACTTCCATGAATGTTGTCGGGCGTAAGATGAAACGCCGATGGGATCACCTTGGATGCACCCGGAAGAATCGCAATGACGCGCTGCCGGGCGCTCAGCCATGCCTGCGATGTCAGTTGTGATTCTGTTGATACCATGATGTACGGCAGAACTACCAAATGAGGAGAGCTTGCTTCACTCTCCATTTTCCTCGTTCTGCGGTTCGATAGTGAGCTCTTTGTCCACTGGCCTGATCGGCACGTACAATGTCCAGATTACGGTGGCAAGAAGACCAACTGCAAACGTGATAGCCGCCACGACTAATCCGACCAGTGCGCCCGACAGCATGTCACCGTCGGGATCTCCTTTAGGTCTCAGAATGAGGATTGCCACAAAGGGAGAGGCGCAGAAGATAGCCGTAGAGAGCACGGCTGTCAGAACAAGCCCAATGGCGGCTCGAAATACTCGTTTCAAACGCCACCTCCTCGCTGTTCCAGGACGCCATATGATGACCGCAGAACGCCCAAAATCAGGGCTTGTCCTGCATTATTTTGTTCGCCGAACTAATCTTGGTGGTCCAGCTTCTTTTCCAACCACACGATGAACTCGGCAGGAACCTCAGTGCCCCCGATGTGGAAATCGTACGGGAGATCGGCGGCCCAAAACTGCTCCGGAGTAAGGACATCAGCGTCTGGGTGGCACTCTGGGTTCCAGCACTTCGTCGTCGCTTCATATTCGTAGACCCTGAAGATCTTGCCGGTATCGTCCTCAAACGTACATGAACCTGATGACTTTGACCACTCGTCTTCCTCTCCAGGAGGGCCAAAGACCTCGACCATCAGCCGAGGTTCAATCTCGAAGTAGGTCAGCAGGTGGCTGCCCTTCTCGAACGTATTGTCGATCCGATGAAACATCTATGCATGCCCTGGAGGCGAACGCCCCAGTTAAGGAACGGTTCCTTCCGTTTCTTTCGACTTCTTGTTCTGCGGTCCTGACTGTTGTGTCCTCTGTCGCTGTCGGCTAGCGCAAGGGCACGATTTCGCAACTCCCAATAAGCGTCAAAACTCCAGCAGAGAAAGACTCGTCCGCCGATAGAGCGAACAGCGTACATCCGTAACCGTCCTTTGCGTGCTTGCCCTTGGCAACCACCGTGAGGTGAACTCCTTGGTCTTGCTGAAGATAGCGCTCCACAAGCTCCGCGTCCGGTTCTTCGGCGAAGAAAACGCGATAGCGCCTGCCCTTTTTTGACGCGATGACTGCGCCTTTCTTATGCACGGTCACGATCTTCGCGTCAAAGCTGAGCCTAGCCAACTCGAGCCGCTCGGCATGGGTCAACGTACTTCCTGTCTGTCCTACGGGCTGTGTCGTCTTGCATGAAGAAACTGCAAACGACAACAGGGAGAGAACTGACACGATGGATAGTCTGATGGTTGCCATGGCCTTTATCATTTTCGTGCGTGCTTGACCGCAGAACGCTCCATGTCTCAGGCGGCGTCAGCCGTCTGGAGCACGTTCTTGTTCGCCCTTGCTGTATTCGTCAATTATTGGGTTTTCCCGGACTGAACCATTGTAAGGCAACCCAATACCGTTCTGCTCAAGTGTAATCTCGTAGTGCTCAAGCTGTATCTGAAGGTTCTGAGCGGTCATCAAGATTTCGTAGTATGCCTCCTCATCACGTTCCCGCTTGAACTTCGAAAGAAGAGCTCGGTACTCCTGCAACATGGAGAAGAGAGTGTCCCCCTGCATCGCCACCGCAGGGAACTTCCTTCCGGGCAACTGCACAATCCCGCTGTTCGGAATGTGAGAGAGGAGTTCTGCTTTGGAGTCTGTCATAGTGTTGAGGGCGAACATATTTAATCTACGACAGTCGCCACCCAAGGTGGATCACACGACATGAAACGGAATTGGGGTGACAAAAATGTCGGAGAATCCCGCCGTTTTGAGGTTGGCATGTCGTGTGATTAGGGTGTTCAACGACTGTCGGTTATCACCAGGAATCTAATATCATTGGCGGGAGATTCAAACGTATTCCTTGCTTGACATGCTAGTATTTAGACGCATGTTTATGGTATTGATAATCAGAGCCATCGGTCGGCTCCAAAATCCCGGAGGATGCTATGGATGACAAACCGAAATTCACCGAATTCCTTGAGCAACGGAAGCTCGTTAAGCCCGACAAGATCAAGTACTACGGTTACTGGGTCGAACGGTTCGTCCAGTTCTGTGGGAACAATCGTGCCAATCTCACTTGGGACCGGGTCTCCACGTTTATGCAGTCCCTGGAAGAGAGCTGCGAGGACTGGCAGGTTCGGCAAGCAGGGAACGCCCTGTCCATCTACACCGGCAATTACCTTCCCGCAGTGCACGGCATTGAAATTGCGAAACTCTCCGACGCGAGCCGCGTGCCGACTGCAGCTGGTAAATCTTCGTGGGAGGTGCTTTACCAGCTTGCCCGCGAAATCGGCAAACTGAGACGGCTCAAGCGCAAGACGGTGTTTCCATGGGGAATATCCAATATCCAACCAAGGATGTTCCCGGCAGAAGTCGGGGATGCGCGGTCGAGACGACCGCGGCCAGTGCGCCTGTGAGTGCACGACATCAGAGAGGTGGAAGTCCTCTCCGCGTAAGAT
>CAYLNH010000114.1:0-21133 GCA_964384625.1 uncultured Lentisphaerales bacterium
GTTGGTATGTCTGCCCCGAATAATGCGACGTTATTTCCGCGCCGACCCTTAGGGTTCTGCGGCAGCGTGCCGACGGTGAATCGGTTTTCCGACTCCAGTGCCTGGCTGAAGGTCATGCGCGGCGGCAGTTTGCTGAGGCCGCCGGCAAACGTCCGGAGCTCTTTCTTCGGGATGTTGCCCGCGTGCCAGGCGATCGTGCGGATCAGCATTTCTTCAGCGGCGAGTTGGACGAAGGCGCCGATCAGGGCGGAATCGAGGCCGAGGCGCCGGGAGAAGGCGAGGGCCGCGCTTGCCAGTTTGAGCGCTTCGCCGGATTTTCCGTCGGCGAGGAGGATGCGGATCTTGAGACATGCCAGTTGGGTCAGTTGGCGGGACTTCCGCAAGTGTCCCAGAACCGTATTGGTGCCGCGATGCCAGGGCACGCCCCAATTGCAGTCCTGGATCTGGGCGCCGTCTTTGAGCAGCGCCAGGCTGTGCTCCGCCCGGTCGACATGGTTGACCACCGCTGGAGAAACCGGCTTTCCCCAGATCGGGTACGGCAGTTTCGTCTCTTTGTCCCGCTCCGGCATGACGGCGAACGCATGCCAGTAGAGCAGGGCGGCGTTCTCGACCTTCACAGGTTCTTTGGCGTGAGCGGCGAAACCGGCAATGGCCAGCAGTGTGAGCAGTGCGGCTTTCATGTTGTTCTCCCTGATTGGCTATTCGTTCAAATCTTGCATCAGTGGGCCGAAACCGAATCGACGGCACGGAAGATGTGTTTGAGTCGCTTCATGTCTGCGGGCGGCAGGGGCGGGCGTTCGAAGGAGGCGAGATTTTCGCGCAGGTGTTCCTCGCTGCCTGTGCCCGACAACACTACGTGGACGCCGGGCTCGTCTCGGCAAAAGCGGTAGGCGGCATCGGTCAGATTTTTCGCCCCGCCGTCATGAATGAGGAAGCCGAAGGGATTATCCCGGTCGATTTCGGCCGGATCCAACTGGCCGTTGGCCACCAATTCCGCCAAGACCTCCTGTAAACGCTCCGGTCGGCTCAACGCCCGGCGTACGGCGAACATGATGAGTGTGCCGATGCCTCGGCGTTCTGTTTCCAGAAAGACGCGGTCCCGGGCCGACTGGTTGAGTAGGTTGAAGCCCACCATCATGACATCCCAGACGTCGTCGTTTAATGCCAGCTGCAGCATGTCGTGCTGCGGGTCCGGGATGAAACGTTCGGTCACGCCGATGAAACGAACCTTTCCCTGTTGCTTAAACTTCAGCAAGGCCGGGACGATCTCATTTTGAACATGCGCGTAGTCGGCAGCAACGACAGCGTGCAGGTTGTAGATGTCGACATAGTCGGTGCCGAGCCGCTGCAGGGCGGCGTCCAGACCTGCTTGCATGTCGGCGGCGGACGTCGAGGTGCCGGCGCCCTTCTTGGTAGCCAGCACGATTTGGTCGCGCGGGAGATCTTTCAGGGCGAGGCCGACAATGTCTTCCGTGCCGTAGGATTCAGCGGTATCGATCAGGTTGACGCCGGCGTCAACGGCCAGGCGGATGAGGTGGGCGGACTGCCTCTCGGTGCAGCCTGCCTGCCGGCCGATGCGGCTGGGGCCGCCGCAGCCGACACCCATGCGGCTGACTCGCAGGCCGGTTCTGCCCAAGTTTGTGTATTGCATCAGGTTCTCCCAGGCGGAACTGTACTGCCGTTGCCGCCGGAATGCTCGTCTGAGAGCCCGAAATTCGGCAAAAACCAAGGGCCTCGCTTTCATTTGAGGGCCGGTCGAGTACCTTAGGATATTCGTTGTCGGAACCCCTATCTGGAAAGGCTGAAATGCTCGAGAAGATACGCGAAAAGCGCATAATTCCGGTTGCCGCAATCAAGTCTGTGGACGACGGTCTGAAGGTTTGCGAAACGCTGATCGGCGCCGGCCTGCCGGTGATCGAAGTGACCTTCCGCACGGCCGCCGCCGAAGACGTGATCAAGGCGGTTGCCAAGGAATTCCCGGAAATGCTGATTGGCGCCGGCACCATCCTGAACGTCGACGACCTCAAACGGGCGATCGACGCCGGCGCCAGGTTTGCCGTCGCTCCGGGAACCAATCCGAAGGTGGTCGGCCCCGCGATCGATGTTGAGTTTCCGTTCTACCCCGGCGTCTGCACCCCGAGCGACGTCGAGTGTGCCGTCGACCTCGGCTGCAAAGTGCTGAAATTTTTCCCGGCGGAAGCCGCGGGCGGCGTGAAACTGTTGAAATCCCTGATCGGTCCGTACGGGCATCTGGGGCTGTCGTTCTGTCCCACCGGCGGCATCAACTCACAGAACATGCTGGACTACCTGGCCTTGCCGCAGGTCTTCGCGATCGGCGGCAGCTGGATGGTCAAGCAGGATTTGATCGGCGATTGGGACGCCATGGCCGCGACCGTCCGGGAAGCCGTGGCTGCAGCCGGGAGTGTCTGATGGCCCGGCCGGACGTCTCCCGACTCTTTCTCGCGATCGAGTTGTTCGAAGATATCCGCCGGGTGGTCGCCGGGATTCAGCGCCGGGTGAAACAGGCAAACCTGTTTCGCGGCAGTTTCGGCAAGACGAAGAATCTGCATCTGACGCTGAAGTTCCTCGGCGATGTCGCCGTCGACCGGGTTTCGGAACTGGCGGCCGCCCTGGAACAGGTCCGGTTTTCGCGGTTCACCGCGAAGCTCGGCGCCCTCGGCACCTTTGGCGGCCGGCGGCCCCGGGTCGTTTGGGTCAGTCTGGAGGGCAGCGGTCTGGTGCCGCTGCAGGCCGGTGTCGAAGCCGCGCTGGCTGACTACTGCGAGCCGGCGGCAAAGGAATTTCGGCCGCACCTGACGATTGCCCGGGTCAAACAGATCCGGCGCGGCGTGCGGCTGGCAGAGGAGTTGAAGACGATCGCTGTTCCGGCAGCGGCAATGGAGGTAGACCGTTTCAGCCTGATTCGGTCCCGGCTGCATCCGGCTGGGTCTATCTACACCAGGCTGCACGTGTTTGAGGCACAGGAACACTGAGGAAGAGAGGTACCGGACGTGGCCACATTCGAAAGCTCATGTCCAACATGTCAGCAGGTTTTCCAGGCATCCGACCATCAAATCGGCCGGACACACACCTGTCGCGAATGCGGCACGGAGTGCGTCATCCCCAGCCAGCGGGTCGACCCGGGCATGGTCTTCGGCGGCTTCAAAGTGCTCTATCCCCTGGGTCTCGGCGCCTCCGGCGAAGTGCATCTGGCCAAGAACGACGACGGCCTGCGCGTCGCGCTGAAGATCCTCTTCCTCGAGGAAATCGACGATGACGTCGATCTGAAGCGGTTCCTGCGGGAAGGCCGGTTTGTCCAGGAACTCGAGCATCCGGGGTTGATCAGGATCTACGATGCCGGCCGCGAGAACGAGCAGCATTTCATTGCGATGGAATACGTCGAGGGCGAGACCCTCGATCACCATCTTGACAAGTTCGGCGAGCTGGCCGAGAAAGACGCGCTCCAGGTCGCCCGCGATGTGGCGGACGTGATGAAGTATGTCTGGGACAGCAACCGCCTGGTTCACCGCGACCTGAAGCCGGCCAACATCATGGTCAGCTACGACGGCGTCACCAAGGTGATGGACCTCGGCATCGCCAAGTCCTTCCTCTACGAACTGACGCAACTGACCGATCCGGAAACGATCATCGGTTCGCCGCCGTACATGAGCCCCGAGCAGTGTTCCCCGGGCAAGCCGATTGATTACCGCGCCGATATCTACTCCCTCGGCTGCACGCTTTACCAGCTGGTGACCAGCGAGTACGCCTTCTTCGGGGACACGCCGATGGCGACGGTCCGCATGCAGATCTTCGACAAACCCACGGACCCGCGCGAATTCGTTCCCGGTTTGTCGGCCGGCCTGGTGGACCTGCTCAACAAGATGATGGCCAAACAGGCGGCCAAACGCCATAAGTCCTGGGACGACGTCATCGCCGAGATCGACGAGTTGTTGTAGGTACGCCCGCCGCACGAAAGCCCTTGCCCATCTGCCGCCCCGCCGGCGGCGCCGCGGCGATCGTCTCGCCGCCCGGTCCCGCGACATACCGCCGGGACTCGGGCGCATGTCAGTAGGTCATCCCCTTCGTGGTGCGGCAAGAGCCGCACCACAGCGCCGGAACGTTCGCCAGTCCAGCCACCGGCCGGCTTGTGGTCGTATGCGATGTCTGTTGCCGGTTGGCGACTCGCTGGACCCCGGGTTGCTCGTCGGCCCGGCGAATGCGTTCATCAGAGAAGGAGACGGCCCCACGATCCTGCTTTTCGGGCGCCGGGAAGCCAGCTTTCCAGCGCCCGCAAAGCAGGGCGCGGGGTGAGGGCTTGCAGCCACTAAGGGCCTGCGCAAAAATAACTTGGTGCTTTGTATCCCAATTGTTTCACTTGGCCGGGGCATTTTTGGCTCTCAGTTTCGTTATTCAATCCTCACGTAGCTCGCTACGATCGTCAATCATGCCTGCCCGAGAGCCAAAACTGCTCCCGGCAAAACACCAACTAATCTCTGCGCAGGCCCTAAGGAACGTCTTCACCAGGCGGGTAAAAACCGCCTGGTGTCGTATGATCGAGCCAATTGTTGGCAGGAAACACCTACGGCAGTGACATGCGCCCAAGGACTCCCTGCCGGCCCCGGCGGCAGGGACTGGCATTGGATCTGCTAAATCACTGGCAGGTGATTAATGGCGTCCGGCGGCGTTGTGCCGTTGCCGGCGCCGGAACTGGTAAAGGAGTCAGTATGAAAGCAGAAACCCTTGACGAGATTGAATCCGAAGCGACGCAACGGAATTCGACGAAAAAACTGAATGACGCCGTCCGGCTGGCGAACGAAGCCATTCGTGAATTGGGCAGTGACGCCAAAGATACGACTGTCCAGAAACTGGAAGAGCTGAAGCAGACGCTGGAAGAGGCCAACGGCAAGGAATTGCTGTACCGTGCCGGCCGTAAGGTCGATGACGAAGTCCATTCGCACCCGTATGTGGCAATGGGGTTGGCGGCGAGCGCTGTTGCGGTGGCTGCTTTGGCGCTGGGAATCACGCTCGGATCGGTGTGTCCCCGCGGCGATTAGTCCCGGGGATTGCGGGCCTCACGGCGGAGCGAAGCGAGGATTCGGCGTTGTCGAGACAATAAGCGGAGGGGCAGGCGGGATCCGACAACGCAGCGTCGGTTGGCGGCGGCGTTCAGCGCACGGCGAACGCGGAGTCCTCATCCGTGCTCGGCGTCGTGGTGTTCTCTTGTTCGATCGTGCGCCGCTGCCTGGTGATTACTGCGGCCGAACGCTGCAGCTGCAGGAGTTCCTCTTTCGGAAGCTGCGCGTCAATGATGCGTTCCACGCCCTTCTTCCCGATGACGGCGGGGACGCCGAGACAGACGTCGTGCAGACCGAACTCGCCCTGCAGCAGAGTGGATACCGTCAGGACGCTTTGCTCGTGGCGCAGAACTGCGGTGGCAATGCGGACAATTGCCAAGCCGATGGCAAACCAGGTTGCCCCTTTGTGGTCGATGATGTGATAGGCCGACTCCCGAACCTGTCGGGCCACTTCGAGTTTTGTCTTCTCCCAGTCTTCACAACTGCCGCAGGCGCTGCAGAACTCCGTCAGCGGCACCCCGCCGACGTGGGTCAGCGACCAGGCGACGACTTCGCTGTCGCCGTGTTCACCGATGACGTAGGCGTGAACGTTGCGGGGGTCCAGTTCACAGTGCCGGGCCAGCAGATATCGCAGTCTCGCGGTATCCAGAACGGTGCCGGAGCCGAAGACCCGGGATGGCGGCCAGCCGGAGTGCTCCACGGCAATTTGCGTCAGTGCGTCAACCGGGTTGCTGACGATCAGGACGCAGGCCTCCGATTCATGCCAGACGATATCGTTCATGATGCCGGTAATAATCTCGGCATTCCGGGCGAGCAGGTCACGGCGCGACTGGCCCGGCTGCTGCCCGATGCCGGCGGTGATGATGATCAGGTCCGCCTCGGTATAGTCCTCCGGTGTGCCGACCCGGATGGCCACGGGAGCAACGAAGGGGGCGCCGTGAGCCAGATCCAGCACCTGTCCCTGGGCCTGGGATTCATTCGTGTCCAGCAGGACAATCGTATCGGCGATGCCGGCCTGCGTCAGAGCGTAGGCGGCGGTCGAGCCGACGGCGCCGGCGCCGACAATGACGATCTTCCGGGAGTTCGAAGCTGTTGTCATGGCGATCCAGTCCCTCAGTTGTCTCGGTTGCGATAGTAGCGGAATTCCCTCACCGTGTCGCAGTCCCCGAGCATTCGCCGCGCCCGGGCGCGTCCTCTGGATAAGTGAGTCATGACCGTTCCGACAGGAATGTCAAGGACTTCGGCAATTTCTTTGTAGGAACACTCTTCCATCGCCCGAAGCAGGATGCAGCGACGTTCCGGCGGCCGCATCGCCTTCAGCGCGGAAGCCACATCGTCGCTGATCTGTTCGATGAAACGTTCGGGGTCGGTGCAGACGTCTTCGCGGCCGGACGCCTTGTCGTCGGGCAGGGTCGCCGGCAGCGCGATTGACAGCCGGCGGCTCTTGCGGTTATGCACAAAAGCCTTGTTCGTCAGAATCCGGTACATCCAGCTTCGGAAATTTGTGCCGGGCGTAAACCGGCGGCGATTCTCCCAGGCTGTCGCAATGGCGTCGGCGAAGACATCTTCATGGTCCGACGAATTCCAGACGCGGTGATGAACGTGGGCGCGGAATTCCTGGTCGTGTTCGGCTAAAAGCTCGAGGAACTCCTGTTCCTGCAAAACGTCCGGCATGGCTCATTCCTCAACCGTTATGGCGTCCACCGGACAACTGTCGGCGGCTTCGCGGCAATCGTCCTGATCGGCTTCCGGGACCTCGCGGACAATGACGGCGGCGACATCGTCCTGCAGTTCAAAGACGTTCGGACAGATATCGGGGCACAAGCCGCAGCCGGTGCACGTGTCCTGGTCAACAATGGCTTTCATGATGGGGGATCCTTTGTGGGGTTGTGGTTTCTTTCATCGCCGCCGGCAATACTGCTGCCCGCAGGCTGGACGCTGCCGACCGACGGCCGGCAGCGAGTGCAGGAGCACGTGCTGTGCCAGTAACTCGGGCGCACCCGCCGGCCGGTGTCAGTTCCGTTCATAGGTGCCGACACATTCGGCGGTGTCGAGCACGTGTCCTTTCATGGCTTCGGTGGCGTCTTCAAGGGAGGTGCCGTTGCCGGTACTGAGGCACTCGTCCAGCGCGTAGAGCTTGAAAACATAGTGGTGCTCGCCGTGGCCCTCGGGCGGGAGCGGGCCGTTGTAGGTGTTGTGGCCGAAATCGTTCGTCCCGGGGAAGCCGCCGGCCGAGGTGGCTTCCGTCAGGGAGCGGCGAATGCCGGGAATCCCGGTGACCAGCCAGTGCAGAAAGGGCTGGGGACCGGGGGCGTCCGGGTCGAGACAGACAAGCGCGAATTCCATTGTGTCCTGCGGGACGTTGTCCCAGCGCAGCGGCGGCGAAACGTCTTCACCGTCGCCCGTGTAGCGTTTGGGGATCCGGGCATTGTCGGAGAACGCGGGGCTTTCCAGTTTCATGGCATCCTCTTCTTGTTGGTGGTTTGGCGAATTGCTTGTGGAGAGCAGGTCTGATGCCGACGGCGGTCCGCCGAAATTCCGGTGTGCCGCAAGCCGTGCCGGCGAAAACGAATGCCAGTATTCTTGACGCATTGGCAAGATCCCTGACAGGTCGGCGGCGCCCCCGGCTCCGGTTGGCGGGGGCGGCGGGACTGGCGTCGGACCTGCTCCTTACTTTTCCGATAACCAGTGCAGAAGCTGAGAAAGGAGCTGCCATCATGCAATCACTTGACAAGATTCTCGGCGATCGCCTGCAGGCACGAGACGGCGAGATCGGTCGGGTCAAGGATTTCTACTTCGAAGACCTGAACTGGAACGTCCGATACGTGATTGTCGACACGGGCAACTGGCTGATCGGGCGCCAGGTCCTGTTGTCGCCGGCCGTCGTCAGCCCCGGTGGTGATGACGACATCATGCAGGTCGATCTGACTTGTGAGGCGATTGAGAACAGCCCTCATATCGACGAGCATCTCCCCGTCTCCCGGCAGCATGAGACGGAGTTGGCGCTGTATTACCAATGGCCGTATTACTGGGCCGCACCGACGGGTTTGCTTGGCGCCCAGCCGCCGCTGCAGACGGACGTCGCCGAGCCGGCCGACGGGCCGGGTGAGGATCCGGAGGGAACGCATCTGCGCAGCGTCAAGGAGCTCCTGGGCTACCGCGTGCAGGCAGCTGATGACGAAGCCGGCTATGTCGAGGATGTTGTTGCCGACCTGACCTCCTGGATGATTCGTTTGCTGGTGGTGGAGAACCGTCGATTGCTGCCGAGTAAACGGTTTCTGGTGGACGCCTCCGATGTGACTTCCATCGCCTGGGCCGTTTCCGAGATTACGATTCGACTGCCCAACGCAAAGTTGACCGAATTCGATCCCGAGCAGGGGTTGCCGGCGGATGACTGAATTCGAACGCAGCGAGGATCTGCAAGGAGCGCCGGCGTCAGGCCGGCGCCGGGAAGGATCGCCGCGGTGTTCCCGCCGGCGCGCCGGCGGGCTTTTTGTAAGGCGCGCAAACGCCGTTATCGTACCGGGTTCGTTGGTGTGCGGCGAATCCTAAAGCAGGGATCACGATTGTCTGGCAAGCAACACAGTAAGGAAGAGTCGTCGGAGACCGGAGGAGAGATGCTTCTCGGCCGTCTGGCGCTGGTGGATCCGGTGGCCATCGCCCGCCGCCTGGATGCGTTGCGGTCGTGCTGCACCGGCGCCGGGGACAAGCTGTTCGCCGAGCTCTACGCGCAGTTGGAGGCGGGCATGCTCGCAACTACGGCCGCCAGCGAGGAACAGACCCAGAAAACCGTGCAACTGCAGGAGGTGCAGAAAGCTCTGCACTCGCAGGAGCAGGCCTATCGTCATGTGGTGGAGAATGCCGGCAGCATCATTCTGCAGTTCGACCCGTTCGGCCGCCTGGCTCTCTGCAACCGTTACGCTGCGGCGACCTTCGGCTACTCCGAGTTGGAACTGCAGAGCGGCAAGATCATCTCGCTGGAAACCGTGTTCCCGGATGTCAGGTGGCGTGGGCGGCCGCCCGAGGACGTGCTCTGTGAGCTGGTGCGGGAGGACAAACCGTTCCATCACACGGAATCCACCTTTATCGGCGGCGACGGTGAGCGCCGCTGGATTGCCTGGGTCAACCGAATTCTCCTGCGGCGCACGGGGGAGTTGATCGGAGTCCTCTCCGTCGGGAACGACATCACGTCGCAGAAGCTGAACGACGACGAACGCCGGAAGCAGCTCCACCAGTTGCAGGAGCAGGCGGGATTGCTCGATTTGGCGCACGACTGTATTATCTTCCGCGAGCGCGACGGCACCATCCGATTCTGGAACCGGGGCGCGGAGGAAGCCTTCGGCTGGAGCGCGGCGGACGCCGTCGGACAGAATATTCACGACTTGCTGGCGACGCAGCTGCCGGAATCCGAAGAACACATTCTGGCCGCCCTGGCGGAAACCGGCATCTGGGAAGGGGAATTGCATTGCCGCGACGCCGACGGAGCGGCGGTGGTGATGGATTCCCGCTGGTCCATGGCGCGCGCCGGCGGCATTCTCGAGATGAGCCGGAATATCAGCCGCCAGAAAGAGATCGAGACCGCGCTCCGCGTCAGTGAAGAACGCTGTCGCATGGCGCTGGTCAGCAGTGCCGAGGGCGTTTGGGACTGTGACTTGCTGCGGGGCCGAATGTATGTCTCGGCGATCGGCCGGAACGTCCTCGGCATCGGTGACGACTCCGGTTATCGCAGTGTGCGCTGGTGGATGAAGCATATCGTCAAAGCCGATCGCCCGGCGTTCTGGTCTGCCGTGCGTGAGCATCTGCAGGGGCGGTCGCGACACTTTTCCATCGGTCTGCGGATGTGGACCGCAAACGAGCGCGAGCAGCCTGTGTTGTTGACGGGGATGGCATTTTCAGAAGCCGGCCGGCCGTATCGTTTCATCGGGACGGTACGCCGCACGGCGGAATCGCCGATGCCGGCGTCCGGGGCAGATGAGGACGTGGCGGCCGCCGACCCGGCGCGGGAACCGCGGTCGCCGGAACAGGAACTGCAGATGGTCGGCAAGTACATCAGTCGGATCATGACCGATGTTTCCGCGCGCGAGAACGATCTGCAGGAAGAACAGGAGCGGCTGCGCGCCCAGGAGCGACTGGTCACGGTCGGCCGTCTGGCCGCCAGTGTAGCCCACGAGATCCGCAATCCGATGACCGCCGTCCGCATGCGCCTGCACACCTTGCGCAGCCAGGTGGCCGGGCAGGCGGAAGCCGAAGAAGACGTCGATGTCATCGTCGACGAATTGAAACACCTGGAGCAGATCGTCTCCGAATTTCTTGATTTCTCGCGCCCCCGCGAACCGGTGCTGGAACCGATCGGCCTGCGCGGCATTCTGCAGGACATCCTGCTGCTGATGGGACGGCAATTTGAGAACCACGGCATTGTCGTTGAGCTCCCCGCGGCGAGCGACGACGAACTGGTTCAGGGAGATCGTGACCATCTCAAGCAGGTGTTCGTGAATCTCATGAAGAACGCCATGGACGCCATGGACGGCGGCGGCGAGCTGCGCATCACGATGACAGCGGCGGGCGATCACGTTGTGATCCGGTTTGCCGACAGCGGCCGCGGCATTCCGGCAGAGTATCAGGAGAAGATTTTCGATCCGTTCTTCAGCGCGAAGGAGGACGGCACGGGCCTCGGTCTGTCCACCTGTGCCCGCCTGCTCGAGCAGCAGAACGGATCGCTGGAACTGGAAACGACCGGGGCGCACGGCACGACATTTGCCGTTTCTTTGCCGGCGCCCCCCGAACTTAACTGAAGAAAACAGATATGGCTACGATCGTTGTTGCGGATGACCAGGTGCGTGTCCTGCGCTCCTTCGAGAAAATGCTGAAAGCACTCGGGCACGACGTGTTGTGCGCGGAAAACGGCGAGGACGCGGTCGCGCTGGTTGAGTCCAAAGCGCCTGATCTCCTGGTAATGGACATCCATATGCCGGGCATCAGCGGCCTGGATGCGTTGGCTCAGGTGCAGGAGCATGAACCCGACTTGCCGGTCATCATCATGACGGCTTTCGGCACGACCGAAACGGCCATCGAGGCGACGAAGAAGGGCGCCTTCGAGTATCTCGTCAAGCCCTTTGATCCCGAGGAGATGCTCAGCACGATCGACCGCGCGCTCGAGTGCCAGCGGTTGATGACCCGCAGCGTCGAGCCGTCGTCGGCCGCTGTTGTCGATGCCGACACCATGATCGGCGATTCGCCGTTGATGCAGGACGTCTACAAGGCCATCGGCCGCGTGGCCCCGACCGATGCAGCCGTGTTGATCCGCGGCGAAACCGGAACCGGCAAGGAATTGGTTGCCAAGGCGATCTACAACCACAGCAAGCGTTCCGTGAAGCCGTTCGTGATGGTCAACTGCGCCGCGATCCCGGAAAACCTGCTGGAGTCTGAACTGCTGGGACATGAGAAAGGTGCGTTCACCGGCGCTCATCAGCAGCGACAGGGAAAATTCGAACTGGCTGACGGCGGCACGATCTTCCTGGACGAAATCGGGGATATGCCGCTCAGCGTGCAGGCGAAAATCCTGCGGGTTCTGCAGGAACAGTGTTTCGAACGCGTCGGCGGCAACGAGCTGATTCGGGTGGATGTCCGCGTTTTTGCCGCGACCAACCAGAACCTGGAGCAGGCGATCGAGGACGGTGAATTCCGTGAAGATCTGTATCATCGTTTGAATGTGTGGACGATCACGGTGCCGCCGCTGCGGCAGCGGGCTGAGGACGTCCCAAAGCTTGTGAAAGCCTTCATCAGCCGGTTTGCCGAACGCAACGACATCAAGCCGCCGGTTGTTTCGGAAGCTGCCATGCAGACCCTCAAAGCGCACGACTGGCCGGGTAATGTGCGCGAGCTGGAGCACTGCATCAACCGCGCCCTGATCTACACGTCCGGATACCCGATTCGCGAAGAAGATGTGCGCCATGTCCTGAAGTCCGGCGCCACGGTGGAAAGCGCCGAATCTCTGCGCGACCGTCAGAGCCGGCTGGAAGGGTTGATCAAGGAATACCTGGCGGTGGAATCCGGCGACGGCACACAGCAGTACCTGATGGACCTGGTGGATAAACTGCTCGCCGCCGAGGCCCTGCGCTGTACGGAGGGCAACCGGACGCAGGCGGCCAAGATTCTGGGGATCAGCCGGCCGACGATGCAGGCGAAAATCCGCAAATACCAACTCGAGATCGGTCCGCCGAAAATCGACGTTGCGGGTTCGGATTAGCCTGGATTAATCAAGCTGAACGATGCGCGAAAAGTCCCTGTCCACCTCTGCCGCCTCGTGGGGCAGGACGGCGTGGTCGGTTGCTGTTGGACCGTGCTTCCCGGCTCCCCCGTTTGCTTTCGATTCCGTTTAGCCGGCCAAACAGAATCGAAAGCAAAACGGGGTTTCATGGAGGCGACGTAAACCTGCAGCTGTCGACGAGATTCACCCGTCAGACAAGTTGACGGGTGTCTTTCTCGAGTCCGAACAGACAAATCGTGGCGTTTGTGAGGCTGGATATCGTCGCTAATCCTTTTCGCGGACGTCGAAGCTAGCCGCGATCCGTTGCGGTTGCGGTCAGCGACTCATTGGTGGCGGCCAGGTGTTTGCAGCACAGCTCCCATTCGCGCTGCAGCAGGCGAACGACCGACTGCCATCGGTCATCGGCATCCTGTGATTTGGTTCGGGGGGCGGCGCGAGCGGCATCATAGACCTTGAGCACGCGCTCGATGCAGGTGTGCACATCGTTGTCGGCGGCGGTCTGACCGGCGCCGGCGACCAGATCCTGCCATTCGTTCGCCGGGCACTCATGTGCGCGGCACAGGCCGCGGGTGAAGGCTTCTTTGTTTTCACGCGGCAGGAGGATGCCGTTGCGGCCGGTATCGACCAGGTCGCGGACACCGTTGGCGTCGACCGCGATGACCGGTTTGCCGGCGGCCATCGCTTCCAGCAGGACCAATCCCTGCGTCTCGCTTTGCGAGGCGAAGGCGAACAGATCCATGGCGTGGTAGGCATCAACCAGATCCTGATCGCTGCGGACGCCGGCCAGATGGAGACGGTTCCGGATCCCGCGATCGGCGAATGCCCGTTCAATATCGGCGGCGGACGGGCCGTCGCCGACCACCAGGAAGGCGGTGTTCTCGGTGGAAGCCACAAAGTCGGCAACGGCGGCGGCGAGGAACGGCAGGTTCTTCTCCGGCGCCAGCCGGCCCACATACCCGACAACAAACGCATCCCGCCCGATGCCGCAGTCATCCCGCACCGACTCGCCGTCGCCGTCCGCGAACGCCTGGGTGTCCACGCCGGTGGGGACGGCGTCGATCGGGACGTCGACGCCGCGTTCGCGCAGGATGTCGGCGACGCTTTCGCTCGGGGCGATCGCGCGGTCGCACAGGTCGCAGTAGTTCCCGGCCAGTTCGATGGCGAACCGTTTCATCGCCGATGAATGGCCGGGGACGTAGTGGGTATAGCGTTCGTACATGGTGTGGTGGGTAAACACGACCGGGCAGCCGGCGAGGGCCGCCAGCCGAATCGCCGTGTCTCCCAGCAGGAAAGGGTGATGCGAGTGGACGATGTCCGGCTGGAAATTCCGCACCGTTTCCGACAGGTACACCGGTATCGGCAGGACAACGGAGAAGTCGCTGCCGTTGAAGTTCTGGATCGCGGGGACGCGAAAGACATCCACCGGCCCGGTTGCGTCGTCGGCGCCCGGGAACTCGGGAGCGACAACCAGTACATCGTGATCGGCGCGGACGCAGCCTTCAGCTAGAATGCGCACGGCGTTGGCGACGCCGCCGACATGCGGTAAATAGGTGTTCGTGCATATCAGGATATTCATGATCGGGCTCCTTCGAACTGTCGTCGCAGCGAAACATGGGTCTTGCCGGGTTGCGCAATCTCTTCGGTCGCAAAACCCGGCACGCAGACACTAATGACGGGCGGATGTTGGTGTTGATGCCAGTGGGCGTCCCACCGCACATCAACAACATCCGTGTCGACTTTGCGGACGTGAACGGTGATACGGCCGAAACGCGTCAAGGTCGGCCCGAACACGAGCGGCCGGGCCGATTGCAGGAGTTCCGGGACGATGCCCCCGCCGAGACGCAGGCGGATGTTGTCTTCTTCACGGAGAAACAGGCTGCGCATCATAAGGATCCATTCCGCCGCCGCCCAGCCGTGCTGACCGTCTCCCATACACCCGCCGCCCGTCCGGGGATGGATGGCTTCGGGCCATTGTCCCGTTGGCGTTGCGAGTCGGGAGACGGCACGGATGAGATCGAGAAACTCCGGTTTGCCGGCATGGAGCAGCACCTGAGCCAGATGCAGCGTGAGATAGGCGTTGATGCCGGAATGCACGTTATCGTGGAACAAGGCGCCGTGGACCAGGCACTTCTCATGCAGAAAGCGTGCTGTTGCCAGTAAACGCGCATCGTTGGCCGGCAGGAGGTGCAGCGGATGACCGGCCACCAGGGCGCCGACGGCGCCGGAGTCCAGGCGGCGGTAGGGCGACGCCGGAATCGCCTGGATGGCCATTTTCCGGGTTGCTTCATGGATACTCCGGCCGATGGCATGCAGCAGATCGGAGGACTCCTGGCGATAGTGTTTGGCGCGTTTGTCGTCGCCCCAGCCGACGGCCAGGTCGGCAGCGGCCCGGAGGCCGGCGACCGCCCAGAAGTCATCCCAGTAGTAATGGTCGATATTGCCGAAATGCTCGGCGCTGAACCCCGCCGGCAGCAAGCCCTGGTGACGGCCGCTGTCGCCCGAGCGGACGCGTTTTTTGCAGATCCAGTCGGCGCCGTCGTAGACATGATCCTGCCAGTCGGACGTCAACGGTTTGCCGGTCATTTCGGCGAAGCGATTCACGACCCAGAGGACTTCGCCGTTGGCATCCCACTCGCCGTCCTGCGAGTGGAAGAAACCGTCGCGTTTCTGGTTTTCGGGAAAATGACTGATGACCCGGGCGGCGGTCTCCGGCAGATTCGCGGCGAGCAGGGCGTAAACCATATAGGTGGCGTCGCGATACCAGAACCGGCGGTACGTGTAACTGCCGGGATAGCAGCGGTCCGGACTGAGCATGACAAGGGTTTCGAGGGAACGTTCGTACTGTTCGTCCCAGGCGCCGTGGTCCACCACGGATTTCGCCGCCGTCTCCTTCAACGTACTCCATTGATGTGTCGGGGCGTCGGCAACCAGCAGGGGCTCGGTATCCGTCGGGTCCGGCAACACGGGAGCTTCCAGCGAAATGGTCCGCGACTCGTTCGGCCGCAGCCGGAACAGGACCGCCGACGTCGCCAGACCGATCTTGCACGAGCATTCCGTTACCGGCGGGCGATTGGGCAATTTCAAGAAGACGTCGCCGTCGGCGAATGTCGAACAGCAGACGTTGTCCGGGCGCTCCGCCAGTTCGAGGCGACAGCCGTCCACGTCCCAGCAGACGGCCGACATATCGAAACCGATCTCATGTACGAAGCTGACGCCTTCCGGGTTGTACGGGCGGATGGCGATAACCAGCCAGGCGTCGGTATCGGCCAGACCATCGTAGTGCAGGGTGCAGAACGGGCGGTCGCCCGACAGGTACATTGAGGCGCTGCTCTCCAGCCGCAGGCCCGACGTGCGGCAGTTCGTGCTGATCTTCGGGATGTCGGTTTCCACCTGTACCGTCTGGGTGACGTCCTTCAGGCGCGACGGCAGTAGTTGCCGGCCGTCTTCGGCGATGATCCACGCGTCGATCGACCAGCCGTCCCACGATAGAGTCACCAGCCCCCGTGGGTCGACCAGGGGATAGGCGCGGCAGCCGGGAACTCCGAGTGCTGTCCAGTTGCGATGGGTCTGGTTCACGTGGGTCGCCGAGAATCCGCGCGGCACAAATGATTCGTCGCGCGGATCAAACTGACGTACTACCCAATAGGGCCAGACCCAGTCCAGATTGTGCTGAATGACGCGTGTGTTCAACAGCCCGCGGGCATGAAATATCACCCCCGCCCGGATCAGCTCAACGGGTTCGGCGACTTCGGACGGCTGGGCAAAGCGGCGCAGACGCGACCACAACGCGATCGGATCAAGGAACCCGTGACGGCGTGCGGCCTGTCGGATCAGATAGCGCCAGGGCAGCCAGTTCAACCACATATCGACTCCTGCGGTAAAGGTGATAAAACTCAAAATGGAGGGAGCATCACCCATGCCAGACGAAGTCGCGGCCTGCACCGACGGCCGGCCGGCGGACCGCACTGTCAGCATTTTTGGCGAGGCGGACAGGATTTCGACACTGGGCGGAGGCTCATTTGCTCGGGCCGGAAATCAGCGATCATCACGGCCCGGGGAAGCGAACTGCAGCGCGCCGTCCGCGGGTTGGCATCGAAAATGCACATATAAATTGGGATTGACGTAACAGGAAGAATGCGGAGAATCACCCATGAAGGTCGCGACTGAGCCGACAGCGCAGGATGCCGGCGGTACGCGTCCGGAGCGAACGTTGACGGGCTATCCCTTGTCGCCCGGCGTGGCGATCGGTCTGGTCTTCCTCTATGAAGATCTGCTGCACCAGCAGCAGCACGTTGCCAGGATCGATCCGGACGCGATCGACAGCGAAACTGAACGCCTGAACGAAGCACTGCACCAGGTGGAAGGAGATCTGACGCGTCACGCCGAAATCGTCGCCAACGAGCTGAATGACGACGCGGCGGACGTCTTCCTGGCGCACCTGGCGATTCTGCAGGACGACACGTTTCAGTCGCGCATTGAGGAAGTCCTGCGTGAGCAACGGGTCAATGTCGAAACCGCGGTTCGGATTGCCTGCCGGCGGCTGCGGGAGCAGTTTCGCCGGAGCGAATCGACCGTGGTCTCGACGCGGGCCGCGGACGTCTCAGACCTGGCCCGGCGTCTGCTCCGCCGACTGTCCGGGCAAGAAGCGCATCAACTGGAATCAGTGCCGCCGAATTCCGTCATTGTGGCCACCGTTTTGCACCCTTCGGACACGGTCTTTCTGGCGCGTCAACGAGTGGCAGGCATTGCTGTTGAACATGCCGGCGCCACCTCGCATACTGCACTTCTGACCCGCGAAGCGGGACTGCCCGCGGTTGGCGGGGTTGACGGTTTGACCGAATGGGCGGAACCCGGGGCCGAAGTAATGGTCAACGGGTTTGACGGTACCGTGGTTTTCCGACCGAGCCCGAAACTGCGGGCCGCCGGTCGTCGGAAACAGCAGGATCATCTGGACCGTTTACGGCAGGCCCGCAGCAACTGCCGCGAGCCGGCGATCCGTCCGGACGGCACAATCATCCCGGTGTTGGCCAATGTCAGTCGGGCCGAGGACGCCTTGCTCGCCGTCGAGAACGGGGCTGACGGCATCGGCCTGTTTCGCACTGAGCACCTTCTTCTGCGGCGTCGCACCCTGCCCGCCGTGGATGAGCTTGCGGCTGAACTGGACGACCTGCTGAAGCCGTTCCGGGGGCGTTCCGTCACGGTTCGCCTGCTGGATTCCGGCGGCGACAAGAAGATGTCATATCTCGACTATCCGGAGGAGGAGAACCCGATGCTCGGCCTGCGCGGAGTTCGCCTGCTGCGGCGCCATCCGGATCTGTTGCGCACCCAGTTGCGGGCGGTGCTGCAGTTGGTGGACGACTACGATCTGCGGCTGCTGGTGCCATTGGTCACTGTGGTTGAGGACATGGAGTTTGTGCGCCGGGAGCTGCAGCAGGTGACGGCGGAATGCGGTTTGCCGGCGGAACCGCCGGTGGGCGCGATGATTGAGGTGCCGGCCGCTGCGGTCGGAGTTGCGGCACTCGCGCCGCACTGCGATTTTCTGAGTGTGGGCACCAACGACCTGGTGCAGTATACCATGGCCGCCGGCCGCGAGAATGAGGAGGTCCTTGACTACTATCGCGAGGATCACCCCGTGATCTGGCGTCTGCTGGCGAGCATTTGCGAGCACGCCGGCGAATTGGATGTGGAGGTCTGCGGCGATATGGCCGCGAACACCGAACTGGTTGAAGGCCTGCTCGATGCGGGCGTCGCGGCCCTCAGCGTCCCGCCCTTGCGGATCCCCCTGATTAAGCAGGAAATCCGGTGCAATCATCATTCACGAAAGAACGGATCAGGTGCCTGAACCGCCTGGTCTCGTGAGTCCGGGGGTATTTGCCGTAATGATCTCGGATGTTCCGGTGCACCGGCTGTCCTCCTGGCTGTCCTCCGGCGATGCGGGCCTCGTTGCCGGGAGCCGCAAGGGCCTGATCATGTGCCGGCGTCTTTGTGAATCCATATGGCAGGTACGCCTGACGGACTTCCGGCTGGAGACGGTACGCGAAGAAAAGGCGACAACGGCCGTCGGCCTGGTGGGCCGACGGCCATGTCGCCCTTGTTCGCCGCATTTCCTGCTCCGGGTCCCCAGCCAGCCCGTTTCGCGGCGGTGCCAGGCTGCTATTTGTCCATCTCTTTCTTCATCAGTTTCATGTTCTCGCGGTCGGTGCCCCGTTCCAGCTCGAACTTGCGCCAACCGGTCCATTCGAATTCCTCGCCGTCGTCTTCGACTTCAACTTCGGTGCCGACCACGACACCGGTACGACGGTTCAGCCGGAAGATGACGTATTCATTGCCGCCGGATTCGATAATCTCAATGTCGTATCCGTCGTTTTCAGCCGGGGCGCCGGTGCCGGCGCCAACGGTCACTACGGCGGTTGCGGTGATCAGCACTGCGGCGAGTGCTGCCAGGATCAGGCGTGATTTCATGGGACTCCTTTCCAGGTCTGCTCAAGACAGACGGGTGCATGCTATTGTGGTTTGTTTTCTGCTTCGAGAAGTTCTTCGTGCAGCGCTTGATTCAAGCCTTTGCGATATTGCTGTTCGACAATCTCCTGCACCTCGGCCGCGCGTTTCGGCAGGCGTTGTCGGCCCGCACGGGTAATCGCTTCAGCCGGGTCGCGGGCGGTAAATACCGCACTGGCCTGATCCAGCAGAGCATCCGGAATCGGGGTTCCGGAGATCTCGAACCAGGCCTCTTCGTAGTCGGCCAGGGTCGCCTGCGCCGCCGTCCGGCCGTCGCCTTCGGCCAGTTCCTCGGCCCGCTGCAGAATGCGGCCGGTGGTGATCAGGTCGTCGTTGCCGTGAGTGAAGGGTAAGCGGTCGTCGACCGCCGGTTCAGGTGCTGGTTTGTTCTGCATGGTTATCTTCCTTGGTTGGTGTCGAATGCGTTCTCGAGGTTGGAGCAGACCACATGCCAAAGAACGCCCGGCAGCCGGCGTGGCGGAGCGCAGTACGCTTTGTCGTCGGGGGCGTGTATGCCGCGGCCGGGGTGTGGGCAGTCTTTCCGGAGCGTCAGCTTTCTTTGCGGTTGGCTGCGGCCCGTCGTCGCACGCCCGGGTGCGCGAGATGCGGGGGCGGCGTGACTGCGTTTGCGAGTTTGGCAACGCACATGCTCCTGTGATAGTGCAGCGATCGGTCGCGTGCACCAGCCGCACCTGCGGAGGGCGCGTTGCGGCCGGCATGGAAGAAGTGGCTGGATCGCGCCCCAGCGATGCAAGCCGGACACATAGCGTTGAAAGGAGAGCAATGAAAAGACAGTACACAAAGCAGATCATTCCCGCGATTGTCGCGCTGGCGGCCTTGTTGCTGCTGCCGAATGTAAGTGCCGGACCACCGAAAGACGTGTCGGATGCCGAGATTACCCGGGCCATTACCGCGGATTTCTGGAGTCATGACGCCGTCTCGGCAAACCGGATAGATGTTGAAACAGAGAACGGCATCGTCACGCTGAGCGGCTCTGTGCGCCATATTCTCGCCCGCGACCGGGCTCAGGAAATCGTGGAAGCCCTCGCCGGCGTGCGCGCGGTGATCAACCGGATTACCGTGCAGCCCCTGGTGAAACGCAGCGATAAGGAACTGGCTGAAGCCGTTGAAACAGCCTGGCTGCGGGACCCGGCGGCCGATTCGTATGAGCTGCAGGCCGCGGCGGATGCCGGGCAGGTGACCATTACCGGCACCGTGGAATCCTACGCGGAAAAAATGCTGGCGGCAACTGTTGCCAAGGGCGTGAAGGGGGTCCGCGGCGTTGAGAACGACATCGATGTCGAATACAAAACCCAACGCGTCGATCTGGAAATAAAAACCGAGATCGAAGGACGGCTGGAAAATGACGTTCGCGTTGACGACTACCTGATCGACGTCGCCGTCAAAGACGGGAACGTTACTCTCTCCGGTACCGTCGGCAGTCTTCAGGAGAAGACGCGGGCGACCACCGATGCCTGGGTCGCAGGCGTCAAGGCCGTGAAAACCGACGGGCTGGACGTCGAATGGTGGGCACGCCACCGAATGCGCCGGCCCACGGCGGTCGTGCAGCGCTCGGACGACGTCATCAAGGAGGCAGTCAAAGCGGCTTTCCTGTATGACCCGCGAGTTCTGTCCTTCAATCCGCGAGTCGATGTCGATAGCGGCACTGTGACGTTGAGCGGTGTCGTGGACAACCTGGCGGCGAAACAGGCCGCCGAAGCAGATGCACGCAACACCTTGGGTGTGCTGCGGGTGAAGAACTTCCTGCAGGTTCGTCCCCAGTTGCCCGGCGACGACAAACTCAAAGAACGGGTTGCTGCGGCGCTGTTGGACAATCCCTCCGTGGAACGGTTCGACGTACAGGTTGTTGCCGATGACGGCTGGGTCTATCTGTCCGGCAACGTCAACACGTCCTACGAGAAAAAGCTGGCCGGTAATCTGGCGTCCCGCCAAAAAGGCGTAATCGGCGTCGTGAACCGCATTGACTTCGACTACGAATGGGTCTGGAAGCCCGATTGGGAAGTCCGCGAAGACGTGAAATCGCAACTGAAATGGGACTCCTTCGTCGACGAAGAGGACATTGACGTTCGCGTCAATCGCGGCGTCGTCACGCTGGTCGGCACCGTGCATTCGTGGAGCGGCAGGGCGGATGCCGAGAAGTCCGCCTTCGAAGCCGGCGCCAAGGACGTCCGGAATCAGCTGATTACGGACTATCAGTATTACGGGCCCTATGGGCCGAGCTAGTGCGCCTGTGAGTGCACGACATCAGAGAGGTGGAAGTCCTCTCCGCGTA
>CAYLNH010000115.1:0-21099 GCA_964384625.1 uncultured Lentisphaerales bacterium
GCCGAACAGACCAACCAAGCTCACCGACCTCAGGGCCGGCGCATTGCCCTGCCCGGACCAAACTCCCATCCGATGCGCCACATCAGTCAGAAAAACAATTCCGCAGAGCTGCAATAGCCGCGCCTAGCCTTGCGCGCCGTTTGTCTTCGACCTATAGTAACGGGAAGCTTTAGACAAGCCATTCGATCGAACTGAAGATGGGCAGGTCAAGTGCCGACATGCCCCATTCCTGAGGCCGTATGTTCATTACCATATACTGCCCGCTTTGCGGCATCCCCCTGGAAGTCGACGACAGCGAACTTGGTATGCGGGGGGATTGTCCGGATTGTCGGGGGCGCTTTGTGGTCCGAGCCCCGTCCGCGGCATCGGCGGCTGCGGCCGCGGCGGACGGACGGCAGACGCAGCGGGTAATCATGGTCGATGACGCGGGCAATGAGATCCCGGTGGCGCAACCGGAGAGCGCCGCCTCGGCAGACGGCGCGGCTGCGTCGGATTCGGAACTGGACGAGATCTTCGACGCCGACATTGATTTCGACGCCGAAGCGGACCGCGCCGCGGCCGCCGCCGTCCCCATGGCCCATCCGGTTTCAACCCAGGAGCTGGCTGCTGCCGCCGATGTCAACGGCGCCGACCCCGACCCTTCCGTCCCGGTTGCGGAACCGGTCTACGCCGAGGATGCTGCCGTTGAGGACGACGAGTCGCGCGAAACCGTCGAGCAGGCACAGGTACCTGAGGCGGAACCGCACAACCCGCCGGCGCCGGCGGCGCCGAAGATTGCCGCACCCGCAACCGATCCTGTCGGCAAGAAAGGCCAGCCGCTGCTCGAGGCCGGGGATCGCATCGCCGGCTTCGAAGTCGGGCCGTTGCTGGGATCGGGATCGATGGGACAGGTTTACCTCGCCCGGCAGGTGTCCATGGACCGCGAGGTCGCGCTGAAGATCCTGCCGCGTGACATCATGAGCCGCGACGATGAGGCGGTGCAGCAGTTCCTGAATGAGGTCCGCATGCTGGCCAAGCTGGATCACCCGAACATCGTGACGGCTTTTGAGGCGGGACAATACGAAGACATCCATTACCTGGCGATGAGCTGCGTCAACGGCGAAAGCCTCGAGCAGCGGCAGCGGCGGGAGCCGGTTCTGCCCGAGATGGAGGCGTTGCAGTTCTGCGCTGAAGTCGCCCGGGCGCTGGAGCACGCCTGGACTCGATTTCGCCTGCTGCACCGCGATATCAAGCCGGCCAACATCATGATTGACGGCATGGGCGAGGTGAAACTCATGGACATGGGGATCGCCAAGATTTCCACGGACGAGGACGGCGCCACCGCCATTGTCATGGGGACCCCCTACTACATGAGCCCGGAGCAGGCCACCGGCAAAGCCGGGCTCGACTGGCGCTCCGACCAGTACTCTCTCGGCGCCACGATCTTCCATCTGCTCACCGGCCGGCCGCCGTTCACCGGTGACAGCTCGATGGACATCATGACCAAGCAGGCCTTCGAACCGCTTACGCCGCCCCGGCAGATCAACCCCGCCATGACCGAAGAGACCGATCGCCTCATCCGGCGTATGATGGCCAAAGACCCGGACAAGCGATATGCCGACTGGGCCGAGGTCATCCATGAAATGGAGGCCATAATCGAGAAACTCCGGGCCCGGCGCCGCCGCAAAGGCAGCCAGCCACGGGAAGAACCCGAAGTCGATCCGTCGCCGGCGGCCAAACCCCGGACCCGGGCCAACATGGCTCCTCCCCGACGGGCAGCGCGCCGCCGCTACGCTCCCCCCCGCCGCGGCCCGGGGCTCGGCGTGCATATCGCCGGCTTCCTGGCGGTCCTCGTGGTGATCTACCTGATCATCGGGTTCGTCAACCGTTCGGGCGCCTTTGAACCCTATCGCCTGCCTCAGGGCATGTTTCCCCCCTTCCTTCGCGTCGTCGACCAGTAAGGACCGACGCAACGATTATTCGGCAATTTGTGTCGCAATTACTTCCACCGCGCCGGGCGTTTCGGCTTTCAGTTTCGTCATCCGCCGCCTCAAGCATGGATGACCTCAGAAGGGTGTAACGAAGGATCCCGGAACCAGTGCCCCGAATCGACAGCTGTGACAACGACTCCAGGCAGGTGAGACGATTCCGGCGCCGACACGAAACGCCGGGCACCCGATGCCGATCCAGAAAATTCCCGGTTTCTTCTTGCGCTTATTTATAAACTTTTTATATTCTACGACAGGCGTGGTAATTGTTCACCGTTCTCAGGAGAATCAGCATGAAGATCATCCAGCTCGCGGTAGTTCTTGCCCTGTTCACGACCAGCCTCACGGCTTTCGGCAAGAAAGAGGAAGACATTGAACTTGCCGGTGTACAGTTCGGCATGACGGCCAAGGACATCTTCGCGCTGGCCAAGCGCAAGGGCCGCAAACTGGTGGGGCCGAGCAAGGGGATCCTTGACATCGAGACGCAGGTACAGTGTACCGAGTATCGGGTTGACAAGAGCCGAAGTCTGTCGGGGACCTACGGCATCAGCCGGCAGGCATTCCTGATCATCAACAACAAGCTGATCGGCGTGGAGCTGCACTTCAAGACGTCCAGCTCCTTCAAGAAGTTCCTTCGGAACCTGAAGGAACTCGGCTACGAAACGCAGGACGAGAAGCTGTATGTCGGCGCTTTGAAGACGGGGGACCTGAAAGGCAGCCGCGTTGAGGTTCGGGTCAGCAAGTTCAAGGGCGGCAACAAGGGCAAGCGCTGGAAGTACATCGTCATGGTGCGGTGCCTGGAGGTCTTGGGCAAGGGTGTGACACTGGAGACGATCCAGAAAGCGGCGGGCCAGCAGAACAACAACCGCACGAAGCAGCAGAAGAAGACCCTCAAGGGGCTCGATTCGCTATTGTAGCCGCGCGGTTCCTTCGCGCCTTGTTGCGGAGTTTGCGGGCGCGGCGCGGGCGTCGACGGGCGTTCGGCGATTGCCTTCGCTGCCGCCGGTCAGATCTGGGCCAGCTCGGTTTCGAGTTGCTGTTTCCGGTGAATGTCGGCGTAGATCCCCGCCTGTTCCAGCAGTTCCTCATGGGTCCCTGCTTCCGCGATGCCGCCGCGGTCCAGAACGAAGATCCGATCAGCATCCTTGACCGTTGAAATGCGGTGGGAGATCAGGATGGTGGTTCGGGCTCGGGCATAATCCCGGAGGCCCTGTAGAATGGCGTCTTCGGTATCGGTGTCGACAGCGCTGAAGGCGTCGTCAAGGATCAGAATCCGGGGGTCGGCCAGCAGTGTGCGGGCGAGGGCGCAGCGCTGTTTCTGGCCGCCGGACAGGGTCAGGCCGCGCTCGCCGACCACGGCGTCATAGCCGTCGGGGAATTGCTCAATATCTTTGGCCAGTTGCGCGGTTTCGGCGGCGGCCCGGAGTTCGTCGTCGCCGGCTTCCGGCCGGGCAAAAGCGATATTGTGACGCAGCGATTCGGAGAACAGAAAGGGCTCCTGCGTGGCAAACCCGATGTGCGTTCGCAGGGTGTTCAGTGGGATCTCAGCCAGCGGCCGACCGTCAATGCGGATTTCGCCGGTGGTGGCATCGTAGAACCGCGGAATCAGATTGACGAGGGAAGTCTTTCCCGATCCGGTCCGGCCGATCAGGGCGCAGGTACTGCCGGCCGGCACGTGCAGGGACAGATCATGGAGCACGTCCGGCGCGTCTGCCGTATAGCGCAGGCTGACGCGGTCGAACTCGATGTCCCCGTGCAATTCGACAATGCCGTGATCCACGTCCGGGCCGTCAACGATTTCCGGTCGGGCGTGGAGAATGGTGAACAGGCGGCCGGCACTGGCGTCGGCCCGTTGGGCGATATTGAAGGTCCAGCCCAGGGCGATCATCGGCCAGATCAACTGCACCAGGCAGAACATGAACGCACTGAGTTGTCCCATGGTGATGCCGCCGGCCGCCGGACCGCGAATGACCAGGTGGCCGCCGTACCAGAGGATGATGACCGCCGCGAAACTGGGGATCAGGGCGATCAGCGGGCGAAACAGCGCCTGCACCCGGGCCAGTTCCAGGTGTTTGCGGCGATAGTCGGCGGAGACCTCCGTGAACCGTTCGCACTCGGATGCCTCGCGGTTGTACGAACGCACCACGCGGATGCCGGCCAGGTTCTGCTGCACCCGGGCGGTCATGGCTGAAAATGCCGCCTGAATGTCGGTGAAACGGCGATGCACGATGGGCATGATGAGGTAGATCGCCAGAGCCAGGAAGGCGAGCGGCGCCAGAGCCGACAACGCCAGGCGGCCGCTGTAGCTGAGCAACAGCCCCAGGAAAAAGACAAAGCGACAGAGGTTGTCGAACGAATACATCAGCACCGGTCCGAAGAACATGCGGACGGCTTCGACGTCGTTGCTCAAGTGCGCCATCAGATCGCCCGTGGCCCGCTGCTGGAAGAACCGGGGCGACAGCCGCTGCAGATGCTGCCAGAGATCCTGACGCAGATCGAATTCCTGCCGGCGGGACATGACGATCAGTGTCTGCCGGATGAAGAACCGGCAGATGGCGCTGAGGCCGGCGGCCAGCATCAACAGCACAACGCATTCGGTCAGACTGCGGTCGCCGTTGCCGTCCAGCGTGTCCACCCCCTGCTGGATCAGGCGGGGAACCAGCATAAACAAGCCGTTGGACAGGACGACAAAGAGGAAGCCCAACAGGATGCGCCCCCGATACGGGCGGAAGTACGATCGGAGTTGCCGGAGATTCTTCACGGGCTACCACTTCTGACGGATCGGGACCTCGGCGGCGATCAACTCCTCCTTGATCTGGGCAATGGTGTATTCCCCCGTGTGGACCATGCTCGCAATGATGGCCGCATCGGCGCGCGCCTGCTGAAACACATCGATCAGGTGCTGCGGCGTGCCGGCCCCGCCGGAGGCGACAACCGGAATCCCGACTTCGCGGGCGACCATGCCGGTCAGTTCCAGCTCGAACCCGGCCCGCGTGCCGTCGGCATCGACGCTGTTCACCACGACCTCGCCGACGCCGAGGTCTTCGGCGCGCTTGATCCATTCCAGTGCGTCCATGCCGGTATGCTCGCGGAATCCGCGGGTGGTTACCTCATAGCCGCTGGGGCATTTTCTCCGGTCGTCGACGGCTACCGGGTCGACGCCGAGCACGATGCATTGCGAGCCGAACTGCCTGGCGCCGGCGGCGATAATGTCGGGTTCGCGCACGGCGAGGGAGTTGACCGAAACCTTCTCGGCCCCGGCCAGGAGGACGTCGTACATGTCCTGTAGATTGGCGATGCCGCCGCCGACGGCGAAGGGGATGCGGATGGCCTTGGCGACCTCTTCGACCATCTCGATGTCGATGCGCCGGCGCTCGGCGGATGCCGTGATATCGTAGAATACGAGCTCGTCGCAGCCGTTGTCGCTGTAGTCCACGGCCATTTCCACCGGATCGCCCAGGTCGACGTTGTTCTGGAATTTGACGCCCTTGGTCACGACCTTGTTGCGCACGTCCAGGCAGGGGATGATTCGTTTGGTCAGCATGTGCCGTCCCAGTTGACAAAGTTTTCCAGTAGTTTCAGCCCGATCCGGCCGGATCGTTCCGGGTGGAACTGGGTGGCAATCAGGTTGCCGCGGCCGACGATCGAGGCGAAGGCGGCGTCGGCATATTCGGTCTCGGCCAGCCAGTGATCCCGGTGGTCGGGGGCCGGATAATAGCTGTGAACAAAGTAGAATTCACTGCGGCTTTCAATGCCCGCAAAGACGGGGTGTTCGCGGCGGAAGACCACGGTATTCCAGCCCATCTGTGGAATCTTATCGAAGTGGTCGTTGGGCCGGAAGCGCTTGACCCGGCCGGGAACGAGTCCGAGGCAGGCGGTGCCGCCATCTTCCTCAGAACTGTCGAGCAGGATCTGGGTGCCCAGGCAGATGCCGAGGAACGGCTTGCCGCTGCGGGCCGCCTGTTCAATGGCGGGCCGCAGCCGCAGCTCGTTCAAGTCGTGGACGGCGGCGCCGGCGGCGCCGACGCCGGGAAAGACGACCCGTTCGGCAGCGTCGATGACGGTGGGATCGGAGGTTACCTCAACCGGGGCGTTCAGCGCCTCAAATGCCAGCCGGACGCTGGTCAGGTTGCCGGCTTTGTAGTCAATAACAGCAATCATTCAGTTAACCATGAATTCAGTTCAGCAGAACGGAAACGGCAACAATAGCCCAAGGCAATCGCAATGCAAGAAGGGCGGCAAACCAGCCAGTCCCGACGAATCGCGACTCGTCAATCGTGGATAGTGGGTCGTTCTTGGTCCGGAGGGTCGGAAGCGGGCAGGTGGAAGGCTCCGGTTGTCCGGGTGGCAGCGGTTGGGGTAAGCACGGAGGAATGGATCGCCGGCGGACGGCAGCGACGTGACGGCAAGCAGGACACCGAGTCCAGCTGCCGCCCCCGAGCAAGCAAGCGTCCGGAACACGTGCCGCGGCAGCAGGAAAAGCCGGAGCTTCGCGTCAGTCGCCTTTGTCGTCCTTGTCGTCGGTTTCGCCGTCGTCCTGCGTCTTGGCATCGGCGGCCTCGTCGGCGGCCTCATCCTCTTCCCCCTCGTTGTCGACAGCGTCTTTGCCTTCTTCAACGCCCTTTTCGAACTCGCCCTTGGCCTTGCCGATGCTGCGGGCCAGCTTGGGGATGGCGGCGGCCCCGAAAAGCAGGACGATGACGCCGCAGATTACCCATATCTCAGCATGTCCGGTAAACATGGAAGGTCTCCTAAATATCTGAATCTGAAGTCTTTTCTTTGCCGAATCCAAGGATCCTGGCGACTAATATAGATAGATAGAAAAGCAAAATCAAGGGAACGGCCAGGCCGATCTGAGAGATCACGTCCGGCGGCGTGAAGATCGCCGCGATAATGAAGATGGCGACGATGACATAGCGCGACGCACGCAGCAACTGCCGGCGCGTCAAGACGCCGGCGGCCATCAGGATTTCCAGGACCAGCGGGAGCTGGAACAGCACCAGGAAGGCCATGATCAGTTTGAACTCGAACATGATCGCCGTCTCGAACTTGATGTTGCTCTCCACGCCGGCCGGGTAGAAATCCGGCCCCTGCAGGACGCGGGCGGCCAGCGGCAGGATCTGGTAGAAGCTCATGTAGGCCCCGGTCAGAATCAATACCGAACTCACGGCCAGCCCCCATTTGAGGAATTGCCGCTCGCGCGGGCGCAGGGCGGGGAGAACGAAGGCGACGATATTGTAAACGTGAACCGGGAACGACAGGACGAGGCCGACGAGACCGGCGACCTTGAAGCGCATGGCAAATGCCCCGGTGAACTCGTGAACGTACAGCTTCAGGTGATCGCCGTCCGGCCGTTCGACCTCGAGAGGCTTGATCAGATAGGGAATGAAACTGTTGTAGAAGATGAAGGCAATGACGCAGGCGACGGCAATGCCGATAAGCGACACGAACACCCGCCGCCGGAGTTCGGCCACGTGTGCCGTAAACGGCATGGTTGCGCCATCATTTTCCGGGTTACTCATGCTCAGCGATGCGGTTCATGAGGGTGTATGTGCCGTCCAGGGCGAGCAATTCCTCATGGGTGCCCTGTTCCACGATGCGACCGTGTTCCAGAACGAAGATGCAGTCGGCCCGCCGAATCGTGCTCAGACGGTGGGCAATGGCCAGAACGGTGCGGTCCTTCATCAGTTCATTGAGCGCTTCCTGGACCTGGCTCTCGGTGACGTTGTCGAGGGAACTGGTGGCTTCGTCGAGGATAAGGATCTGGGAGTCCTTATAGAGTGCGCGGGCAATGGCGATCCGCTGTTTCTGGCCGCCGCTCAGGACGAACCCCTTTTCGCCGACCACGGTCTGATAGCCGGCTTCGCGTTCCGTGATGAACGTGTGGGCGTTGGCCCGCCGGGCGGCGGCGATCATCCGTTCTTCGTCGATTTCATCGCCGGTGCCGTAGGCGATGTTGAAGGCGATGGTGTCGTTGAACAGGATCGTGTCCTGCGTCACGACGCCGATCAGTCGCCGAAGCGAGGCGATCTCGATGTCACGCAGGTCGGTGCCGTCGATTCGCACGGTGCCGCGGTCCGGGTCGAAGAACCGGGCCACCAGGTTGACCAGCGTACTCTTGCCGCTGCCGGCCATGCCGACGAAGGCGACGACGTCGCCCTTGGAAATCTCGAGGTTGATGTCGGTGAGCACCGGTTGACCCGGTTCGTAGCTGAAGTCGACGTGCTCGAAAGTGATGCTGCGGTCCAGACCCTCGATCGGTTCAGGGTCGGCGGCTTCCCGGATGCGCGTGTCGGTATCGAGTTTGCCGAAGATCCGGTTGGCGGCGGCGGCGCTGCGCTGGATCTGGGTATTTACCTTGGCCAGGCGTTTGGCCGGCTCATAGCAGTAGACTGCCGCCATGGCGATGCTGACGAGGTCCTGCAGGGTGAGTTCCATCATGAAGCAGACCACAACGATCACACACACGAGGACGGCGTTCGTGACCTCCAAAACGACGGAGATGGAGAGTTCCGCGCGCAGCGCTTTCTTGAGTTGCCGGATGTACTGGTTGTTCACCCGGGCAAAGCGTTCTTCCTCACGGTCCTCGGTATGAAATGCCTTGACGATCCGGATGCCGGTGAACACCTCGAGCATGCGGCTGGTCAATGAGGAGATCTGTTCCAGCGAGGCGGCCACATGGAATTTAATCCGGCGGCTCAGGTACAGGATCGGATAGGATGCCAGCGGGATGACAACTCCGAGCAGCAGCCACAGGAAGAAGACCTGCCGGTCGAACGTGAAGATGACCAGGAACACCAGGACGCCGAGGATTTCAAAGGGAGCCCGGAACATGTCCGCAATCGTCGTGGATACGGCTCGTTCGATGATCGTCGTGTCGTTGTTCACCCGGCTGACCATCTCGCCGACATCGCTCTTGCCGTAGAACTTGAGGGACTGCCGCTGCAGATGGCCGAACAGCTTGTTGCGAATATCCCGGACGACCTGCAGGCCGACCCAACGCAGACAGAACCGGTTGACCACCATCATTGTTGCCCGGAAGACCACGAACACCGCCAGAACGCCCACGGCCACCATGACGAACTGCAGGGACGCCCGGTCTTTCTCCGGGTTCAATTCTTCCACGCCCAGCCATTCGGCGACCCAAGGGATCGGATTGAGCTTCTCAAGAATCGAATCATTCACTTCCTTCTTCTCGGGCGCACAGTGCTCGCAGCGCTGCGGGGCCCGCTGCCACGTGCCGGCGAATTTGCCGATCACGGTCAATAACCCGATGTTGCTGCCGCCGGCCAGGAACCCGGCAAAGACGCCCGCAATCAGCAGCCTGCGATACGGCCGGACGTAGGACAGCAGTCGGCGGTAGGTTTTGTAAGTGTTCGGCTTGGTCCGGTTACTCATCGTCGTCCTCGCCCTCGTCCACTGTTTCTTCAAAGGTGAACTTGGTTTGTGGGAAGGCTTTAAGGTAGAAGGTGAGTCCCAGCATGTCCACGTCGTCGTTGCGCGAGAAAAAGATCTCGCCGGTCCAGCAGTGGAGGTCCTTGGTCAACGCATAGCGTTGTCGGACCAGTTCATCGACGTCCTCCTCGAGGTCGTAGTAGTGCTTGGCGGAGAACTTCAGGCCGTCCCCGATCGGGACGGACAGATTCACCGTCAGCCCGTGATGTTCGGTCTGCGTTACCGGCAGCACGCCCGACGAAAACACCCGGGTGAGGTCGCTGCCGAATGACTCAAGGTAGCGCTCGGCGTAGGCGTTGCGGTACAGGTAGTCGATACTGGCATGCAGCCCCTTGCGCCGGCCGACGCGGGCGCCGCCCTTGATCACATTGACATCGCCCGAATCCGTGTCGATCAGGGTTTCAGCGTTTACCGCCAGTTCGGGGATTGGTTCGAAGCTGAGGATGGAGCCGAGGTCCCCGCCGGCGGCCCGACCGGCTTCCGGTTCGAAGAAGTAGTCCACATACAGTTCCCAGCTCAGGATCTCGTGGATCTTGCGGGCCTCGCCCCGGCGCGTCAGCAGCTCCTGACGCAGCCCCAGCCGGATGAAATTGACGTCGTCCAGACGGTCGGCCCCGTCGAAGAAGTACAGGAACTCCTTCTCCTCGGACGGCTGTGAGATGGTCGTGTAGTTGAGATACGGCTCCATGACATGCCGCAATCCCTGCCAGTCGAGCCAGTTGTTGCTGAAGTCCGCCCAGGTCCGGTGCGCCTTGAAGCTCATTTCGACGCCGCCTTCCACCGCCCAGCGGACGCGCTCGCCGCCGTCATCGCCGTAGTTGTTCACGGGGGTTGTGGTGGACGCCCGCCCGCGCCGGTTGTCGGCCGCAATGTTCTCGTTCAGCTCGTTGTCGGTCACCGCCCATTCACTGCTGTCGCTGTAGTAGGTCCCGCGCCCGCCGATTCGCGGGACGAGGTTCAGCCAGCCCAGTCGGGCCGGACGGTAGAACATGTGGATCGTGTCCGCCCGGAATGCGGCATAGTCGCTCTGGTCCTCGACGCCGTCGTTGCGCGCCAGGTCGTATTCCCGGAAATTCATCCGGTATCGTCCCGCCGTCGTGGTGCTCTGGTAGTAGATCGAGGTCCGCCCCAATTCCCGGCGGGCGAGTTCCAGGCGCAATTCGGGTTGACGTTCCACCGTGGTTTCGAAGTCGTTGATGCGGCCGCGGTAGTTCAAGGAAAGCTCGTAGCCGGCGCTCTGGTGCGCGAGGTCCAGGTAACTGCTCGGTTCCGGGTCCCGATTGTATTCGGGCCGGAAGAACTCGAACAGCATATCCGGATCGCTGCGGCCGTCAACCCGGGTCCGCGCGGCGACGTCGTCCAGCAGGTCATAGCGGGTGAACAGCCGGCCGCGAAACCGGTGTTCCTCCGTTTCAAAACGGTTGTTGTAGCGAATGTCGTCGATCGTCTGGTCCGACAGCGGCTCGTGGTCGTACATGCCGTACAGCAGATAGTTGCCCGCCAGCCGGTCGGTGCGGAACTTGCCCTTGATGCCGCCGGCCTGGCCCCGCTTCTCACGCGTCTCGGCGAAGACCGTCAGCTCGAGATTCCGCTGCAGCCGTCGGAACGGCCAGCTATAGCCGATATAGCCCCAGACCCCCCAGTCGCTGTCATGGCCGACGTTCAACTCAAACGGCCAATGCCAGTCCAGGTCCCAGACCAGCCGTGGGAGATAGAAGATCGGGACCCCCATGATCCAAATGCTGACATGGCGGGCGTCACACCAGTTCTCATCGTCTATGGTGGCCCGGCTGACCTTGACCAGCCAATGGGGAAACCGGTCCTGGAACAGATGATCACAGGTGCTCAGCTCGGCGCCTTCGACGCTGTAGACGCCCCGCTTGTTCCGGCAGCCGTCACGGGCCCGCAGGTACCAGGGCTCGATCTTCGCTTTCTGCAGCCCCAGGCAGAACGTCTTGTCCTTGAGGTTCCCGGAGATGGTCTCTCCCTTCCACGTCATGTCTCCCCGAACCAACGTGATGTTGCCTGATGCCTCGAAGTCTGCTGACTTCCGGTTGACCGCGACGCTGTCACACCGGAGTTCGACATCGCCGTAGCTGACCACCACGTTGCCCTCCGCCACCACCTTGCCGGCGATGCTGCCCTGGAACTGATCCGCCTGCAGGTTGATTTTCGGCGCCGCCGGCGAGGCCCCGTGGGGCGGGTTGCTGTCCGGGGCGGGTTCCTGAGCGGTACCGAGCCACAGCAGGCAGAAACACAGACACAGGACAACTTGAGGATGGCACCGGGGCCTACGCATACGATCTCGCCTCTTGCCGGGGATCCGGAGCCGGACCCCACACGCCTCCAAGGTTACTACAAGCAAAACGCCATCAGCCTCGTTCGAGGCTGATGGCGAAATAGTTTATTGATCTCCCTCCGGAATACAAGCGAATGCCGGCGGTGGGTCACACGGGTTTGTTCATCAACAGATAGGCGATGACGCCGCCCATGCCGAGAACGACGAGAAGCAGCAGAACAACCAGAGTGATGACCAGGCCGTTGCCCTTCTTCTCCGGAACCGCAACCACGTCTTCGTCCGGTTTGAGCGCCGAGGTCCTGGTGCCGGAACCGGCACGCGACGGTTTGCGGCGTTTCCGGCCTTTCGGCCGCGGTTTGCGCCCGCCGGCCTTTTTGGGGCCGGGTGCGGGTCCGGGAGCCGGGGCTGGTCCGGGTGCCGGAGCCGGTCCGGGTGCCGGGGCCGGTCCGGGTGCGGGGCCGGGAGCCGGGGCGGGCCCGGGAGCAACTGCCGGCGGCGGTGCCGCGCCGGCGCCGCTGGGGCCGCGGATCTGAAACTCGCAGGAACACTCCGAGCACTCGGCAATGGCGCCGTAGACCTCGGGAGTAATCGGGAACACCGTCCGACATTGCGGGCACGCAACTTCGTTGCCGCGCGCCACGGAAAATCGCATCTGGTTGGTCGGCGGCACTTCCATCTTCTTCTTCTGCATCATCCCCATGCCCGAACGCGACAACGTTACCGTTGCGGTCAGGCCGTAATCCTTGGCGGCCGACGGCTTTTCAGCCTGGATACCACTGGACGTGGTTCGGCCGGCCGGCATCCGGGGCGGCGGCGGCGGCGGCGCCAGCTCCTGCTGCGACGGCCGCGGGCCGCCGGATCGGGTCATCTCGACCGTGGTCATCGGGTCGGGTACCGGATGTGGATTGCCGGGAGCGGGAGCGCCGCCCGGGGCGGGGGCCCCGGGAGCGGGGGCAGGGGCGCCGGCGCCGGGAACGCCGGGGGCCCGAATCGAAAAAATCGTATTACATTGCGTGCATTGCCCGATCTCGCCATACAGCGAGGGCTCGACCTCAAAGTCCGCATTGCAGCTCGGGCAGACGACTGTGCTGTTCGTCGCGACGGCATAAGCTACCTGGTTCAATTGGGCAGCCGATGGAGACGGAACACCAGCCCTCCGCGTTGATGGGCCCATCCCTTTGCGGGACAGGTTTACCGTAGCACTCAGTCCCGGCGCCCCGGCTTGTCCAGGTACACCGGCAGAGAACCCACTCCCCATACTCTGCGGTCTGGGCATATCACTCATACACGCTACGTCCTCGGGCTGTTTGTTCGAAAATCGTGGAAATCCTACTCCTCCGCAATTCACTACTATAGTGGCAAACCCTTGATTTGGCCAGCATAAAATGCCAAAAAAATTTTGCACTGGGTGCTCAATTTCGCTATATTCCGACAGTTGCAGAACACACCGTTCTGCAGCGTGGAGGCACTTGAAACCGGAGGCAATTCCGCCCGGGCGGATTCTTCTCCGCTATCCTTTCACTAAAGCAATTCAATGAAGTCCGCCGTTCTGCTGTTCCCGCAGATGATGAGTCTGATCACGACGCCGGCCGCTGCCGGGGTTTCGCCGTTTTATGCCTTTGAACAGAGCGACCTGGTTGGCCGCACAATCGTTCTGCTGTTATTCGGCGCGTCGGTGGTCGCCTGGTCGATCATGGTCGAGAAATGGCTTCACCTGAAACGGGTGACGGTTCATTGCGGCCAGGCGCGCGCCGCCGGTGATTGCCTCCGGCGGGATCCCGCCGATGATGCCCCAATGGAAGCGATTTCGCGTTCCATTGCCAAGGCCGGGGCGGATCTCACGCAGCAGACGCCGGAGCAGTTCTGTGCGGCGGCGGACAGTGGGACGCCGGTGCCGCTGGAGCCGGCGCAGTCGAAGCGGCTGCGGGCTGTGGCCGAGGCTGCCGTCGACCGTGAGATCATGAAGCTCGAGGCCCGTCTCGGGTTGCTCAGTTCGATTGTCAGCGCCAGCCCCTTCCTGGGGCTGCTGGGGACGGTCTGGGGCGTGATGATGGCGTTTACCGGCATGGCGATGCAGGGCCGGGCGGACATCAAGGCGATCGCTCCGGGCGTTTCCGGCGCTCTGCTGACCACGGTGGTCGGTCTGCTTGTTGCGATCCCGGCGGTCATCGGCTATAACTTCCTGCTCACCCGGGTCAAGCTGCTCACCGTCACCCTGGACAACTACGCCGAGGACCTCCTGACTCGGATCCAGGCCGGAGGAAGCGAGTAATGTCCCGTCGCCGCCACCGTGAGGAGTTGCGCAACATCAGCCAGCTTGATGTCACGCCGTTGGTGGACCTCACCTTTCTTCTGTTGATTGTCTTTATGATTACTGCGCCCGCCCTGGAATACGCCGTGGACGTCTCCCCGCCCGAGCTCAACGCCGAACGGATCGAGACCGAAACCCAGCGGACCATCACGCTGACGCACGGCGGCGGCTACGTCCTGGACGGCCGCAACCTGTCGTTGGCGGAATTGCAGCGGGAACTGGCTGCCATCGTCCGCGGCGATGCCGGGGTGGACCTGTACATCCGGGCAGACTCGAACCGCCGCTACGGCGAGGTCATGGAAGTGATGCGTCTGGCCCGGCGGCTCGGGTTCGAGCATGTGAACCTGGTCACGCAGGAGGAAGGCTGATGGCGCGGTTCCGGCGCATTCCTCTGGTGGTCCTGATTCTGCACGTGCTCGGCTTGGGGCTGCTTTACATTGTCTGGCGCCGCCCGCCGCCGGAGCCCCGACCGCCGGCCATTCGGGCTTCCCTGGTTGCCTTGCCGCAGCCGCGTTCCGCGGCCGCGGCGCCGGCTGCGGCCGCGGAGGACCGGCCGCAGACGCCGGCTGCGGCCCCGGCCAGCCCGCCGCAACGTCCCAGAAAGAAGAAGAAAAAGAAATGGCGGGCGCGGACGGCTGCGGAAATCCGGCGGCAGGCCGACCTGACCACGTCGGCGGAGCCGCCGCCGTCCCCGCGGCCGCGGGACACGAACTGGCAGGCCGTACAGCAGAACCTGGCGCGGGATCTGGCCGCCACCCGGGTCCAGGTGTCGACCGCGGGTTCGACCACCCGGGTCCCGCAGACCTATACCGATAAGCTCCTGGCAATCCTCTACCAGACCTGGAAACAGCCGACCCGAGCCCAGGTTTCGGATCCACAGACCACCGTCCGGATTCAACTGGCCATCGAACGCTCCGGGGCGCTGCGAAGCAAACGCATCATCGGCGCCAGCGGCAACCAGGCGATGGACGGCTCCGTCCGCCGGCTCCTCCAGGACCTCGGCAAAGCCCCGCCGCTGCCCGCCGCCGTCGCTGCGGCCCCCCTGCGCCTGTCCATCACTCTCGTCCTCCGCCGTTGACCCCGCCCGTTTGTGGTATCGGGTTGAGATGAATTCCCTTGTCCCGTGCATACACCCACGGCCTCGGCCGCAACCGGAATGATACCAATGCAGTGGGCAATGCTGGATAAAGGGAAGCAGTCATGAATATGATACCCGACCGCCTGATGAAACTTCTGGAACGCACTCCCCGGGAAGTGCAGTCGCAGATCGGCATGGAAACCAAGGACCGCGTGGCCCGCCGGATGCTGGGTGATCAGTATGCCAGCCGCTTCGTCGAGCCGAGCCGCGACTACGACAGCGAGCTGCATGCGACCCAAACCTATGTCGGCTCCCTGCCGGACCTGCAGAACGGCCCCAGCAGCCTGATCAACGGCGCCCCGGTCGCCATTCAGGAAGTCGGCATCCACCACTTCCGGCTGCCCCTGGTCTATCGCACCCGCGACAACGGCAATATCACCCTCGAAACCAGCGTCACCGGTACCGTCAGCCTCGAAGCCCATAAGAAGGGCATCAATATGAGCCGGATCGTACGCAGTTTCTATGAGTACCGGAACCAACACTTCAGCATCGGTACCATCAACCGCATTCTCGAGGCGTATCGCGAGAATCTGGAGACCTTCGATGCGCGGATCATGCTCAAGATCTCCTACCCGATCATGATGCCCAGTCTGCGCAGTGAGAACGAAGGCTACCAGTACTATGATGTCGTCCTCGAAGGACAACTGGACCAGCACGGGCAGTTCAGCAAGTTCATCCACTTCGACTTCGTCTACAGCAGCGCCTGCCCCTGCAGCTACGAACTCAGCGAGCACGCCCGCAAGTATCGCAACCGTGCCGCCGTCCCCCACAGCCAGCGCAGTGTCGCCCGCGTCAGCGTCAAGTTCGAAGACATGCTCTGGATCGAGGACCTCCAGGAGCTCTGTGCCGCGGCCCTCCGGACCGAAACCCAGGTCATCGTCAAACGCGAGGACGAACAGGCCTTCGCCGAGCTCAACGGCGCCAATCTCAAATTCGTTGAGGACGCCGTTCGCCTGCTCTACGAACAACTGAACAGCGACCCCCGCATCCTCGACTTCAAAGTCGTGGCCTCGCACCAGGAGTCGCTGCACAGCCACGATGCGGTCGCGTCCATCGTCAAGGGTGTGCCCGGCGGGTTCTCCGCGACCTGTTCCCGAGAGGAGTTCAACTCGTTGATCCACCTGCCGCGGTAGCCCCGGCGGGTGACAATCCGGAGGAAAACACGATGGGAAACTACAAGTACAAATCCACCAAAACATTCACCGGTCTGCCCTGTGCCCATCGCCAGTGGCAGACCGACGGGCACTGCCGTTTCATCCACGGCTACGACCGCACCGTGACCATCACGTTCGGCTGTACCGAACTCGACGAGCGCGACTGGGTGATGGATTTCGGCGACCTCAAGGACGTCAAGCAGTGGCTTGAGGACCTTATGGATCATACGTGCCTGATCAACGCCGACGACCCGGAACTGGACCTGTTCCGCGAACTCGATGCCAAAGGCATCATCCAGCTCCGGGTGCTGCCCAACATCGGCATGGAAGGCACTGCCCGCTACGTCTTCAAACACGTGGATAAACTGGTCGACGAAAAATCCAGCGGCCGGGTTCACGTCGTGCGTGTCGAATGCCGTGAGAACCGGAAGAACTCCGGCATCTGCGAACGCGGCGAGGACTGAGTTCATGCCGCTGCCCGCGCGGTTGGCGGTTCCTTGCATTCCACGGCATTTGTCTGCCGCCGGCGAGCCGCAATTCCATCGGTTACCGGCATCCAGACCTCAGCAGATTGAGGTGAAGGCCCTGTCCAATCAAACGCCCATATTTCGAGGAGCCTCTTGGTGAAAAAGTGGGCGACTCCTGGACACTTGGGTGTGACTTTGAGCTCAAACGGGCTGACCAACTGTCTATGGGTCGCCCACATTGCCGGAACCTGGAGCGCAGAAATGGGCGTCTTGTTGGATAGCATTACTGAGGTCTGGGCATCAATGTCCGGCGGATTGCAGGATTTGTCCGCGGGCTGCAACGCACCCGGCCGGCTCAGGCGAGCCGCCCACTGCCGGGGCGTTATGTTCAACGGGGAAGACGGTTGCGGTCCACCCGGTGGTTGACGCCGCGCGCCCGGCTTTCGGGCTTCGGGTTCGTCGTGTTGAAACCGTCGCCGGCTCAACTACGTTTCCAGCATGAGTGACTACGACTTGATCGACAGCGGCGACGGCCGCAAGCTGGAACGGTTCGGCGACTACGTCCTGGCCCGGCCGTGTGCCCAGGCCCTGTGGCGGCCCCGGCGCCCGGAGAAGCTCTGGGAGCACGCCGATGCGGCGTTCGATCGGGTTGACGGCAATCGCTGGCACAACCGCTCGGCGTTGCCGGAATCATGGACCGCGGCAATCGAAGGCATCCGCTTCAAGCTCTCCGGTACGGATTTTGGCCACCTCGGCGTCTTCCCCGAACAGCAGACACAATGGCGTTGGATTCGCCACATGTGCACCAACGCCGGCCGGCAGTTGAGGGTGTTGAACCTCTTCGCCTATTCCGGCGGCGCCACGCTGGCCGCCGCCCGGGGCGGTGCGAAGGTCACCCACGTGGACGCCTCCAGAGGCATGGTCGGCTGGGCCCGGGAAAATGCCGCCCTGAATAATCTGACCGACGCGCCCATCCGCTGGATTGTCGACGATGTCAACAAGTTCATCGACCGTGAAGTCCGGCGCGGGAATTTCTATGACGGCATTATTCTGGACCCCCCGACCTACGGCCACGGGAAGAAAAAGCAGGTTTTCAAAATCGAGGACCACATCAACGAAACGCTGGACCGCTGTCGCCGGGTTCTGTCTGATCAGCCGGCCTTTGTCCTGCTCAGTTCTCACACCCCGGCCTGCACTCCGGTCGGGCTGGCGAATCTGTTGACCGCCGCCCTCAGCCCCGGCGCTGTCGAAACCGGAGAGATGCTGCTGACCGGCTCCAGGGAGGTCCTGCCGGTGCCCAGCGGGAGCTACGCCCGATGGCGGCCGAGCCCGTGAAGGACTTTGACAGACTCATTCTCTATGCGGACAACCACCTGCTCGCCGTAAACAAGCCGCCCGGCCTGCTGACCCAACCGTCGCCGACTTGCGATGACAGCCTGGAAACCGGGGCGAAGCGATGGGTCAAGCAGGTAAACAACAAACCCGGCAAGGTCTTTCTTCACGCCGTTCACCGGCTCGATCGGGTTGCCGGCGGCGTCGTGCTCTTCGCCCGGACGAGCAAGGCGCTGTCCAGACTGCAGGAGCAGTTGCGCCGGAAGTCCTGGACCAAGATGTACCATGCTCTGGTTGAACGCGCTCCCGATGAACCGGAAGGCCGGCTCGTCCATTACCTGCGGCACGCCAGCCATCGCGCCAAATTGACGGCGCCCGACGCAGACGGGGCCAGGCAGGCGGTTTTGACGTACAAGCTGCTGCGCGCCGTCGACCGACTGTATCTGGTCGAGGTCCATCTCGAGACCGGCCGGTATCACCAGATTCGGGCGCAGTTGGCGGCGATCGGCTGCGCCGTCGCCGGTGACAGCCGCTACGGCGCCGGGACGACGTGGCGGGAAGGTATCGCCCTGCACCACAGAGTTCTCGAGATTCTGCATCCGGTCCGGCGCGAGCCGCTTCGCTTCGAGGCGCCGTACCCGGCGAGTTGGCCGCTGCGGGGCTGAGCCGGCATTCGCCTCTCTGAATTGTCCGCTGAGACCTGCAACTGCGGGCGGCAGAACGCCAACGGCTTCCGGCGCCGGGGTGACTATCCGTCCGCCAGTTGCTCGTCAACCTTCGCCCATTCTTCCCAGAGCGCGGCCAACTGCCGTTCCAGAGCCGTGAATTCCTCGCCCAGACGGTGGACCTCTTCGACGTCCTGCGCTTCGCCGGCCTTGCTGATGGCGTACTCCAGGAGCCCCTTCTCCTGTTCGGCCTGATGGATTTCCTCCTCTAGTTCCCGGTGCCGGCGTTCCAGTCGGCGCAACGCATTCTGCCGTCGCTTCTCCTTGCGGTAGTCCGTCCTTTTTGTTGATTCGCCGGTCTCGTCCGTGCCCGCTTCAGCTTCGGCCGACTGCCGCTGATAGTACTCCCAGTCGCCATGCACCAGTTCCGCCGTGTTGTCTCCCAGAACGAGCAGGCGCGTGGCCAGACCGCGAATCAGGAAACGGTCGTGCGAAACGAAAACCAGCGTTCCCGGGTAATCGGCGAGCATGGACTGCAGGACCTCCTGCGAGGGGATGTCCAGGTGATTTGTCGGCTCGTCAAGCAGCAGCAGATTGGCGCCGATCAGCCCAAGCCGGGCCAGGGCCAGGCGCGAACGTTCGCCGCCGCTCAGGTCGCCGACCCGTTTGAAGACGTCGTCCCCGCTGAACAGCAGGCTGCCGAGAAGGTTGCGGGCCGCCCCGTCGGACCGCTCTTGCTGCACTTCACGGATGGCATCCACCAGCGTCAGGTCCGGATCGAGGTTCTCGTGTTCCTGCGAAAGATAGCCCACCGTAACGTTGGCGCCGAAGCGGCAGGTTCCGGCGACGGCCGGCAGTTCCCCGGTGAGCGTGCGCAGGAACGTCGACTTACCGGTGCCGTTGCCGCCGATCACCGCCAGCCGCTGGCCGCGCTGCAGTTCGAAGTCCGGCGTCTCCAGGAGGACCTGACCGTCGTAACCGATGGCCAGGTTGGCGGTTCGCATCACGATGTCGCCGGCGCGTTTCACGGGGGCGAACTTCACTTTGATGCCGCGCATCCGTCTGGGCTGCGGGACGGCTTCGCGTTCGATGAAGCGCGCCAGCCGTTTGCGCCGGCCCTGGGCTTCTTTGGTGCGTTGACCGGCAATGTGGCGCCGGACGAATTCCTCGGTCTCGCGGATGTATTCCTGCTGCTTTTCGTATTGTTTCAGGCGTTCGTCGAAGCGCTGGGCGCGTTGTGTCAGGTAATCGCTGTAACAGCCTTTGTAGTTCTCGAGGAAGCCGCCGGCCAGTTCCCAGATCCGGTCGGTGATGCGGTCCAGCAGGAAGCGGTCATGCGATACCACCAACAGACTGCCGCGCCAACTCTGCAGGAAGTCCTCGAGCCAGCGGGTGGCGTCCAGGTCCAGGTGGTTGGTGGGTTCGTCGAGCATCAGCAGTTCCGGTTCCTCGAGCAGCAGTCGGGCGAGGTAGGCCCGGGTGCGCCAGCCGCCGCTGAGTTCGGCCAACGGCTGCTCATGCTGCTCCGGCGCGAATCCCAGGCCGGCAAGTACCGTGTGAAGGCGCGTCTCGTAACGGTATCCGCCGTTGACTTCGAACTCATGCTGCAGCTGTTCGTAGTCGTGCATCACCCAGTCCGGGCAGTCGGGCTCGGCCATACGTTCCGCGAGATGTGCCAGTCTCGCTTCAATCTCGAAGAACCGCGAGAAGACCTCGCGGCAAAAACCCCAGACGGTCTTGTCGCTGTCGAACTCGGGTGCAATCTGTGGGAGATAACCGATCTCGAGCGCGCCGCGGCAGCGGAAGTCGCCGCCGTTGTAGTCTTCCTCCCCCAGGATAATCCGTAACAGCGTGGTCTTGCCGTGGCCGTTGGGACCGACAAGGCCGACCCGATGGCCGGCGTCCAGACTGAAGGACACCTGGCGGAACACCAGATCGGCGCCGTAGAATTTCTCGAGATTGTCGGCTTGCAGCAGGGGCATGGCAGGTCTCCGGAAACGGGCGCCAAGTGTAGGTGCTCGAAGCGGAAAAGGCAAGGGTTGTTCAGTAATGGGGTATTTTGGACAGGTAATGTTACTTCCGTGTATAAGTCCCGGCTTCGGGGACCGTTTGGTTTGATGTGCATCTGGTTGAGTCTCTGCACCGACGTTGGCGCTGAAGGAGGGTCAGTCAAACGTCCCAAACACCCTTTAAGCAAGCGCCATTCATCGCTAGACCCCGGGTCGCTCGTCGGCCCGGTGAATGAGTTCAGCAGGGCAGGATACGGCCCCCCTCAACCTGCTTTCCGGGCGCCGGGAAGTCGGCTTCCCGG
>CAYLNH010000116.1:0-4108 GCA_964384625.1 uncultured Lentisphaerales bacterium
TGTTTGCGACGTTTGGCCGCCGGTGGCTGGACCGGCGAACGTTCTGGCGCTATGGAGCGGCTCTTGCCACAACACGAAGGGATGACCTACAGAACTGACATGCGCCCCGCCGGAAAGACACGGGAGTGCAGTTGCTGTTCTTGTGCCGGACTCAGGGCTCGGGCGGCCAGAGCCCCAGCCAGTCGCCGGTAGTGGAACTGTAGGTGTTGTATGTGGTCATGGCTTCGACGCGATACCAGGCCGTGGAACCGTCGAGATGGGCCACATTGCCGCCTTCACAACCGAGCGCCGCCGGGTGCAGGCCGCCGCCGCCGAAGATGATCGGCCAGCGTGAGCGCGGGTGCGGCACAATCGACCAGTGGTCGCGCGGCGACCATTCATTCAGCTCGGCGATCATGGTCAGCCGCGGGTCCTCCATTGTTGTCATGGCCGAGGTCCAGCCGTGTTTGGCCATCAGCTGAGCATGGCCGGCGACATAGTTGAAGCCGAGATGAAAATCATCATCGTACGGCGCCCTGGCCCGTCGCGGCAGCACCCGGGTCAGCCTGGGACAGCCCAGCAGGCTGACATCGTCAAGGTGCTCAAGGAAGTGGTCGACATTCTCCTCAGCCATCCAGATCAGGTGTTCGCTCGGGCGGCTGCGGTGCCGCCAGCCGGGGATCAGCCGGGCATCATTATCGTCGGCGTACATCAGGCTGGCCATGGACATCTGCCGCATGTTCGAGGCGCAGACGACCCGGATGGCTGCTTCCTTGGCGCGTCCGAGTACCGGCAGGAGCAGCGCCGCGAGGATGGCGATAATGCTGACGACCACCAGCAGTTCAATCAGCGTAAACGCCGGTCGCCACCGTGGTACCCAAACGGAATCGGTGCATATCGAAGCTTCCAAGACGATCTCCCGTGTTCTGCATCTGTCTGTTACTGTAAGGCCGAGCCGCGCCCCATCCAGAGGATTCGGGCTGTCAATCTACGCAAATAGTCATATAATATCCTCATGACCGGCCGATTCGATCCATTCCTCCGCTCAAGACAGTATCTGACGGACCCGCTGCTGCCGTTGGCCGTGGACCGCCAGCCACAGCAGCAGTCGCGCGGCCAGCACCGGCATGATTTCGCCGAACTGGTCATCATCGTTGCCGGCGCCGGCGTTCACGCAACCGACAACCGGGACTACCCGATCCGCCCCGGCGACGTCTTCGTCATCACCGGCGACCGCCGTCACGGTTACGACCAATGCCGGTCGCTGCACCTGGTCAACGTGATCTTCGCCATCGACCGTTTACCGGTACCGACGCTCGACCTGCGGACGCTGCCGGGCTTTCACGCGTTGTTCATGCTCGAACCCGCCTTTCGCCGTCAGCCTGGGTTTCGCAGCCGTCTGCATCTGGCGGGAACCGCCTTCGAACGGACTCTGGGACTGCTTGAGCGGCTGGAGGGTGAGCTCAGCGCCCGGGCGCCGGGCTACGCCGCCATGGCGGCGGCAACGTTTCTCGAACTGATCACCCATTTGTCCCGTCTCTACGCCGGCGCTGACGGCGGCGCTGGCCACCGGCTGGTGCGTCTGGGCCGCGTCCTCTGTCATCTCGAAGAGAACTACGCCGAGGCCATCACTCTGGAGCAGCTCGCGGATCTGGCCAACATGTCGGTGGCCACTCTTCTTCGTGTCTTCCGCCGGGGGACCGGCACGACGCCGATCCGTTACCTGCTGCGCTTCCGCGTGCGGCGGGCAGCGGCGTTACTGGCCGCGGACCCGGACTGCCGGATTGCCGATGCGGCGGCGGCGGTGGGCATCCACGACGCGAACCATTTCACCCGTCTGTTTCGGCGGGAGCACGACTGCACGCCGCGGGAGTATGTCCGTCTCCAGCGCCGCCTGCGGGCCGGTGCATAGCCGGCTTCGATCCGCCGCCCTCTGGATGTTCAGCGCGGCGGCGCTCGGCCCGCGCCGGGGCCAAGGGCTGCGCCGCACCCATCTGGATGGTCGCGACGTAAGTTCTCCAGCCACGGACGGCGGCCGGGCGCCGGTCCGGGAAGGCGCCGCCGAAAAAGCGCTGCGAGCATCGTGTCCCGCCTTGGCGGCATACATTTCGTGCTTGCCGCGCTTGGCGGGATGTTTGGACCCGCTCTTCGAGTTGCCGGTTTTCGGGCTCGGGGTGCAATGGCGGAGACGGTTATGTGCGGCAACACAGTAACCGTTACGCTTACGTTTGTATGCGGCCGCAATTCAGCCCTTCAGGCCTGAGTCAAAGGACAAAATTACCAACCCGGGCCGAGATGGCCTGGGCTTCATCAATGTCGACCCGCTGGGCCTCTGAAGGAGGTCTTGAGGCTGATCTTAGCGGTTTTGCAGCATCCGCCCCGTCCACCGCCTGCGGCGAGCCTTGCCCCCGGGCAATCCGCGGCGGAAGTCCTTCGGCCGCACCCGTCAGGCAGGTTGAGCCGAGACAAAATACCCGGGCCGACGCATTTTTCCGGATGTGTCGTTAAACGCCGTCTTATGAGGTGCGGGATCCCCCAAAAAAGACGCAAAATCGGTTGGCATCGGGAACTTGACCGGATAGTATAGCCAATCAGGAGAGCGTTAGACATATACTAGGAGAAAGGAATGGCGCGGATTTATCCGTTTCAGGCCCTTATGCCTGATCCCTCGTTGGTTGAGCAGGTTTCGGCGGTCCCGTACGACGTTGTCGACCGGGCGGAAGCCAAGGCCCTGGCCAACGGCAACCCCCTCAGTTTTCTACGGGTTTCCCGGCCCGAAATCGAGTTGCCGGACGAAACGGCATTCGACGCGGACGCGGTATATGAGAAGGCTGCCGTGAACTTCGCCAGGCTGCGCCAGACCGCCCCGCTGACCCCCGACACAGAGGCGCGGTTTTACGTCTATGCGGTCACGGCCGGCGAGCACACGCAGACCGGCATTGTGGCGGCGGCGGCGGTGGATGACTATGACGCGGACGTCATCAAGAAACACGAAAAGACGCGACCGGACAAGGAAGACGACCGCACCCGGCACCTGCTGGCGACCAAAGCCCATACCGGCCCGGTATTTCTGCTTTTCTGCGCCCGCGAGGACGTGGCCCGCATGATCACTGCGGTGAAACGCACCGACGCGCATTTCGACTTTGTCGCCGAAGACGGCAGCCGCCATCAGGTCTGGCTCTGTCCGCCGGAACTGACGCCGGAACTGGCGCAGGCGTTTGCCGACCTGGGACCGCTGTACGTTGCCGACGGCCATCATCGGGCCAAGAGCGCCAGTCGCGCGCGCGCGGCATGCCGGCAGGCGAACCCGCAGCACACGGGCGCTGAGACCTACAACCGGTTTCTGGCGGTGATGTTCCCGCACGACGAGCTTCAGATCCTGCCGTACAACCGGGTTGTCAAGGACCTCAACGGCCGCCGTGCGGCCGAATTCCTGGGGGCGGTCAAGGAGGTCCTGCCGGTCAGCGAAGACGCCCCGCCCTGCCCGGCGGCGCCGGGCCTGGCCTCGATGTATCTCGACGGCAAGTGGTACGGATTGGCGTTGAATGCCGACGCCGCGACGGCGCGGCGTCCCGAGGAACTGGACGTGAGTATTCTGCAGACGAAGGTACTGGCGCCGCTGCTGGCGATCGAGAATCCGCGGACCAGCCCGAAGATCGAGTTTGTGGGCGGCATCCACGGCACGGCACGACTGCAGGAATATGTCGACGGCGGCCGCGGGAGCGTAGCGTTTTCGATGCACCCGGTGCGCGTGGAGCAGTTGATCGCGATCAGCGACATGGGCGCCTGCATGCCGCCGAAGTCGACCTGGTTCGAGCCGAAGTTGCGCGACGGCCTGTTGATTCACCTGTTCGAGTAGACTGATGAGCGACCCCGACAAGCAATCTGAAGAACTCCCGGAAGACGTCGACGCCGTCGAAGGCGCTGCGGCGGACTCCGAGGATGCCGAAGCGGCTGCCGATGGAGCCCCCCCCCCCGCGGATACGGAGGAGTCGGAAGCGGCGGAAGACCCGACGGCTGATGCTGAAGATACGTCTGATGCCGAAGACACGGAACCGGAACCGGAACCGGAACCGGATCGCGGCATGGAAGCCGCTCCTACATTGTCGGAAAAAGAACTGGAGACGGA
>CAYLNH010000116.1:4208-21006 GCA_964384625.1 uncultured Lentisphaerales bacterium
AAAAGGAATCGGAGACGGATCGCGGCATGGAAGCCGCTCCTACATTGTCGGAAAAAGAATCGGAGACGGATCGCGGCATGGAAGCCGCTCCTACATTGTCGGAAAAGGAATCGGAGACGGATCGCGGCATGGAAGCCGCTCCTACATTGTCGGAAAAGGATGCCGATGAGAAGGAATTCGAGGCATCAGCGACGTCCAAGCTGCGGATGTCCGAAATGCTTGGTGACGAGCAATCGGACGTTCTGGACTATCTGGCGGCGAGCTCGCGGGATTACGGGCTGAATCAGGTTTCGCAGGTCCACTCGATCGCCTATTTCCTGCCGTTGCTGCGGGAGCTGTTCAATGTGAACGACGCCCGTGTGAAGGTGGTCTTCACCATGCTGTACACGCTGATGGTCGACGACCGTGTGCGTTGGAGCCGGGTGGAGTTGGACGAGAAGTTCCACTGGCTGAAGGACGGGCAGCGCAATTACCTGCTGCACCGGCTGAGCAATGTCGGCTGGCTCGAGTACTACCGCGATCAGGGCGTCTACATGATCACGGACAAGGGCGAGGCGCTGATGCGCATCCTGAGCCGTTTCACGATGGGCGAGGAACTGGTGGAGAACGAAGGCGCGGCGCTGGCCGAGATCGAGTTCAGCATGCTGTTGGACTTCGACGATCTGCCGGACCGCTTAAAGTTCCTGCGCAACCGTCTGGCCAAGCACAACATCCGCGCTGAGAACGCCCTGGAAAGCGACTCCGCCTACCGCGTTCTCGAAGTGTACCAGCAGTTGCAGTCCGCCTACCGCTGGGCCGAGCAGACGCGCAAGACTCTCGACGAGATCGAGAGTCTCGAGATCGACTTCGCCGACGACGATGCGCAGCACCTGCTGGACCAGTGGGACGCGGTGCGCAGCGTCCACACGCATTTATCGATGCTGCACTCGCAGATTTCCGAGATGCAGCTGGCGCTGCAGGACATCCAGAAGCGGCAGATCAACATTGCCAAGTACGGCCTTACGCATCTGGACTTCGACAGCTATCTGATCAACGCCTCGGTGGAAACGCTGGCGGACCTGATGCTGCCGCATCTGCAGAAGATCCCGCATCCGTTGCTGGTGATCGAGGACATCATGTTCGGCGAAGCTGAAGACATTCTGACGCGCGAGCTCCCGGAGGCCCCGGACCGCGTCGGCTGGGATCTGGACTTATCCGATGCCCCGCCGGAATCCCACCCCAGCGTGGCCTACGAAGCAGAGGAATTCAGCCGCGCCCTGAAGCGGGCTGCGACCAAGTGGCAGGACGTCTCGGACGTGGTCAACACCGAGGTCTGGGAAGTTGCGGCCTACCGTTTCCAGTTAATGACGATGCTGGCCGACCTGCGCGTTCTGGAGCGCATGGCGGACATGGCCTTTGACCCGCTGATTGACGCGGACATCGAGGCGGAGTTCGACAAGAAAGGCAAGCTGATTGAAGTACCGGTGGGAGACGAGACGCGATTGATGACGAAGGGCCGCTTCCGGCGCCTCGACATCCCGACCGAAGAAGATGTAGAGGAGGCAGTTACCGATGAGTGACACCTATCAGGAAACCCTGTTTACGGATCGCGACCGGGCGCAGGAGGTCTGTTCCATCCTGTTGAGCAACGGCTATGCCCCGGTGGCGGAATTCCGTGACCTGCTGTACGACGAGGAGTTGCGGCAGCGGGTCGAACGCCGGCTGAATTCGGTCGGCATGCGCTTGATCTACAACGTCTACAGCGAGCACTGGGGCGTTGGTCTGAACGACAACACAGCAGCGGACGACCGGCTGGAATGGAGCAACAACTTCGGCCTTGACCGCGGGGCCATGGCGCTGCTCTTGATTCTCTGGTGCAAGCTGCTGCTGCCGAAACGTCTCGAACAGGAGTCCGAGCGTGAGGAGCCGGGCTTGCTGGGTGACGTGTTTGCCGACATCCTCGACCACCAGCCCGGCCCGGTGGCGAGCATCAGCCGCGAACAGATTGTCTCGGAATTCGGCGAGCTGTTGGGCGGCGTGACGAATACGAGCAAGTACCTGGCGCAACTGGCCCGGGCCAAGCTGATCCGGTCGCACGGCGGCATCATTGAGGAAGGCCCGCTGCTGTCGCTGGTGATCGACGAGAACAGTCTGGGCGATGAGCTGCGCCGGGAGGTGCTCTTGTACGCGTTGAAACGCGAGCGCCGGGCGCAGCGGACCGCCGAGAAACTGGAGGAGAAGGCGCAGGAAGAAGCGGCGGCCGCGGCCGCCGAGGATCCGCAACCCGAGCTGCTGCCGACGGATTCGGATAACGCAACGGAAGACGACGACGATGTTTGAGTTTCGCAGTGTTGAGTTGATGAACTGGGCCTACTGGCCGACGATGAAGATGCCGTTGGACCAGCCGACAATCATGATTACCGGTCCCAACGGCAGCGGCAAGACGACGTTCCTCGACGCCCTGCGCGTGCTGCTGCGGGCGCCGCGGCTGAGTGCAAACCGCCGGTTTACGGACTACCTGGTGGCCAAAGTCGACACGGCGGCGATCAAGGCGGTGGTTACCAATGACTACCACCAACGCGAGCGTCGGCCCTTCGAGTTCAAGGGGTTCAAGTCCGACCTGGTGACGCTGGCGGTGATCATGCATCGGCGTTCCGGCCGCTGGGAACGACGCTATGTCATCGCTGAAGGCGACCTGCCGCTGGCCGACCTGCAGAAGATGCCCAAGTCCCACATGCTGTCGCCGCAGACCTACACCCGCGAACTGGCCGAATCCGGCTTCACCGCGGCGTTTCTCAAGGTACTCGCGCTGGAACAGGGGCAGACAGACAAGCTCTGCGAGAAATCGCCCCGCGAGTTGCTGGACCTGCTGCTCGAGGTCCATGGCGACAAGCAGGTGATCGAACGCTACAAGGAGGCCCGCGAGAACTACCACAAGGCCAACCTGGAATTGAGCCAGATCGGCGCCCGTCTGGCGGAGGAACAGGCGAAGGTCCTGGCCAGCGAGAAGGCGGCCAAGGAGTACCAGCGCTGGGCCCAGTTGACCAAGGAGAAGAAGCAGTTCGAGGAAATCTGGCTGCCGCAGGCCGAGTACAAAGCGGCGAAGGAACAGATCGAACAGAGCAAGCTGGAAATCGACGACCTCAACATGCGCCTCGGCCCCCTGGACCGCGGCATCCTCGACCTGCAGCAGAACCTTGACAACGCCGATACCGAACTCGAACGCCGGCGCATGGAAGTCGAGACGTCCCGCGAACTCAAAGTCCAGATGGAAACCAAAGAACGCGACCTCGACATCAAGCTGAACAGCCTGATGACCGAACGGCGGAAACTCGAAGAGGTCCTGAAGATCGCCGAGGACTCCGACAGCGACGTCGACCTCGACGACCTCTTTGAACGCCGGGCCCGGCTGCGGCGCGAAATGGTCCGCCTCGAACTGCAGATCGAGGAGGTGAACCGCAACCTCAACGCGCTGCAGCAGGACGTGCTCAACTTCGACGTCCAGCAGCGCAAGGTCTACCCGCGGTTCGTCGAGGACTTCATCCGCGTACTGGATCATGCCGACATCAAGCACGACCTGCTGTGCGACATCGTCGACGTCAAGGACAAGGCGTGGCAACTGGCGATCGAATCGATCCTCGGCCGTGATCGCTTCACCGTGATTGTCGACGAGGACGACCAGTTGGCAGCGCGGCAGTTGGGCCAGCAGCACGGCTATCGCTGCTATGTCGCGACGCGGGAGTCCACGGGCAAGGGCAAACCGTCGAAGGTCCCGAAGAACTCGGCCCTGGAACAGGTGGAATACCTCGACACGGGCGTGCCGGACTGGCTCACGGAGGTGCTCTCCCGCACGCAGCTCGTGGACGACGTCCAAGACGGCATGAACCTGGGGGCGAAGGTGGTCAGCGTCACCCGCCAGGGCTACCGCCAGGACCGCCGCGGCGGCATTTCCATCGCCGTCGACCGCTTCTACTGCGGCCGTCTCGGACAGAGCTCGCTGAAGGACGACCTGAGCCGTGAGGTCAAGGACCTGAAGCAGCAGCTGAAGAAGGCACAGACCGAGCTGGCCGACAAACAGGCGAAGGAAGAGGCCCTGCAGAAGGAGATCATGCTGCAGGAGAACCTGGACCAGGTGCAGGAAGCCCACGGCCGTCTGAAGCACATCGAAAAGGAGCTGCCGAAGACCAACGTGGCGCACAAGGAAGCGTTGGAACTCAAGCGGCAGGCTGAACACAAGCTGATCGAAGCCCTGGATGCGCTCAGCAACTTCGAACGCGACTGCACCGACATGCGCAAGGACCTCCTGTCGCAGCGCAACTTCCAGACCGAGCACCTGACGGAGCTCCAGGATGTGCAGGATCAGATTGCCCAGTATCAGCAGCAGATGACGGACATCGCCGCCAAACTCTCGGAAGACCAGTTGACGGAGAAGGCGCTGGCCAAGGTCGAGGATCTGGACGAGTTGACGCCGAAGTACTACACGGTGCGGCGGCTGCTGGCGGACTTCGAGGACATCCCCGAAGAGGGCGCCGTGGAAGTCTACGAGCACCACCGGTCGCAGTACGAGAAACAGCGGGCGCTGTACGAGGAGCACGAGGAGGGCCTGCGCAAGTGGGAGCACGAATTCAAACTGGCGCGCGAGAAGTATGTAGTGGTCGTGGAACACACGATTCGCGAGTACCGCCACAACGTCCTGGCGCTGGCGGAAGCCGCCGGCGTCGCGGCGGAAGTGAACCTGCCGGACCTGCGCAGCATGGAGAACTGTCTCGAGGAGGCCGAACTGTCGGTCCGTTTCGGGTTCGACGGCAAGCGCGCCACCAACATGGGCGGCTCCAGCCTGTCCGGCGGCCAGCGGGTTGTCGGCAGTCTGATCCTGCTGATGTCGCTGACCACCTCAGGCGGAATCAACCGCGGCGGGTTCTTCATCATTGACGAGCCGTTCGCCCATCTGAGTCTGGAACGGATCGACGACGTCACGCGCTTTCTGGACCGCAGTCAGTGTCAGTTCATTCTGACCTCGCCGACGACGCACAACGTCAACGTCTTCAGCGCGGCCCGTCTGCAGATGAATTTCCGGATCAAACCGCCGGGACAACGCAAAGCGCCGATCCCGACGATCATCCGCCGTTGAGTTTGACAAGGATTCGGCGTTGCAGTATACTCAGGAGCGTCAGGTTTCAATGGTGGAATCTTACCTGAGCGGAGGAGCGGAGTAAGGGTCCTATGTCAGAGGTCCAGAAACCCAGTCAGCCCGAACCCGGAGAACAGATCGACGTCGGCGAGAAGACGTTGGTGGGAGAAGATCTCGAGCGGGAACAGCCGGCGGTTGAAGAAGAACCGATCAAGGTTCCGGACGTCGTCGACGCCTCACTGAAGATCATCTGCGGCGGGACAGTCGGGAACTTCAAGCTCAAGCGCGATCAGATCACGACGACTATCGGCAGTGTCCGCGAGGACTGCGATATGTACGTCAACGACTCGCGCATCGGCAATCGCCAGTTGGCGATCATCCAGATGGGCCAGGATTTCGTCCTGGCCGATTGCGGGGTCCAGGATATCGTCACCTTTGACGGCATCCCGACGCGTCAGACGATCTGCCCGCCGGGCACGCGGTGCGTGGTGCATATGGGCAAGACGACGGTGATTTTCAGCTCCAAAACGAAGCGCAAACCGGCGCCGGGGCAGGAGCCAAGCAAACGTTTTCACCTGGAGATGCAGCCGACCCCGGAGCTCTATCCGGGCGGCGAGTTGAAGCTGGTGCACGCGAAGAAGACGTACACAACGTCCCTGGAACCGATCATCCTCGGCAGCCACGGCGAATGCGACCTGCACCTGCACGGCGACGAGATCCGGCCGTTCCACGCCCTGGCGCACTGGCGGGCCGACGGTTTGTACATCATGCCGCTGGGGGCCGGTCCGGTTCGGATCAACGACACCCGCATCGAGGAAGCCACGATCCTGGCGCCGGGCGACACCATTGCGATCGGCGCGCAGACGATTCAGTTCGACCAGAGCGGCGATATCCAGGGGCGCGGCGAAGCGATGTTCGGCGGCGGCAAGGCCCACTACGATTACATCCGGTTTTCGGCGGTGGGCAACTCGGTCAGCGGCTCGTTCATGATTCCGGCCGTCGGCCCGGCGATCATGGTCGGCCGGTCGCCGTCCTGTCACATCACCATTGAGGACGGCGCCTGCTCCCGCGAACACGCCCAGATCATCCCCAACGGCAAGAGCTGTCAGCTGATTGACAACTACTCGGCCAACGGGTGTTACGTCAACGACGAAAAGGTAAGCAAAGTCCGGGTCCGTGCCGGCGATCTGGTTGAGATCGGCCGCAGCATCTTTGTAGTGCATTACGACTGACCTCAACGGGTTGCTTTTTTCCGAGAAAAAGCAACCGCAGAGCTTGGCATTTGACCGAAATTCAGTAAATTTTGATACTTGAACATCGGGATTACGAGAATCGAAGCCACAAACCTCTCAGGAAGGACGAAACAGTATGAGTAACCGTGTATTTGGTAAAGCGACGCTTGCCGCACTCATCGCCGGCATTATCTGGCTGGGGGCCTACCTTCCGGCTCAAGCCGATGAAGCCCCGGGTGATCGCGACCTGTTGAACCCGAGCGGGGTCGTCGCCAAGGTGAATCACATCCCGACGCGCAAGCTCGGTCGTGGTTTTTCGAACGTGATCTTCGGTATCGTGGACCTGCCCAAGGCCATGATCCAGGTAAATCAGACGTACGGCGGCGCCGCCGGCATCACCTGGGGCACGTTCCTGGGCTTCAAACGCTTCCTGATGCGGGAAGTGGTCGGCGTCTATGAAATCTGCACGTTTTTCTTCCGGCAGGGAACGATTATCGAACCGGAGTTCCCGTTTATGCCGGAACAACGGATTGACTGGCGGGTCCAGCACCCCACGGAAAACTAGCCCGTCGCGATCCATCCAAGTTCTCGAAAAACGCCGTGCATCCCGCCGGCGTTTTTCTTTTTCTCAAAATCAAGAGTCATTGAGGAATAGCACCGATGGCATTCACCATCAACGACCTGACCGGCGAAAAGCTGGGGGCCTGTGTCTCCGGCGGCCTGGACAGCCGGACGATCTGCATGAAAATGCGCGAACTCGATATCGATGTCATCGGGTTTACCGCCGACCTTGGTCAGCCGGATGAATCGGATATCAACGATGTCCGCGAACGAATGGCCCCCTGCGGCGTCGATACCGTCATTGTCGACCTCAAAGACGATATGGCCAACGCCTGCTTCGATGTCATCAAGGCGCAGGCCATGTACGACGGCGGCTACTGGAACAGCACCGGCATCGGCCGGGCGGTAACCGTCCGCGGCATGCTCGAGTCGATGCAGGACCACAACCGCACGGTTCTGGCCCACGGCGCCACCGGCCGCGGCAACGACCAGGTCCGGTTCGAGCGCTACACCAATGTCCTGGCGCCCGAGATGAAAGTCTACGCGCCGTGGCGCGATCCCCTGCTGCTGCAGCAGTTCCCCGGCCGGACCGAGATGGCCGCCTACCTCAAAGATCACGGGGTTGACGCCTTCCCGGGCGGCGAGAAACGCTACTCCACCGACGCCAACCTGGCGGGGCTCTCGCACGAAGCGGAGGATCTGGAGGAGCTGACGACCGCCATGACCATCGTCCAGCCGACGATGGGGGTCTGGCCCCAGGACGCTCCGGACCAGGTCGAGGAAGTGACGATTCGCATCGCACAGGGCCGGCCGGTCGCGCTCAACGGCAAGACGCCCGGCGCCGTGGACCTGATGCGGACGGCCAATACGGTTGCCGGCCGCAACGGCATCGGCATGAAGAACGCGCTGGAGAACCGGATCGTCGGCACCAAGAGCCGCGGCGTGTATGAAGCGCCGGGCATGGAATTGCTGGGCGCTGCGGTCGCCTGCGTGTACCAGGCGATCCTGGAACGGCGCGCCGCCAGACTGTTCGGCGAACTGGCCCGACTGATCGCCGACCAGATTTACGACGGCCGCTACTTCGATCCATCCACCCGGGCGGCCCAGGCCGCGGTCAACGAACTGGCCCGCCACGCCGACGGCACGGTGGCTCTCGGGCTCTATCGCGGAAACATTTTCTTCCACAGCTTGACGGATTGCCCGGCGAGCATCTATAATGAGGCGGACTCCTCGATGGAGGCGAGCGCCGGGCTGAACCCGGTCAGTTCACAAGGATTCGTGGAGATCCAGAGCGTGGAGGCGCGCAGTCTGGCCCGTGCCGGCCAGATCCATCCCCGTTAAGCCGGTTCGGGCCCGGCGTCAGCAAGGAGGCAGGCCATGGACTCCCCGTGGGTGAAGATCATCGTCCTGGGTGTAGTTCAAGGGATCACCGAGTTTCTGCCGATCAGTTCGTCGGGGCACCTGGCCATCCTGCAGCGGGTGCTGGGCGACGACAGCGTGGCCGAATCCCATCTCCTGGTGACGGTGGTGCTGCACACCGGTTCACTGGGGGCGATCATCACCTATTACCGGCGCGATCTGGTCGCGATCCTGCAGCAGCGCAACTGGCGTCTGGTCGGCCGGCTGGCCCTGGGCACCGCGCCCCTGGTTGTCCTCGGCTATCCGCTGAAGGCGTTCCTCGAGACCTTCGGCACCAATCTCTGGGTCGTCGCCGGCGGCTTTCTGATCTCGTTCCTGCTGCTGACGCGCGTGCATCGCAAAGTCGAAATCGGCCAACTGCCGGAGCAGAAGCACTGGAGTACAGCGTTATGGATCGGTCTGATTCAATGTCTGGCGGTCATTCCCGGTATTTCCCGGAGCGGCTCGACCATCAGCCTGGCCAGCCGTCTGGGCTACGGCTGCGACGCCGCCGCCCGGTTCTCGTTCATGCTGGGCATCCCGGCGATCCTCGGCGCCACGGTCCTCGAACTCAAGGACCTCCTTGCCGGCGGCCGGCCGCCGGTGGACTACGGCCTTCTGGCCGCCGGCTTTGCCGTCTCGTTCGCAGTCAGCTTCGGCTGCCTGGCCCTGCTGGTCCGGGTCCTGCGCCGCGGCCGCCTGACGCTGTTCGGCTATTACTGCCTCGGCGCCGGCGCTGCCTGTATGATTCTACAACTCAGTTTGGGAGGTTCCTGACATGAGACTCTGGTCTGTCCTGTTGCTGCTGTGTACTCTCCTGGCCGGTCAGCCGGCCGTTGCGGACGACGATCTGGCGGCCTTCAAGAAAGCGGTGGAAGACCACCTCCGCAAGCAGGCGGCCGCCCTGAACCAGGACCTGCAGGCGCGGCGCGAGCTGTTTGAGCGACAGCAGGCCGAACTCGCCGACCAGGCGGCGGCGATGAAGGCGGTCCTGAAGAAAATGACCGCCCTGCAGCAGACGGTGGAGCAATACGCCCGGGAAAACGCCGCCCTGAAGAAACAGCTGGCCAAACTGCAGGCTGAGCTCGCTGCCGAACAGCAGGCCCGAATGGCGGCCGACCAGAAAGTGGTCAAAACCCTGACAGAGACCATGGCCCGGAACGTCAGGACCGGCACAACCAACCGCCGACAACACCGGCCCGCCGGCCCCATGCAGACCTACACGGTCGTCGGCGGCGACACGCTCAGTGCGATTGCCAAGGCTTTCAATACCACCGTGCAAGCCATCAAGGATGCCAACGGCATGACCGGTGACATCATTCGCCCCGGACAGAAGATCAAGATTCCGAGAGACCAGAGATGACGGACAAAAAGACGAAGGAGCAAGTCCTGGCGCTGCTGCAGCAGAACGCCAGGCTCACGGCCGCGGAGATCGCCGAACGCCTGCAGTTGGACGAGGACGAGGTGCAGACCTTTATCGCGACCTGCGAACGGAACAACACGATTCACGGCTACCGCGCCCTGGTAGCCCCCGACGCCATGCCGCCCCGGGTCCGCGCGTTGATCGAGGTCTCGGTGCAGCCGGAACGCGACAGCGGGTTCGACCATATCGCCCGCAACGTCAGCCGCTTCCCGGAAGTCGTCGATGTGACACTGGTCTCCGGCACCTACGACCTCATGTTGACCGTAGTCGGCGAGACCCTGCATGAGGTGGCTGATTTCGTCGCGACGAAACTCGCGCCCATGGACGGGATCCGCCATCACTCCACCCACTTTGTGCTGAAGAAGTACAAAGAGGCCGGTTTTGTACTTGAGGACGATGAGGAATATGAACGACTCAACATCACGCCCTGACCGGGTAGCTGCCCATATTGCGACCTTGCCGAAGAGCGGCATTCGCGACTTTTTCGAACTGGTCAACGCCATGGACGACGTCCTCTCGCTGGGCGTCGGCGAACCGGACTTCGCCACGCCGTGGGGCATTCGCGAGACCGCCATTTATGCCCTGGAAAAAGGGCACACCAGTTACACCTCGAATCTGGGACTGCTCTCCCTGCGAACCGCAATCTGCGACATGGTCGAAAACGACTTCGGCGTCGATTACGATCCGGTGACCGAATGCATCATCACGGTCGGCGTCAGCGAAGCCTACGACCTGGCGGTCCGCGCCGTCGTCGAACCGGGCGATGAGGTGATCTACCACGAGCCCTGCTACGTCGCCTACAACCCGGTGGTCCGCATGGCGCACGGCGTGCCGGTGCCGATCATCACCCGGGAGGACGACCGCTTCGCCCTCACCCCCGGCGCCGTCGAAGCCGCAATTACGCCCAAGTCCAAAATGCTGGTCCTCAATTTCCCCAACAACCCGACCGGCGCCAATCTCTCGTCCGACGACAAGGCGGCCATCGCCGCCATCGCCGTCGAGCACGATCTGATCGTGCTCACCGACGAGATCTACGCCGAGTTGACCTACGGCGACCGCTGCCGGAGCATCGCCGCGTTCCCCGGCATGCGCGAACGGACGCTGTTCCTCCATGGATTCAGCAAGGCCTACGCCATGACCGGCTTCCGCGTCGGCTATGCCTGCGGCCCGCACGACCTGATCGACGCGATGATGAAGATCCACCAGTACACCATGCTCTGTGCCCCGATCAACGCCCAGGAAGCTGCCCTGGAAGCCCTGAAAAACGGCCTCCGCGCCCGGGAAGAGATGAAGCATGAATACTACCAGCGCCGCAACGTCATCGTCAACCGGCTCAACGCGATGGGACTGAACTGCGTCCTCCCGGAAGGCGCCTTCTATGCCTTCCCGAACATCAGTGCATCGGGCCTGAAGAGCGACGTGTTCGCCCGCCGCCTGCTGGAAGCCCAGAACGTTGCGGTCGTTCCGGGCGGCGCCTTCTGCAGTGACGGCGACAACTATGTGCGCTGCGCCTACGCCGCCTCCATGGAGGTCATCGAGGAAGCGATGAGCCGCATCGGCACGTTCCTGGAGTCGCTGTAAGGCGGCACGCGGCGCAGTCGGCTGTCGCCTTCGGGGCAGACGGCAGCGGGGCGATGGGTGAATCAATCATCTCGCCCATCACAGCATGTGGTGCGGGGTGCTTTTCGCACTTCGTGTTTTGCAGCCGGCGCGATAAGATCCCCCTGGCTGTGCTGTGCCCTGAACTCGCCGCTGCTCTCCCGCCTCTGGCGCCGGACCCGACAAACATGTTTGCCGGGTCCGGCGCCAGAGGCGGAGTAGCGGTGCGGCCGTTGGACTGAAGAGGGCGTAAACACTGCCCAAGCATAGCTTGGGGCGTCTTCTCGGAGTGCTGGACCCCGAGGGCGGATATCGGTTCTGTTGGTCATTCTCTCGCACTGCGGCAGGAGTCGCACAATAGCGAGGTCCACTGCCGGTCCAGCCATCGATGAGCTTGTCGGCGCATCTTGTTTTCGATTTTCAAGACCCCGGGTCGCTTGCCGGCCCGGTGAACGAGTTTATCAGGTAAGGAGGGTCCCCCACGATCCCGCGTTTCGGGGAGATCGTGAAGCTTATGCTCACATGAGGCTGTAATTCGGCCCTTCAGGCCTGTGTTTCAGGCTTAACCCAAATACCCGGGCCTGCAGCCCCCGCATGTCGTGCTCACCAGACCTGGCAGGCCAGGTCGTTCGGGGGCTCACTCTGGGTACTATATCAATGCCGGCCCTTTGGGCCTCAGAACACCGCCCTTACGGCTAAGCTTAACGGTTTCCCGGAAAGCGAGAGGAAGGGGAAGGGGAAGGCTGTCCCATGAATGAGCTTGTTCACCAGGCGGATCAACCACCCGGGATCGCCTGGCTGAACCACTGCCGCATCAGTCCGGATCGGGTTCGAGCTTCTCGAGAACAACCTGTCGGCGCAGGTCGGCCATCTCCGAGACGGCGAACTCAGCCCCCTGTAGATGACGGCAGGAGGCGCTGGCGGCGGCCAGCCCCCAGGCGAACGCCTCGGGCGGCGGGGCGCCGGCGGCGAGTTTGACGAGGGTGACGCCGGTGGCCGTATCGCCCGCTCCCAACGGGTTGACTACGGACTCGAGTCGCGGCAGGAACAACTGCCAGGCCGCCTCGGGGGTTATCAGCCGGGCCGGCTGCGGGCCGTCGGTGACGGCCATGCAGCCGATGCCGAACTGTTCGAAGCAAACCCGAGCGGCAGCTTCCAACGTTGCCGCACCGCTCAGTTCCAGGGCTTCATCGGCGTTGATCTTCAGCATGTCGACGGCGCCGGTCGCAAGCACCTCGCCGGCGTTGCGATAGGCATCGAGGATCAGCGTCGCGCCCCCCTTGCGCCGGGCGATCTCGGCATAGATGCCGTCGTCAACGCCCGGCGGGCAGGTGCCGCACAGGGCAATGCCGTCGACCTCGGCGAGAACCGGAAAGAGCCGGCGGCGCAACTGCGCCATTTCTTCGGGCAGCACGCCGGGCGAGGGTTCAACCAGTTCGGTCATGGTGTTGTCGGCTGTGGTGAGCAACGTCGTACAGCCCCGGGTTGACGCTGCAATCGGGATGGACAGATGCGGCACGTTCAGCGCTTCGAGACCGGCCGCGACGAACTCGCCGGCACTGCCGCCGAGGAACTGGACCACGCGGCAGCACCCGGGCACCACGGTATTCGCCGCCCGCGCGCAGTGGCAGCCTTTGCCGCCGACACTGAACTCAATGGCCGCGGCCCGGTTGACCTTGCCGCGTTCGACCTCGGTGAAGGTGAGGGTCCGCTGCATGACGGGGTTCAGGCCGACGGCCAGGAGTTTCGGGTCTTTCATGGAATCCAACCTGTACGTTTCTGCATCTCCAACAGTATCGGTATCGACAGGTTTGTCGAGCTCAGCGAATGGCGGCTGACCGGTTGAATTGTGGCGCTCCGGGGATAGACTAGATTCGGTTGGCAAGGAACACCCCGAAGAACGCTTTCCCTTCAAGCCGATGGTCGAACCGCAAACGAAAATTCTGAATGAAGACGACGCATTGAGCTGGCGGGCTCAGATGCGGACGGACGGACGCACCGTGGTCGTCACGAACGGCTGCTTCGACCTGCTGCATCCCGGCCACGTCGATTATCTCAATCGATCCCGTCAGGAAGGGGACGCGCTGCTGGTGGCAATCAACAGCGACGCCTCTCTGAAGCGGCTCAAAGGCCCGGCGCGACCGATCATCCCGGAAGCCGGCCGCACGCTGATGCTCGCGTCACTGGCGTGTGTCGACGTCGTCCACGTGTTCGCCAGCAGCGACTGCGTGGAACTGCTGCAGCGGCTGGCCCCGGATGTCTATGTCAAAGGCGGAGACTATACGATGGACACGATCAACCAGGACGAACGCGTTGTGCTTGACGCCATGGGCTGCCGGGTGGCGTTTCTGCCCTTTTTGCCGGGGTATTCGACCACCTCCCTGGTTGAGCGCATCAGTGCAACCCGTTAGTCTTTTGAAATTTGAGGTCAGCCGAGTATATTTCAATACTTGAATCGGCCGTTACCAGCCAGACCGAATACCCGGCTGGCACGAGCGGCCCGGGGTAATACATGTTCGGTAAGAAACACGCCGAGAATTCCGCCGAGACCTACGCCGGCGGGAACCTGATCTGCAGTCACTGCGGCAACGCCGTGCCCTACGGCGACCAGGCGCCATTGAGCGTTGTCCAGTGTTCAAAGTGTTCGAAGGGCTATAACTTCGTACCGCTGCAGATCGATCGCTTCTGGCTCTGCGCCCCGTTGGGCGGCGGCGGCATGGGCAGCGTCTACAAGGCCTATATCGAGGGTGAGCCCGGACACTTCGCCGCCGTCAAAATCCTGCCGCGCGACAAGAAGACCGACCCGATTCTCGTTGCCGGACTGGAAGCCGAATCGCGTATTATCAACGAACTCGGGTACAATCCGTGCATCGTCAACGGTCTGGGCTCCGGTTTCGCCGACAACGAGTACTTCCTGGCGATGGAATACGTTGAGGGCGAACGGCTGGACAAGCGGATCCAGCGCTTGAACCGGCTGCCTGAACTGGAAGTGCTGCTGATCGGCTTCCGTCTGCTGCAGGCGGAAAGCCACATTTACAACCAGGGCTTTCTGTTTCGCGACATGAAACCGGAGAATGTCATTGTCAACCGCAGTGGTGCATACCTGTTCGACTACGGCATCTGCATCCGCGTTGAGGACGCCTACCGCGACTTGGGGGACATGGTCTCCGGGTCGCCGATCTACTGGCCGCCGGAACGGGTGACCGGCGATATCGAAAACTGCTCGAGCGAGATCTACAGTCTCGGCATGGTGCTGTATCACGCCTTGAACGGCGAGCCCTATTTCCATGCCCGTGAAATCGAAACGATGGCCCGCAAACATGTGCGCACGGTGCGACTGTCGGACTTCGACCAGAAGATGAAGAAGATTCGGCCGGACCTGGCGCAAGTCATCTTCAAAATGATCTCCCGCGAACCAATCGACCGCTATCAGAGCTTCGCCGAGGTCGAGCATGAACTCCTGAAGATTTTCACCTCGCGACTGGCGGAGATGTAGACGATGCCCGACCTCCAATTCAGTTGCAGCAACTGCGGCGAGGCAATAACCGTCTCCTCCGACCAGGCAGGCTTTGTGACGTACTGCCCGAACTGTCAGGCAGAACTCATCGTTCCCGAAATCGAGGTCCCGGCACAACCTGAGCCGCCGCCGCAGAACGAGCCGCCGCCGACGGCCCCGCAACCTCCCGGCGATCCGGGATTTCATGAGTCCCCGTCGCAGATCCTTGAGCGCAAGATGGTCCGGCATACGGAACAGGCGCGCCCCGTGGCGCCGCCGCCGGAACCGCCGCCGGCACCGCCGGCCGACATGCCCGAACTCCGACCGCTGGGCGGCACTCAAGACGGCGGCCTGCAGGCCCCCACGCCGCCCTTGACGCCGGCCGATCCCGGCAATCAGACGACTATCCTGTCGCCTGACACGTTTAACGAAATCGCCGAAACCGAAATCTACGATCCCCAGGCGCTCAGCGGTCGGGCCCGACTTGACGACGGCTATCTCGAAGCGCACGCCGGCGAAGTCCATATCGATTCGGACGTCCACGCCTACGTCCACGAGAACAGCATCCCCCATACCCATGCGGTTCCCTATTACAACGGCGTCTTCCAACCGTTCGGCGAGAACGACATCACCGCCGCTCTGGCCGAAGAAGACCCCAACACCCTGGCCCGCGTGCAGACCATTACGCCGGGGCCGACGGCCTGGCCCTGCAGCGTGTTCGGCGTCCTCATTGAGGCGCGGCTGGTCACCTATCTGCCCGAGTCGCTCCCCGAAGCCAAATATCCGAGCGTCATGTTCGGATCGGCGGACAAGTTTTTCCCGCAGATCCGGGAACTGCAGCCGCGGTTCCTGTCGATTGTCAGTCGGCTGAGCAAAATCATGGGGGCGGACTTCCAATACGCCCTCACCCATTACGACCTGGACCGCATGGTCGACATCGCCTGCCGGCTGGAGGACCCGCTGGCCGAAATCTATGATTTCATGATTGACGTCCAGGAACTGGCTCTGCCGAAGAAGGACCCCCTGCCCCGATTGCGCGAAATGGTGCTGAGCTGGTATCCGCAGGTCCGCGTGCTGCTGGCCGACCTGGTCCAGCGCCTGTACAACCGCAGCATCCTGCCGCCGGAACAGGCGGACTTGCGGATTGTCAACGTCTCGGTCACCCCGGCGGGTCTGCATTACTTCAACCAGGCAATGCGCACAGTGCCGGTGATCGGCTGACCGCCCCGCGGGGATCAGATGGCGCACAGTTGCCGCTGCATTACGACCGGCGAGACAGCCGGGAGGAGCCGACAAGGCCGGTTGCGGGCGGCAACGGAAGGGAGGCAGAATTATTTCAGGGCAGAATTATTTCAGGGCAGAATTAGTTCACGGCAGAATTAGTTCAGGGCAGAATCATCTGGGTGCCAGGAGCGGGATGAACCGAGGGGGTACTCGCGACGGAACGTTGCCCGGCGCTGAGGTCTGCCGGCTCGAAGCCTGTACCCGGTCGGAAGGGAAGCCGAGTACAGTCGACTGGAGTCGATCGGGTTCTGAATTCATCTGAAGCTCTGTCTCAGCGGCGTGCCGCCGAGGGCGCATGTCAGTTCTGTCGGTCATCCCTTCGTGTTGTGGCAAGAGCCGCACCATGGCGCCGGAACGTTCGCCGGTCCAGCCACCGGCGGGCTTGCGGACGTATGCGATGTCTGTTGCCGGTTCGCGACTGCTGAACCCCGGGTCGCTCGGCGGCCCGGTGACTGAGTTCATCAGGGAAGGAGACGGGGGTGAGGAGTGAGGGCTTGCAGCCACTAACGAACGTCTTCACCAGGCGGGCAAACCGCCTGGGGTCGTATGATCGAGCCGATTATTGGCAGGACACACCTACGAAAGTGACATGCGGCGTGCGGCCGGCAAGCCCTCGATTACTGCCCTTCTTTGCCTCGAATCCCGACTCTCAAGAGGTTGGGAACCTGCGGTACTTGCGGATCTGTCACCGGTAT